>JACCRC010000449.1 GCA_013813765.1 Deltaproteobacteria bacterium | reverse complement strand
TCCACCGAGAAACGGATCCGGGCTGCGCCGCAGGATCTCGTCGCCACCCCCCGTCCGGGACAGACCTCTCCACGTTAGCCGAGCACTATGCGCCCGATATCGCGGCGTTCGCCGAGTTGGCCGGGTTCTATGTGTCCAACTGGCCGACGAGCCGAGTGATCGCCGGGACGCTCGACCCCGGCGAGTTCGCGGCAGCCCTCGCTGACCGCGCCCGGCTCATCCCACCAGGCTCTGCGGCTCAATCGACGGTGCCGACTGCCGCGGCATCCCCATCCGGCGCCAGCGGGTCCGAGCTGGACGCCTGACTGAAGGCGGGACAAGCCGCGGCTTCGTCACCGGCGGGACGGAGCAAATGCGACCTGTCACGCCAGACCCAGAGCTCCTCGAGCAAGCCAACCGTCAGCAGACGAGGGACGAGGGGCACGAGTTCATCGCGGTGCTCCACCAGCCGAGCCCACGTTCTGGCGCGGCCGGATGTCGTCGACCTCGAAGTCGACCACGGTCGGGGTTCGCATCATCGTGCCCTTCCGGTATCGCACGCCGTCGGCGTCGAGCCTCGGGTTGACGAACCGTTGAGCGAGCGCCATCAACGCAAGCCTGGTTTCCAAGCGACTGAGCGCTGCTCCGGGACAGAAGTGCGGCCCGCCCCCGAATGCGAGATGGGTTCGGTTGTTCCGGCGATCGACGTCGAAACTGTCCGGGTCGGCGAACTGATCCGGGTCTCGGTTTGCCGCCCCGAGGATCAGCAGGAGCGCGCTGTCCGCCCGGACGTCGACTGTGTCGACGCGCAGGTCCTCAGCGGCGATCCGGACGGCTGCCTGGACCGGTGAGTCGTAGCGCAGGATCTCCTCGATGAACGCATCGGCGAAATCCTCGTCGGTCGCGACCCGATCCACCATCTCGGGGTGGCGGCTCAGCGCGATGGCCCCATGCGCGATCAGGCTCACCGTCGTCTCGTGGCCAGTCACCAGCAGCCCGATCGCCGTCCAGGTGATCTCGCGGTCGGTCAGCCGATCACCGGTCTCTTCCGCGAGGATCAGCCGAGAGAGCAGATCGTCCTTGGGCGCACGCCGGCGTTCCTCCGTGAGTTTCTGGATGTACCGGCGGAACGCACCAATGGCGGTCCGGAACTCGTGCTGGTCAATCGTGGACCGGCGACCGGCGAGCAGGTCGGAGCCATAGGTGATGGATCGCGACCAACCCGTGATCGCGCCGCGATCAGCCATGGGGACGTCGAGCATCTGGCAGATCGCATTCAGCGGCAAGGGGTAGGCGAGTTCCGTGATGACGTCGTAGCGGCCAACTGCGCTCGGCGGCCGATCCAGCAGTCGATGGACCTCACGCTCGAGCCAGGGCTTGAGCGCCTCCACCGAACGCCTCGTGAGCGCCTTGTTGACAATGCTCCGGATCCTGGTGTGCTCGGGTGGATCCATCATGTGCATAAACGATGCGGTGAGACCGCGAAAAGCAGGCGAGGTATCGCGGCGGTTCATCACATGCGGGTGGCGCAACAACTCATAGCACTCGTGATAACGCGTGACGACCACAACGCTGCCGCCCGCGGCTACCAGCGGCGCGCCGAAGAGCTGCGCGTAAGCCGCGTACGGGTCGGCTGGATCGAGATTCGCCAGAGCCGGGATTTCATCGAACAGTGCACCTGTGGAAATCACCGCTGTCTGCGGGGATCCGCTCGTCGCCATCGTCTCCACTTCCTGGATCGTCGAGCTTGACCGAAACGCCGTCTGCGAAGCCAGGACGGCATGCCCAACTCGTGATGCATCAACCGTATCGTGGGCCGACGACGATGTCAGTCAGTCCAATGATCTTGACGACGGGTGGGTGCCCTGTTCACTCGCCGTCGAGCCCATCCCTCTCCAGGAGCCGGTCGGTCGTCCAGGTGTCTCGGCGTCGGACCACCCAGTCGTAGAGAGCGAAATCGTCCGCGTACCACGTCTGCAGGTTCCGCGTGGCCACATCGGAGAGCTCGGTGGAGGACCCCGCCGGTGCCTGGTGCGCGTGGTCGACGATCGGGGGTGGCACCCCCAACAGGTCGAAGAACCGGCCCACGTCCTCGGTGAAGCGCTCCTGCGACCCGGCGAAGGCAATGCCACCGATCCGGCTCTCGAGGTAGTCGGGGCTGCGCAGCCAGTACGTGAGGTGCAGCCGCGTGTGGATCAACGAGTCCATGGCGACGAAGGCTCGATCCTGCTGGACCTCGTGCTTGGAGGAGAGCGCCTCCGCGAGGTCGTTCGGCGTCGCAAAGCGAGCAAACGTGATCTCCTCGGCCGGTCGCCACGGGATGTTCGCGATCGGAGCACCCTTGCGTAGTCGACTGTTGAAACCTGACACGAACCGGGCAACCGGGTCCCGCACGAAGAAGGCGACTGCACCGGGCTCGTCTCGGGCGAACACGTCGACGGCTCTCGTCCCGTGCAGATGGAGCACGACACGCCGGTCCGGGAGCTGGTCCGCGCCGGCGCCCTTCACCATCTGCTTGAGCGTTGTGCCGCCGGTCTTGCCGATGTGCAAGAGATGAATGTCCAACGTCGCTACCCTCCGACCTGGTCGAGGAGCCGGGCCGGCCCTACCGGTTCGGCCGTCTCCCAGCTGAACAACGGCTGCAGCGACCCGGACAGAAAGAGCCGACGGGCCTCGCGCCGCCGGACCTTGCCGCTCGACGTCTTGGGCACTGAGCCGGGCCGCGCGACCACCACCGCGGCCGGCGCGACGCCATGCGCGGCTGTGACCGCGCGCCGGATGTGCTCCACGAGCTCGGCTGGATCGCCCACCTTCGCGGGCTGCACCTCTTGTACGACGACCAGGACCTCCTGGTCACCCCGATCCACCGCGAACGCGACGCCGCACCCGTGGCGAGCTCCGTGGTGCGACTCCTCGACGGTTCGCTCGATGTCCTGCGGATAGTGGTTCTGGCCGCGGATGATCATCATGTCTTTCATGCGGCCGGTGACGATCAACTCGCCGTCGACGAGGCACCCGAGGTCACCGGTACGCACCGAGCCGTCGCTGAACTGCTCACTGGTGACCGCGGGCTTGCGCCAGTAGCCGGCAGTGACATGCGGGCCTTCGATGACGATCTCGCCGATCTCGCCCGGCTCGAGAGCAGCTCCGGTCTCGGGGTCGCGGATGTGCAGGTGGGTGCCGGCCGGCACCGAGCCCGACGAGACGAAGCGGCGACTCGGCGCGTCGCCGGAGGCCGTCTGCACCCGACCTCGTTCGAAGGCGTCCGCGTCGACGTCGATCAGCGTCGGAAAGGACCCGGCGACCTTGACCGTCGCCATGAGAGTCGTTTCGGCGAGACCATACGCCGGACAGGAGGCTTCGGGCCGGAAGCCGCATTGCGCGAAGCGCTCGGCAAAGCGAGCCATCGTCGAGGGGCGGATCGGTTCGGCGCCATTCATCGCCACTCGCCAGGTTGAGAGGTCGAGCTCTGCAGCCTCGGCGTCACCAACTCTCTCGATGCAGGCCTCGTAGGCGAAGTTGGGTGCCGTGCTCGCGGTACCACCGAAATGGGTGATCGCCTGCAGCCACCGCGCCGGCCGGCGCAGAAAGGCTGACGGTGCCATGAAGACCGTGCGAGCGCCCATGAGAGGCGCCGCGAGAAGGCTTCCGATCAATCCCATGTCATGATACGGAGGCAACCAGCTCACAATGACGTCGTTCGACAAGTCGCACATGTCGGCGATCATCGAGATGTTCGCCACCAGGTTGCCTTGGGTCACCATGACACCCTTCGGGTCGCCCGTCGATCCGGACGTGTACTGCAGGAAGGCAAGGTCGTCGGCGCCGACGGACGGGAGCGGGACGCTCTCGGCCGGCCCCGACGGTTCGTCGAGACCGAGGCATCGCACTGGTTCACGCCCGTTGCTGAAGCCGTCGAGCGCAGGCCGCATGGCCTCGGTGATGAGCGCGAACGTGATACCTGCGTCCGCTGCGATCGCCTGGAGACGGTCCAGATGCCCCCGGCCGTGCATGGGCGAGGGCGGGTAGGCCGGCACCGCGATGACGCCGGCGTACAGGCAGCCGTAGAACCCTGCCAGGTACTCAAGACCAGGCGGCGCCATGAGGAGCACCGGTGCACTGGCCGGGACCGAGGCGCGCAGCATCGCGGCAACGCGGGATGCCTCCCGGTGCAGATCGGCGTAGGTCCACGTGACGCCGTCCCCGGTGCCGTCTGTCAAGAACGTGAACAACGGGTCCGCCGGACGGGCTGATACCGCGTCGTCAAACGCGTGGAGATACGTGGCGAATCGACTGATGATGACCTCCGGTGTCACGTGCAGATTCCAGCGAGCGTCAACGCTGCGCTGGCTAGGATCTGGCGATTGGTGCGGAAACGTCGAGGTCGGTCGGTAGTTGCCCTCCGCCAGCAGCGTCGGTCCGAGCGCCGTCCAGATAGCTCTGCTTGCGGTCGTAGCCCCACCGTTGCGACGCAAAGCCCCCGAGGGTCCAGAACACCAGGTTGCGCGACGTCGTCTCTCGCTGCGACTTGAGTCGGCTCGGATCGAGCCGAACCCACCGGTAGTCCACCTTTCGGCGCGGTTCGAAGACGTGACCGCGCTGCACACCGTCGCCGGTCGTCGTCGCCTCGAGCAGGCCGGCGGAGTCCAGACCGGCGAAGGCACAGATGCGCTCGAGCGTGGGCCCCGGGCTGCTCATCAGGTCCTCGTAGCGGCAGACCAGGTAGTGATCGGCGTCGAGCCGGGAGCCCAGCACGCTCCCGATCAGGACGTTCTTCGTGAGCCAGCCCATCATGGCCACCGCGGCGATGTGCCGTTTGCCGTCCGCCGCTGCCCGGGTCCGCCGCGACCGGAGGTAGCCGCGGCCATCGCGGACCAGGTGGACCACTCGCACGTCGTGTCGGCTGTCGCGGGTCAGCGCCGCTGCTCGCGTCGCGTTCTTGGACGAGTCGATCAGCACTCGACACCCGGTGGTCGCGGCCACGCTTGCGAACACCAGATCGGCGACCTGCGCGTAGCGGCGGCGCGCGTTGGTGCCGACGACCATCCAGTGCAACGATCGCTCTTTCAACGGCCATCGGGACAGCCTCTGAAAGGCTGGCCAGGTCCCCGCGTCCTCGACCGATCGCACGACACCAACACACGGCGCGCAGTCGCTTGGCGAGCGTTGGCACGCACACGGGAGGGTCGGGCCGTAGCGGTGGAAGCCGGCAACCTCGCCGAGGCTGTGCGCGCCCGGTGCGTTGCCCAGGATGGCATCGAGCAGCGTCGATCCGCAGTTCCTCGCGCCCGCGATGTAGATCACCCGCAGCGAGCCGGGTGCAGCGCGGTTACCGCGCACGGCGTCCGACGTCATCGCGCGGCTAGCCCGCGCTGACGAGCGACGGCTCGTCGTACCCGAGCCACACGTTTGCCGGGCTGACGTACGGCGCTATCACGGCCTGCTCGAGATCGGTGAGGGCCGAGCGCTTCAGGCCCGCCTCAGGGCTGTAGGCCGCCTGGAAGTGCTCGAGCACGTCGTCGACGACAGCGAGTCCGCAGAACTCCAGCACCGTCACGATGGTCTCCCGGTCGAGTCGCTCGAGCCGGACCTCGAGGTACCGGTCCGGGCTGAGCGCGCGGCCGAACGTCGTGGCGCTGTCGACGCACGTACGCCATTGGAGCGCTGCCGCCTCGAGTCCGCCGAGCTCCTCGGCGATCGGAGCGAGCCCGGCGAGACGCGGTCCGTAGAGCGCCGGTCGCCGCCCGCCCGGGCCGGCCAACCGTCGCGCCAGCTCGGGGACGTAGTGCGCCACTTGGCTCGGGCTGGCCTCGCGCAGTCGACGCCTGAGCTTCCGAACCTGCCGGCCGTCCAGACCCGAACCGCGCCGCGTAGAGAAGTCTCGGATGGAAGGGACCGCCGCCCACCCGTTTCTGGTGATGTGCACGTAGCGCGCGTCCGGAAACACCGCGTCGACGAACAGCGGGCGCACGGAGTTCGCGGGCGTCTTCTCGACCAGCTGCTCGACGCCGCGCTCGCGAAGGGCAGCCGAGAAGTGAGCGTGGATGTGCTCGACCACCTCGCTCCGAGCATGCTCCGGGCGAAGCTGGTCGCTGCGGCTGTCGTTGCCGAACCGCCACACGAGCCGCGGCTCCCGCAGGACGAGGACGTCGGGATGGGACTCGAGGACGTCGCACAGCAACGACGTGCCCGACCGGGGCGCGCCGAGGACGATGACCGGACGGCGGGCCCCAGTCGGCGTGGACGGTGCGCTCATCGCGCGGTGGCGGCAAGCGCCAGCGGGTGCGACTCCCCGGTCGACGTCATCTGGTCGTGGATCCAGGCGTAGGTGCGCTCGAGCCCGGCCGCCAGTCGGATGGAGGGCTCCCAGTTGAGCTCGGCGTGGATCCGGGAGTTGTCGCTGTTGCGCCCGCGGACACCGAGTGGGGCGTCGAGGACGTACCGCCGCCGCAACGTGACCCCACCAATCTGCTCGCAGAGCGAGACCATGTCGTTGATGGTGACCATCTCGCTGCTGCCGACGTTGAGTGGATCACGGGAGCTCGATGCGGTCAGGCGCAAGGTGCCCTCGACGCAGTCGTCGATGTAGGTGAAGCTCCGCGTCTGCTCGCCGTCGCCCCAGATCTCGATCTCGTGCACGCCGCTGAGCTTGGCCTCGATCACCTTGCGGCAGATCGCGGCCGGTGCCTTCTCGCGACCACCGGCGAATGTCCCCATCGGCCCGTAGACGTTGTGATACCGAGCGACCCGGGTGTCGAGGCCGAAGTCCTCGAAGAAGTGTCGCGCCATTCGCTCGCTGAACAGCTTCTCCCAGCCGTAACCGTCCTCCGGCGTCGCTGGGTACGCATCGTCCTCGGCGAGGGCGGGAACGTCGGCCGTCGTCTGCTTCTCCTGCGCGTACACGCAAGCCGAGGAGGCGTAGAAGTACCGCTCGGCCCCGACGTCGCGGGCCGCCACCAGCATCTGCGTGCTCGACAGCACGGACAGCATGCAAAGGGCCTTGTTGTTCTCGATGAACCCCATCCCGCCCATGTCGGCAGCGAGATGGAACACGTAGCCCGCACCCTCTGCGGCGCGCCGGCATCCGTCCATCGAGGACAGGTCGACGACCAACGAGTCGACGTCTGAGAAGCGCTGGTACCACTCGTCTGCCGGCTTGCGGTCCACCGCGCGGACGCGTTCGAAACCCAGCTCACGGAGTCGAGACACCAGGTGTCCACCGATGAATCCGCCCGCGCCGGTCACGATCGCGGGCTTGGCGACATCCAAGTCGTGCGTCCAGTCGACGTCCACGAACACCTCGCTCGTCATTTTCGGCCATCGCCGCCCTGCGGCAACGACAAGTGTGGAGGATCGGGAGCCGGCATGTGGAGCATTTCAGAAGTCGCAGGCGCGAGGCTGCCCTTCCGCCAGCTGGGTGGTCGGGCCCCTCGCGGACGCCTCGGGAGCCATCGTGGTCTGGAGTGAGGATCGGGAAGCTCCGAACCAGTCGCCGCGAGAAGTCCGGATCGTCGGGCGTAGTCACTGACGCCGGGCTACTGTCGCCGCTGGACACCGGGTCCCGACAGGTTGGAGCGCGCGCCATGGGTGCCTCTGCTGGCGCCGAGCCGACGGCGCGCGCGAGCCAAACCCGTACGCGCCCGCTGGTCGACTTCCTCGTGGTCGGTGCGCAGCGCTCGGCAACGACCCACCTCAACACCCGGCTCGGCGATCACCCCGAGATCTTCATGTGCCCGGACGAGGTGCCGTACTTCGAGCACCCGTTCTTCGCCCGGAGCAAGCCGTCGGAGCTGCGGGCCGCCGTCGCCGCGGCCACCCCGCACCAGCGCCGTGGCATCCAGCGCCCGGACTACCTTGCTCGTCCGGAGTGCGCACCGAACATCAAGTCAGTGGTCCCCGACGCTCGCATTCTCGCCGTGCTGCGAGATCCGGTGGCCCGCGCCATCTCTGCCTACCACTGGTACGTGCAGTTCGGACTGCTGCCGTTGCTGCCGCTCGACGTCGGAATCGCGCGTCTTCTCGACGGTTGGACCGACCCGTCCCACCCCCGAGCTTCTGAGATTCTCGACCTCGGCTTCTACGGTCGGCATCTGGCCCGTTATGTCGACGCGTTTGGGGCCGACCGCATCCTGGTGGTGCTGAATGAAGACCTCGACAACCCGACGACGTTTCAGACGATCTACCGGTTCCTCGGTGTCGCGGAGGACCACGAGCCACGCACCACGACCCGCAGGACGAACGCCGGGACGTACGACCTGCGCCGCCTCCGCGTGCTCCGGGCGCGCCGGAGGTTCGCGTGGTCGTGGGACCACGTCGACACCTACGAGTACCGTCCCCGTCGCCTTCGGCGCCCGGCCGCGTCCCTCGTCAGCGCCGCGGTCGTGGCCCTCGACCAGGTCGTGCTCGCCCGCGTGTTTCCCAACGGGTCGCCCGTGCTGCGGCCGGATCTCGAGGCTCGCCTGCGCGAGGTGTACGCAGATGACGTCGTGCGGCTCGAGTCGTTGCTGGGGCGCGGTCTCGCAACGTGGCGGACACCGGGGTGACGGGTCGAGTCCCGCCGGTCCTGGCCGGCGCCATTCCAACGAAGCCCCACATGATGACCGGGTCCGAGCGGGCCGGGGGTCGACGGGCTCGGGCCTCCGTGGCCGGGGGGCAGGTTCCGCGAATTGCGCGAAACGGCATGAGGCCAGCTGAG
>JACCRC010000443.1 GCA_013813765.1 Deltaproteobacteria bacterium | reverse complement strand
TTGCTGACGCCGAAGCCCGGCGTGCCCTTCTCGATCACGAGGAGCGAGACGCCGCCGTGTCCCGGACCACCGGTGCGCACCGCAGTGGTCACGAAGTCGGCGCGCGTGCCCGAGGTGATGAACGTCTTCGCCCCGGTGACCACGTAGTGATCGCCATCGCGCACCGCCGAGGTCGTCAGCGAGGCGACGTCGCTGCCGCCGCCGGGCTCCGTGATCGCGAGCGCGGAGATCTTTCCGTCCTTGATGCACGGGATGACGAACCGCTGCTGCTGCTCGGGCGTGCCGAACCGGATGATCGGGGGCAGCGCGATGCCGTGGCTGCCCAGACCCACGAGCGTGCCGACCGAGCGCCCGGCCAGGAGCATCTCTTCACCGCCCGCGAGGACGTGCCCGAGGTCACCCGCCTGCCCGCCCACGGACTCCGGGTAGGCGAGCCCGACGACGCCGGCCTCGCAGGCTGTCTTGTAGAGCTCGATGGGGAACTCCTCGGCCTCCTCCCACTCCGCGCTGCGGGGCGCAATGTGCGTTTCAGCGAACCGGCGTGCGGTCGCGCGGACCGCGGCGTGCTCTTCCGTCTCGAACAGGTAGGGCATCGAAGCGCGAGCATACGCATAAGTGATACGAAGGAGCATGTCGACCGCTCCGGCGATTCCCGCTCGCTTGCGTCGTTCTCGTTACATCTCGTGGTTCGGCCACATGGGGGCCGTGTACTTGTTCCACGACCTCTACGGCTACCTCATGCAGATGAGCCCCGACATCGCGGAGATGATCGAGAGCTTCTCCGACGGGGTCGATACCAAGGAGACCGTCGCGTACTACAAGGACAAGCTCGGCGATGCTGACCCACAGCAGTTCGTGGAGATCCTCGTCGGCCACGCGGTGCTCGTGGATCCGAAGGAGGAGGAGATCGATGGAATCTGGGCGTACATCCCGATCCACGGCAAGTGGAACATCTGGCGCCGCAAGGATGACCGGCTGACGTTCTGGACCGCGTGGGGCGAGCGCCCGGAGCAGCAGATCCTGCTCGACGCGGCGGAGACCGCGATCTGGGACGCGTTCGACGGCGCGAAGCGTCTGATCGAGCTTCGTCACCATCACGACAACGACAAGATCGTCTCGCTCGTGCGCAAGCTCGTTCACTCCGACGTGCAGGCGCTGAAGCTGTCGATGATGCCGTGGTCGGTGTACGCGAAGCGTCCCGCGATGGCACCCGCGTACCTCGCATCGACGATGCCGTATCCGAGCTGGAAGCCGGGCACGCCGGTGCCGCCCGCGCCGGATCTCACCGCGTATCACCAGACGTCGATCACGCATGCCGACGAGCAGTTCGATCATCAGGAGACCACGCTGTCTCATCTTCTGCGCATCCCGCATCCGGCGCTCGGCGGCCGCACCTACGGGCAGAAGCTCGCCGACGTGATGATGGCGCGCGGCATGGTCCGCGAGGGCACCGTGCGCGTGCTCGAGGTCGGCGCGGGCCTCGGCTACGTCGCGAAGGACGTGATCGCAACGCTGACCGAAGCGGGTCGCACCGTCGAGTACACGATCGTGGAGCTCTCGCCGGTGCTGGCCGCGGCGCAACAGGAGCGGGTCGGCAAGGAAACGGCGAAGTGGATCAACGGCGACGTCCTCGCGGTCGATCTCCCCGAGGCGAGCTTCGATCTGATCCTGTCGAACGAGATGGCCGGTGATCTTCCGGCGCGACAGCTCACGCGCGCGGACCTCGGGCTCGAGCCGGATCAGGGCAACGTGAACCGCGAGAAGCTCGCGACGTTCTCGAAGATCGCGGCGGATCGCGGCGTCAACCTCGACGACGCGCCCGAGCCGTTCTATCTGATGACCGGCGCGTTCGAGCTGGTCGAGAAGATCGGCAAGTGGCTTGCGCCCGGTGGTCACGCGATCCTCACGGAGTTCGGCGACATCGCCGCGTGGCCGAAGGTGTCCACGCACCTCGATCACCCCGAGCTGTCCACGCACTTCGGTCACCTGCACCAGCTCGCGAAGGGCGCGGGCCTCACCGCCAAGGTCGAGTTCGTGATCGACCTGCTCGATTTCGATCGCGAGCAGAAGGGTCTTGCCACGACGCGCAGTCACTTCCGCGCACTGCGCGCGCTCGCCGCAGGCGCTGAGCTGGATTTGCCGAAGATCGGCTACACGCCGGAGCTCCTCGAGAAGACCGTCGGGGACAAGCTGGACCTCACACGGGTGGGTGAGCTCCGCTGGGACCGCATCGAAGACCGCCTGATGGGCCTCGTACCTCACGAGTTCAAGGCCTTGCTGATCGCGCGCTGACGCTCACCGCACACGTCGCCGTGGGCACATCCGATGCACCTAAAGTGCACGGAGAAACCCTTATGAATAAACTATTTATCGTCGCCGCATTCCTGTTCGCAGGAGCTGCGTGCCAGCAGAACGAGAAGACCGCGAGAGAAGCCGACCGGCAGGCCGACCGCGTGAACGACCACACGCGGGACCTCCGCGAGGAGTCCCGCGAGGTCACGGAGGTGGCGAACGATCGCGTCGGCGAGCTGAGAGAGGAAGTGGCCGACAAGACCGAGGACATTCGCGAAGAGGCACGCGCCAACGCGCGTGCGATCGGCGAGGAGGCCAAGGATGTCGGCGAGGAAGCGCACGAGCTGTCGTCCGCTCAGCAGGACTTCGAGCACGCGCGTACGATCCGCATCGCGACGCTGCGCGGCGTGCAGAGCGTCTTCGCCTCTCAGACGATGCTGCTCAACTCGTTCGCGACCACCCCGCAAGCGCGCGAGAAGCTGCAGATCTTCCAGATGCGTCTCGACGAGGCCGGTAACCAGATCCAGGCCTTGCAGAGTGTTCCCGCGACGACGTGGGAACAGCGTCACGATGACGTCAACATGGCGATGAGTCGTCTCGAAGACTCCCGTGAGGATGCGTGGGAGTCGGTGCATGACGCCGACGGCCTCGACCGCACGTCGATGCGCTGAAGCGTGTTAGCGTCGGGGCCGATGGCGAAGCCCCTCGAGTACAACGCAACGCTCGTCGAGCGCGTCGACGTTACCGACGCGCTGACGTTGTTTCGTGTCCAGCCCGACCAGCCGCCCACGGAGCGTCCGTGGTTCGTGCCGGGCCAGTATTGCGTGCTCGGCGCGAACAACGCCGAGAAGCCCGAGCTCGGCTCGGTGCGGCGCTCGATGTCGATCGCCTCGGCTCCCGAGGACGATGGTCCTACCGAGTTCTACGTTCGCTTCGTCTCCAAGCCGGAGTCCGAGAACCCGCTGACGCACCTCCTGTGGAAGCTGAAGTCGGGTGACCGCATGTACATGCGCCCGGTCGCCGCCGGCGTGTTCACGATCAAGGACACCATCGGCCTCGACGACAAGCGCATCCGCGTCATGGTCGCAGCGGGCACCGGCTCCGCACCGTTCGTATCGATGCTCCGGAGCGAGTTGCGCAGGAACCCGAGCGCCGACCTGTCGAAGTGGGTCCTGCTCCACGGCGCGTCGTACCCGGGTGACCTCGGGTATCGCGACGAGCTCATGAAGTACGTCGAGGTCCACGGCCTCAAGTACTGGGGCACCGTCAGCCGCCCGCAGGCAGCGCCGGACTGGAAGGGCGATACCGGGCGCGTCGAGGCGTTCTTCGAGGGCGCGCGGCTCGATGATCTCGAGATGCGGCTCGGGCTACCCAAGGGCGGCTTCAACCCGAAGAACGTCGTGATCTACATCTGCGGACTCACGGGCACGATCACCGGCACGATCGTTCCGCTGTTCGACCGCGCGTTCATCCCGGACTTCAAGCGCATCCGCGAGGCGCTCGGCGTTCCCGCGGAGGCGAAGGACAGCGTGTTCTACGAGCAGTACGACACCGAGCCGGTGATCAACATCAAGGATCCGGCGGTCGTCGAGCCGCTCAAGGCGCGCATGCAGGCCGCGCTGGGTCGCCTCGAGTCCGGGCAGTGACCGCGTTCGTCCTCGGCGCGACAGGCTTCGTCGGACGCGAGGTCGTGCGCCAGCTATGCGTGCGTGGCGCCGCGCCGGTCGCTCACGTGCGGCCCGACTCGTCGAAGCTCGCCGAGTGGCAGAAGACGTTCGGCGAGCAGGGCGCCACGGTCGACACCACACCGTGGGACGCACCGAAGCTCGCGGCGCGGTTCAAGGAGCTGTTCTCGCGGGGCAGCGGTCAGCTCTACATCTGCATCGGCACGACACGCAGCAAGGCGAAGACCGACGCGATCGAAGGCAACATCTACGAAACGGTCGACTACGGCCTGACGGCGCTCGCGGTCGAAGCCGTCAAGGGCTCGGAGACGCGGCCACGGCTCGTGTACCTGTCGTCGGTCGGTGCGAATCCGAAGGCGAGCTCCGCGTACCTGTCATGGCGCGGAAAGGCTGAAGAGGTCGTGATGCGTTCGGGCCTGCCGTACGCGATCGCGCGCCCGTCGCTCATCACCGGCGAGCGCGACGAGAGTCGCGTCGGCGAGTCGACCGCCGCCGTGATCGGCGATGGACTGCTCGCGGTGGCCGGCGTGCTCGGTGGCAAGAAGCTGCGCGACAAGTGGCGCTCGACGACCCCCGACGTCCTCGCGTCCGCGCTGATCCGGATCGCCGAGGCACCCGACGCCGACAAGATCGTCGACGGCGCGGACCTACGTTAATCGAAGCGCGGCCACGGCGGAACTTCGACGACGACCTCGGAGACGCCATCCCCGATCGGCACGCAGCGCACCTCGATCTTGTCGCCGTGCGCTGCCGCATTCGTCTGTAGGGTTTGATCGAGCGTCGCGGGCAATCCGATCGCACACGCGGTCTGCAGCCCTTCGGGTACGGACACGGAGGCCACGAGATCGCCGGGCTTGCCGAGGCCGGTCTCCGAGCGATCGAGCGGCCGCGCGAGAATGACGTTGAAGCCCCCGAGGTCTCCAGACTGCGTCTGCAGATCCTTCAGGGTCGACTTCGCGGGCCGAGTCGACGGGATGATCATCACCTGTGCGTTCTGTGACGGCGTTCCGACGGTGCTGCGCACGAGCACGCGGATGGTGCGTTGCGCCGCGGGCACTGCAAGCTCGAGCTTCGAGACCTCCGGCTCGGTGATATCGGCGCGCTTCACGACCATGTTGCTGCCGCCATCGACGCCGTCGATCATCACGGCCAGATCCACCTGGCCGCGCGGCGCGCCATCGAGCGTGAACGTTCCGTCGCGCGTGACCGGCGCGACCACCGCGTAGGCGGTCTTCGAATCGGCACCGTGCCTCGACACGGCGAAGACGACGCGCGATGCCGGGATGCCGCGCAGATCGACGCGTCCGGACAGCCGGCTCGTCGGCTGCACCACGAGCTTGACGGTGTCCGCGATCTCGACCGCATCCGAGCGTAGCGCGGCGGACTGGGCGACCACGATGCCGCGCGGTACAGCGTCGCGGATCGTGAACTTGCCGTCGGAATCCGTCGTCGTCGTGCGCAGCGATCCGAGGCTATCCATGTACGGAAGCACGATCGCCAGCGAGTCGCCATTGAACTGCGCTCCAGCCGCGACGACCGCGCCCGGAACCGGCGCGCCCTTGGCATCGACGACGATGCCGCTGATCGAGCGCGCATCCTTGTTCGGCGTCGTGCGTCGAAGTGCTTCGAGGCGCTGATGTCCACCGGCCACATCACCGTTCGACCATGCCCAGCCGGCATCGACCATGTCGATATGGCGTACGACGTCGTGGCTCGCACCGAGCTCCGCGATCGCGAGCGCGCGCCAGCTC
>JACCRC010000403.1 GCA_013813765.1 Deltaproteobacteria bacterium | reverse complement strand
GGCGATAGCTCTTCACCCACCGATTCGATCAAAACCGGACCGAGAAGTCCATCCGGAATCGACGACCTATGGTCTACAGGCTCCTAGCGCCGCGGCCGAATGTGCCGGTGGAGGTGGCGCGTGAGCTCGTCGAGCGCGCGCAACTCATCGAGGCGAGCGGCCACCGTCGATACGAGTGCGTCCGGGGATAGCGCATCAGCTCGAAGCCGCGCGCGCCCCTCCTCGACGGTCTCCGGCACGTACAGCGCTGCGAGCTCGGCGAGGCGCGCGGTCACTTGCTCAGGTCGCATCGCCACCCTCGAGCTTCTCGATGTCGGCCAGATCGATCGCACGGCCGGCCAGGCGCTTCATGCGGAGCAGCGTCTCGCGCGACACGAACGTCAGCGTACCTCCCGGCAAGTCGATGTCCACGCGGTCGTCGAGCACGCCTGCATAAGCGGCCTCGGCCAGGAGCAGGTCCAGCACCAGGTGTTCCGCGCCCACGATCTTGTTCACGCGCTGGACGTGGCGCTCGTTCGCGGTGCCCGGCGAGAACGTCATCGGTCCGGCGGGGATGTTGTACCCGAGGGGAAGGACTGCGGTGAGGACGGCTGCGAGGTGTGCGCGGTCGATCACGATGTCGATGTCCTTCGTCGAGCGCGTCGCACCGTACGCCGTGACCGCGATCCCACCGCAGACCGCGTACGGAATGCCCGCCGTGCGCAGGGCGCGCCCGATGGCCGTCAGCTCGTCGACGATGTTCACACGTTCAGCGTATACGACGCTGGAGCGGCACGCATGGTCGTGATCGGCTAACGTCCAGCGGTGCGCGCGCTGCTGTTCGTCGTCGTGATCGGGTGCGGCTCGACGCCGCCGGAGCCGGAGCGCTGGTCGGAGGCGTGGCTCGAGCGCGAGGCCCAGCGCTACATCGGCTCGGTGCATTCGCGGCGCGAGTCCCTCGAGGCGTCGCTCGTCAATCCGGCAAACATCTACTCGAAGCAGCGGCTCGCGTCGTACGGGCACGGCACGAAGGGATGGGATGCGCTGCCCGAGTGGAATCCGCGCTCGCGGCCGCTCGATCGCGAGGCGCTCGAAGCGTTCGCGGCGTCGAAGTGGCCCGTCATCCCGCGCAAGCGCCTGTGGGATGGCAAACGCCCCCACGATCGCGCCGGCTGGATCGCGCTCGGCCGCCGCGTGTTCTTCGAGTATCCGCTGCGCGCGGAGATCGGTGTCGAGCACGCGCTCGCGCCATGGCTAGTTGGCAGCGCGGTGGCGATGCCCGACGGCGGTGAGGGGCAGGGCATCGAGCGAGCGAGCGATGGCAGCGTGCCCGGCGTCGTCGCGTTCGACGATGTCGATGGCACGAAGCGGATCGGCATCACCTGCGCCGTGTGCCACACCGCCGTGCGCGAGGGTGTCGTGGTCCCGGGTGCGGCGCGCCGGGGCTTCGATCTCGGCGCGCTGCGGCTCGCGTATTACAAGAACACCGGCGCGCCGGTCGCCCCGGAGCTCGCGCGCCGGATGGCGACGTGGGGCGCAGGCCGCGCAGATGTCACCGAGGACGACGACGAGGATCCGGTCGCGATCCCCGACCTCTGGAGCCTGCGCGACCAGACGCACCTGACGCAAGCGGGAACGATTCGCCACATCGGTCCGGCCGCGCTCGCGCTCCGGCAGGAGACGCAGCTGCTGCACGCGAACGCACTGCGCGTGCGGCCGCCTCGCGAGCTCGCGTGGGCGCTCGCCATGTACCTCTACTCGCTCGAGCCACCGCCGGCGCGCACGGTCACCAATCCCGCCGCGGTGGAGAAGGGCGCGGCGCTGTTCGAGGAGCACTGCCGCTCGTGCCACACGCGGCCCGATGGCGGCGGCGACTCGATTCCGGTCATGCGCGTCGGCACGGACCCTTCGCTCGCGAACGGCAAGGCGCGCGGGACCGGCAACTATCGCGTCACCTCGCTTGTGCGCGTCGCCGATGCAGCGCCGTACCTGCACAACGGCTCCGTGCCGACTCTCGATGCGCTCCTTTCGACGGGGCGCCTCGAAGCCAGTTACGCCGGCGGCGCTCGCGGACCGGGACCGCTGCGCGGCCACACGTTCGGAGCGTCGCTGCCGGCGGCGGATCGCGCCGCGCTGGTGAGTTACCTCGAATCGCTCTGATCACGTCACGGCGCTGTCGCGGGTAACCGCACAGCCGTCGGCTCGGCAGCGCTCGCGGTTGTGATGAGCGCGTTCGCCCCGGAGTAGCGCAGAGCCCGCAGAGCGCGCGGAGCCCGGGGAGCTGAGGTCTTTTTCACCTGTCTCGAGCTTCTGACGAGAGCGCGCGCTCTCCCGACAGCGGGAGCCACGTGCAGGGGCACCCCGTTCTGCGCGCGCTCCGCCGTCATCGGCGGCTCGGTGGCAATGGGCAGCGACGTGGTCGCGCTCGATCAGGTCACCGCGCCGGGCGGCAGCGAGGCGGGAGCCTCGAGCGTCTTCTTCGTCTCGAGCGTCTTGTCGCCCTCGGCCGACGCGATCGTGACGCGCACCGTGTACGTCCCGCCATCACTGACTGCAGGTTGCGACAGCGAGTAGCTGATCTGCAGCGTCTGCGCGGCGTCGACCTTGCCGTCCCACGGCTGGTACGAGTCGCCGGTCCACTTGCTCGGCTCGCGAGGCGTGAGCTCTCCCAGCACGTTGCCGGACTCGTCGAGCAGCTCGACCTTCTTGATCGAGATGTCCGAGGCGGCGGCCGTTCCGTTCTCGACGCGCAGCTGCACCGAGCTCTGCTCGCAGCGGCGCCGCGCCATCGCTCCGGCGGAGGGCGCGGCCATGTCGGCGAACTCGGTCGACGGCTTCTGCCGCATCGACGACCGTGGCGGTGGCATCGTGGTGGGCGCCGTGCCGCAGTCATCCGCCAGCGTCACCGATGCGATCGAGACATCGACGGCGTTCGGAGCCGGCTTGTTCGTCGGCGGCTGCTGCGGCTTCGCACCGCCGCACGCGACGGCAAAGACGGTGAGAGAAGCGAGGAGGGTCGTGCGGAGGAGCGTCATGGTGACCTTTCGAGATCGTTGAAACGCGCGGGGGCGGCAGCAGGTCTGCCCTGCAGAAACGCCCTCGCTTCCCCCAGCTTACGCGTGATCTACGCCACCCAAGGATCTGGATCGCACGATCATCCCCTAGTCGCCCTCGATGCCGTACTGCCGCAGCTTCTTCCAGAGCGTCGTGCGGTTGATCCCGAGCATCGACGCGGCGCGCGTCTTCTGACCCTCGCAGAGCTCGAGCACCTTCAGGATGTGCGTGCGCTCGAGCTCGTCGAGCGTCGGGACGTGATCGCCGGTGAACGTGGTCAGTCCGGCGGCGGCGCCCTGCGGCCGTGGCCCCGCGACATCGGCGACGTCGAGCACGTCACCGCCGGCGAGGATCACCGCGCGCTCGATCGTGTTCTCGAGCTCCCGCACGTTGCCAGGCCAGCTGTGCGACTGGAGGTGCGCGATCGCAGCGTCGGTGATCGACGGCCGGCTCTTCTCGGCACGCATCGCAGCCTGGTCGGCGAAGTGCCGCGCGAGCACCGCGATGTCGCCGGGGCGGCTGCGCAGCGGTGGGACCTCGATCGTGATCACGGCGAGCCGGTAGTAGAGGTCCTCGCGGAACGTGCCCGTCTTGCACGCCTCTTCGAGCGCGCGGTTCGTCGCCGCGACCACGCGCGCGTCGACGCGAATCGAGCTCGTACCGCCGACGGCCTTGACCTCGCCGTCCTGCAGCGCGCGCAGAAGCTTCGGTTGCAGCTCGAGCGGCAGCTCGCCGATCTCGTCGAGGAACAGCGTGCCGCCGTCGGCGGCGAGGAACAGTCCGCGCTTCGCGGTGTCCGCGCCGGTGAACGCCCCGCGGACGTGACCGAACAGCTCGCTGTCGAGCAGGGTGCCGACGAGCGCGCCGCAGTTGACCGGCATGAATGCGCGGCTCGCACGGCGGCCCGCGAAGTGGAGCGCGCGCGCGACGAGCTCCTTGCCCGTGCCGCTCTCGCCGGTGATCAGCACGGTCGCGTCCGAAGGAGCGACCTTGTCGATCGTCTGCCGCAGCTGCTGCATCGACGGCGACTCGCCGAGCATCGAGCCGTACGCCAGCCGCTTCGTCAGCTCGCCGTGTGCGCGGCGCAGCTCGTCCTCGTCGAGCGCGCGGCGAACGACGAGCCTCAGCTCGTCGGGCGAGAATGGCTTGCCGATGTAGTCGCGCGCGCCGAGCTTCATGCCCCGCACGGCGGTGTCGATCGATGGATACGCGGTGATCAGGAGCACCGCGGGTGGCGGCGACTCGTCACCGCGCGGCGCGAGCAGGCGCGGCAACAGCGACACGCCGTCCTGGTCCGGCAAGTTGATGTCGCACAGGATGAGATCGAACCGGCGGCGCGACACCGCGGCGACCGCACCGGCGGCGGAGTCCACCGCCTCGACCTCGTAGCCCGCACGGCCGAGCACGTCACTGCACAGGGCGCGGATGCCACGCTCGTCGTCGACGATCAGGATCGCGCTCACGCCGTCTGAATATCACGGGCCCGGCTGATCGAGCTGCCACGGCTACGCGAATGGTCGGGGCGAACGCCGTCCTTTCGCGAGGTTATCTGCGGCGCGGCCGTTGCTTGATATGCCCGCATGCGCGCCCTGACCCTTCCCGTCCTCCTCGCCGTCGCTGCCGCCGGTTGTGCCGACCAGACCGCTTCCGAAGATGACCTGGTCGAGGTCGACGACAGCAAGGCCGACGACTACTACTCGAACGTTTCGGCCGAGTTCGAGGTGCGCGGAACCGTCAAGCTGAAGATGTCCGATGCCGACTACGCGGATGCCGCGAAGCGCAAGGACCTCGTCAACCGGCGCCTCACCGCGGTCGGCCTCTACCTGACCGCGTACGTCACCGACAAGTTCCGCGGGATCGACATCAACAATGACGGCGAGATCTCGGAGAGCGAGGTCTTCTTCCGGAACGAGGAGTACGGCGGGTTCCACGCGATGGTCCGCAACCACACCGCAGAGCAGGGCACCGTGAAGAAGGTCGGCGCCGGCATCTACGAGGTGTCGTTCGAGCTCGATCTCGCGGGTCCCAAGAACATGACGCAGCTGTTGCCCCGTTCGGGCACGAGCACGCCATTCAAGTTCGAGCTCAAGATGCCGGAGGACGCGACGGTCGATCCGACGAACGTCCCGCGCGGCACGATTCGCAACTGGAAGCCCGAGACCCACACCGGGCCGATCGAGGCGCATGCCCTCGCGCTGGTCCGCTTGCCGACGCCGAAGAACGCATATCCGCAGTACGCCGAGTTCGTGAAGGACGGCGTGTTTGACATCACGCACGTGTTCGGCCACGACTACAACACGCCGCGCTCGGACCTCCGCGAGGCCGAGGAGATGTTCCACCACCTCAAGAACCGCGGCTTCCGCACGCCCGTCGCCTCGTTCGGCGATCTCAAGGCGGACTCCGGTCCGTTCACGCTCGACTTCAAGGCGGGTAGCAAGAGCGTGAAGATGGAAGTTCGCCTCTTCCACGCCGACATGTTCCTGAGCTCGACACCGAAGATCCAGCACGACCTCACCGTGAAGGAGCTCGTGACGCGCGACGTGTTCTTCTACAACGGACACGCGGGCCCGTACTACGGCCTCTACATCGACGCCGCGAAGGCCGCGAGCGTGACGTACACCGAGCTCGCGACCGCCGCCTTCACCGAGAAGCAGCAACTCGTCGTCGCGCAGGGCTGCCAGACGTACTCGCAGTACGCGGACATGCTCTACGCGCACCCGAAGAAGGACGAGTCGAACCTCGACGTGATCACGACCGTCAACTACTCCTACGGCGCCGGCACGATCGGCCTGTTCGATGCGCTCACGAACGTCGAGCAGGGTCGGCACAACCCGCAGGACGCCTACGCGATCGTCGAGCAGCTCAACGCCGAGTGGATCAACGAGGCGCGCGAGGTCTACTACGGCATCACCGGCATCACCGCGAACCCGGCGGTGCACCCGTACGCTGCACTCGACAAGATCGGCACGAGCTGTTCGCAGGCGAGCGACTGCGGCGACGCGGCCGCGAACCTCTGCATCAAGAAGCGCGTGAACGCGACGGGTAAGGTCTGCGCTGCGAAGGCTGTCGCGAACAAGTGCCCGACCGGGACGTTCTACAAGCAGATCAGCTCCGGCAGCACGATCGTGGCCGCCGGCTGCGTGAAGTGAGCCGCCTAGACCCTGTGCACGCGGGCGCGCGGTAGCTGCGGCGGACGCGAACGCGGAGCGGGCGGCGGCGCCTTTCGCTTCTCCGCGCGAGAGCGGGCCTTGACCACACGGTGGCGCTCGCGACGCTTCTCACCGATCAGCTGCTCCTCGAGCACGTCGGAGACGACCCACATGAGGAACGCGATCGCCCCGATCACGAGCCCCACGGACTCCATGAACGAAGTGTCGTCGGTCATGTCTTCAGTGTGACGTGACGGGACTCGCCGTGCACGCGGGCGAGCGGGAGAGGTGGTGCGGGCACGCGGCGGCGTGCACGGAGGTCGTGGTGGATACAGACGGCGCCGCCGACGATCGCGCTGAACCAGAGCACCGCGCAGTCGAGGAGCGTGACGGTCACCCGGGTTCGATGCCGCCGAACCGCCGACGGCTTCGCGTCACGCGTTCGGGATCACGAGGCGGAACTCGGCGCCCTTGCCGTTCGGACCGTCACCGACCTCGATCGATCCGCCGGCCGTCGCGATCAGGTGCTTGCACACCGCGAGGCCGAGGCCGGTGCCGCTTCCCGCGGCCTTCGTGGTGAAGAACGGATCGAACACGCGCGCGCGATCCTTCGCGGGCACACCGGGCCCCTCGTCGGCGACGGTGATCGCGGTCGCGATGCCTCCGGGCGCGGGTGCGACCGCGATCGTGATCGTGCCGGGGCTGGTCATCGCCTGCGCGGCGTTCTGCACGAGGTTGACGAGCACTTGCTGGAGCGCGTGCGCGTCGATCGCGAGCGGCTTCGTCGATTGCACGTCGGTCGCGAGCCGGGCCTGCGTCTTCTTCAGCGCGGGCTCGAGCAGCGCACCGACGTGGCGCACGACCTGCGCGGGCTCGGTGATCGGCGGCGCCTCCAGCTTCCCCGCTGCGGCGATCGACATGTCGCTCTGTCGCGGCGTGCGCGCGTACTCGAGCAGGCCGCCGATGATGCCCTTCATGCGCTCGGCCTCGCTCGCGATCAGCTCGAGCGCCGCGCGGTCGGGATGGCCCTCGGGCTTGTCCTCCTGGAGGAGCTTCGCGTAACCGAGCACGGTGGTCAGCGGGTTGTTGATCTCGTGCGCGACCTGCGCGGACATCACGCCGACGGACGCGAGCCGATCGCCGCGCGCGAGCGCGGTCTGTAGCTCGTGACGCTCGGCGATGCGCTTCGCCATCTCGTCGATCCGCTGGCCGAGCACGCCGATCTCGCCGGGGCCTTCGATCGGCGGGCCCGCCTCGGCGTGACCGGTGGCGATCGCGTCGGCGCGCTTTGCGAGCGCGGCGAGCGGACGGGTGAGGCGCGTCGCGAACCACACTCCGAGGGCGAGGGCGAGCGCGAGTGCTGCGCCCCCGATGATCAGAGTGTCGCGTGTGGTGCGGCGCGCGAGCGCGTAGGCCTCGTCCTCGGGCTGCTGGTGGAGGATCGCCCAGCGCACGCCGCGCAGCGACTGATAGCCCGACAGGTTCCGGTACGCGCTGATCCAGCCGGCCGCCGACAGCGTGCCCTCGACCGACGAGCCGAGCGCGCGATCGACCGCCGGATCGATGCCGGCGAGCGACGACGTTCCGATCGGCGCGCCATCGCTGGTCGCGACCGGGACGCCGGCACCATCGACGACGACGACTCGCGCGCCTTCGCCGAGCCGCGCGGCGGTGACGAGGTCGCGCACGAAACCGAGGTCGAGCGTCGCCACGAACACGCCCATCAGCTCGCCGGTGCGGCCGCGCGCCTGCACCACGAGCTGCACGACGGGACGCCCGCCGACGCGCACCGCATCGCCGACATAGCCCCCGAAGCTGTGCGATCCGACATCGGCACCCGACGGCACCGGATCTCCGTAGCGCAGCGAGCCTTCCGGATCGACGATCGACAGCGCGTGCACGATCGGTACGTCGCGCCGGAGGCGTGCGATCAAGAGCTGCGTGCCGCGCGCGTCATCGGGCGCGTCGGCCCATGTCGCAGCGGCGAGCTCCACGGTGCGCCGGCTATCTTGAAGCGTGCCGTCGAGCGCGGCACCGAGCGCGCGGATATGCGCGAGCGCGCCGCGGCGGACCTCCTTCTGCACGTCGTCGCGCGCGCGCATGATCGCGAGCACTCCGACGACGATCGTCGGCACGATCGCGGCGAGCGCGAGCACGAGCAGGACGCGCCAGCGCAGCGAGCCGCTCTTCGTGCTCACTTCGCACCTCGCGTCAGCCGCGCCCAGCCGCGGCGCACGCCCTCGATCGCTTCTTCCGGCGTCGCGTGACCGTCGACGACCGCGGCGAGGGCAGGATTGAGATCATCGAACAACAGCGGCGTCACCGGCTCGCGCGGCAGCATCTCCGCCGAGCGCAGCGCCTCCGATGCCGCGCGTGACAGCGGCGGCGCTGCGGCGAGCGCGGCCTGTCGGGTCGGGATCGTCGAGAACCGCTGCGCGAACCGGGTCTCGACGGCGACGCTCGCGAGCTCCGCCGCGAGCCGCCAGCCCTGGTCGGGGCGCTTCGCGCACGTCGGCACCACGAGCAGCTGCCCACCGCGCGGTGCCCCCGCGATCGGCGAAACGGCGACGCGCTCGGGATCGTGCAGCGCACCAAGCTGCCACGGCCCGGTGATCCAGTACGCGACGTCGTGCGAGTTCCACCGGCGCAGCTCGTCGGGGGTCTCCGCACCGGCCGCAGGCGGCGGCGAGGCGACGTCGCCGAACAGCGAGGCAAACTTCGCGACCGCGCGAGTTGCACCATCACCGGTGATCGCGCGCGCGGCGAGGTCGGCCCGCTCCGCGCGGAGCCACGGCACGAGCCAGTACCCGTCGACGCGTAGCCCGAGCGGGTGACGACGGCCCTCGCTGCGCGCGGCGCGTGCGGCCGCGACGAGGTCATCGATCGACGCGGATGCGGGCGGTGGGCTCGCGGCATCGCGCACCACGATCAAGCCATCCACAGCCTGCGGCGCACCCCACCACGCGCCGCCGAGCTGTGCGAGCGCCGCGGCCTCGGGCGTCCAGTCGAGGGAGGTGAGCTCCGCCGGTGCCGGGAGGAGCTGCGCGCGCAGACCCGGCAGCCAGGTCGCGTCGATCCTGATCACATCTGGGCAGGCCTCCTTCGCGTTCAGGATCTCGCGGATCACCTGCTGGCCGCGCGCGAACGGAACGAGCGAACCGTCGACGGCAAGCCCGCGCTCCTGCATCGCCTGGTTCACGAGCTCGGTCTCGTCGGCGGAGAACGTGTGAAGGAACCGGATCGGCACCGGCCCCGTGGATTCCCCACCGCCGCACGCCGTCAGGGCGCACGCGATCGCAAGGCCGGGGCGCATCGACACGGCGTCCTTATAACGCGTGATATCAAGGTGGCGTGAAAAGCATGACCGGGTTCGGTCGCGGGGTCGCGGAGCAGGCGGGGTTGCGTGCCACCGTCGACATCCGCGCGGTCAACCATCGGTTCCTCGATCTCAAGCTGCGCGGCGCCTCGGTCGCGCCGGCCATCGAGGAGGCGGTCGCGTCGAAGGTCCGCACGACGATCGATCGCGGTGCAGTGTCGGTGTCGATCAACATCGCGCGGAGCGCCGGTGGCGGGACCTCGGGCCCGACGATCGATCCAGCGGCGGCGGCGATCGCGCACGCACAGCTCACGGCGCTGTCGAACCGCCTGGGTCTTCCGGGCCCGGATCTGGCGCTCGTGCTCGCGCAGCCCGGTGTCGTCAGCTCGGGCGAGCGCGCCGAGGACGATCCTCCCGTGATCCCCGCGCTCGAGGCAGCACTCGCGCAGCTCGACCAGATGCGCACTGCGGAAGGGAAGGCGCTTGCCACCGAGCTCGGTGCGCGGTTCGACGAGCTGGTCGCGCTGCGCACGCACGTCGCGACGCTCGCGTCGACCGTGCCGCAGCAGCTCACGAAGCGCCTGCAGGAGCGCCTTGCCAGGCTGCTCGAGGGCCAGGACACCAGCATCGATCCGAACCGGCTCGCCCAGGAGGTCGCGCTGCTCGCGGATCGCTCCGATGTCACCGAGGAGCTGGTGCGGCTGTCGAGCCACCTCGATCAGGCGCGCACCTTGGTCGCGAGCGCGGGCGCCGTTGGCCGCCGCCTCGACTTCCTGGTCCAGGAGATCGGTCGCGAGCTCAACACGATCGGGAGCAAATCGACGATCACCGAGATCAGCGCGGCGATCATGGAGGGCAAGGCCGCGCTCGAGAAAGTCCGCGAGCAGGTTCAGAACGTCGAGTGAGCCGGCTATGATGCCGGCGTGACGCCCGATCGTGGTGTGCTCGTGATCGTCTCGTCGCCCTCGGGGGCGGGGAAGACCACGCTCACTCGACGGCTGCTCACCGAGCACAAGGACAACCTCGAGTTCTCGGTCTCGCACACCACGCGCTTACCTCGCGCGGGCGAGGTCGACGGCCGCGACTATCACTTCGTGTCCACCGAACGGTTCGACGAGATGGTGCGCGCACACGAGTTCGCCGAGCACGCCTATGTCCACTCGAATCGGTACGGCACTGCAGAGGCGCCGGTCGAGGAGGCGCTATCCCGCGGCAAGGACATGATCTTCGACGTCGACTGGCAGGGCGGCAAGGCGCTGTCGGCCCGGTGGCCCCAGGACTCCCTGAAGATCTTCATCCTCCCTCCCGATCTGCAGACCCTCTCCAACCGGCTGCGTACGCGGGCTACGGACGCTCCCGAGATCATCGAGCGCCGGCTGCACAATGCCCTCGAGGAGCTGGAGCACTACTCGGAGTACCCGCACCTCATCGTCAACGACGAGCTCGAGCGTGCTTATGCGGTGTTGCGAGCGATCTACCTGACCCGCCGGTACGGGGTGGCAGATCGGCCCGACGTTCCCTACCCGCTGAGCGAGATGGGGAAGGTCGTCGAGGAAAATACTGAGGCCGAGGCGCACGCCCGCCGGCTCGTCGGCCGCGGCTGAGCACTCCTGACTAGGGGAGACGCTGGGACAGCTTCGTTGTCGCAATTGACGGGCGTGGTGGCTTGCGCCAACCTGAGGGTATGAGGGGTCTTGTCGCGGTGATCCTGGCGGTGGTGGCGGCGGCAGGGTGCTCGCGGACCTTCAAGGGTCAGGCGATTCAACCGAACCCGCTCGCGCGCCCGAACGAAACCCTCCGTCACTCGGAGAAGATCACGATCATCCGTGGCGACATGGAGCTCGAGAAGCCCGACGAGCCCTCGCCCACGCAGCGCGCGAGCGTGCTGCACAACTCTCGTTACCCGCTGATCAACCAGGCGAGCTTCACCGTCGTGTCGCGCGATCGCCTGCGCTTCCACGTCCAGATCGACCACAAGTGGCAAGAGTGGGCCGACCTCAACAGCTGGAAGGTCTCGCTGACCGACGATCAGGGCCGGCACTGGGAGCCGGAGTCGATCGAGCACGCGCGCACGAAGATCATGACGACGATGTGGGATCGCGAGCTCCAGACCGCGCGGCGCAACCGGTTCGGCGACATCGTGGCGCTCAACGACGACGGCTGGCGGAACCGGCAGAGCCTCGGTTCGCTCTCGGTGTTCCGCGGCAAGGCCGATTTCGTGTTCTACCAGCGAGATCTATTTTCGAAGAACGTGCGTCAGCTCAAGCTCGTTGTCAGCCGCAGCGGCGAGGCGTTCGAGTTCACGTGGAATTTTCAGGATCAGGTGGCTTCCGAGTAATTTAGCTCTCGGCTCCGCTCATCGGGCAGGGACCCGATCTGGCAACGCGTGGTACCCTAGGGTTTCCGGGTAGTTCGCGCCAGATGCACCAGCTCGACCAGATCCTCTCCGAAGTCGCAGGCTACTTTCCCAGCGCCGATCTGCCCCTGGTTCGCCGCGCGTATCAGTTCGCCGCGCAGGCGCATGACGGTCAGACCCGCAAGTCGGGCGATCCGTACGTCACGCATCCGCTCGCCGTCGCGCAGATCATCGCGGAGCTGAAGCTCGACGTCGCGAGCGTGTGCGCGGGCCTCCTGCACGACTGCGTCGAGGATACGAGCGCGACCGTCGAGCAGCTCTCGGAGCTGTTCGGCAAGGAGGTCGCGTTCCTCGTCGAGGGCGTCACGAAGCTCGGCAAGCTTCCGTACTCGACGCGCGAGGAGCAACAGGCGGAGAACTTCCGCAAGATGCTGCTCGCGATGGCGCGCGATATCCGCGTCATCCTCGTGAAGCTGTGCGACCGGCTCGACAACATGCGGTCGCTGCATCACCTGCCGCCCGAGAAGCAGGAGCGGATCGCCGCCGAGACGATGCAGATCTATGCGCCGCTCGCGAACAGGCTCGGTATCCAGTGGGTCAAGGTCGAGCTCGAGGACCTCGCGTTCAAGTACCTGTACCCGGGCGAGTACGAGCAGCTCGCGCAGGACGTCGCGAAGAGTCGCGCCGAGCGCCTCGAGTACATCCAGACCGTCGAGAAGCTGATCGCGAAGGAGATGGTGGACAACGGCGTGCCCTGCGAGGTGATGGGCCGCGCGAAGCACCTGTGGTCGATCTATCAGAAGATGAAGCGCACGCAGCGCCCCTTCGAGGAGATCCACGACGCGATCGGCTTCCGCGTGATCACCGACTCGCAGATGCACTGCTACCAGGGCCTCGGCGTCGCGCATCAGACGTGGACTCCGATCCCCGGCCGGTTCAAGGACTACATCGCGCTGCCGAAGCCGAACCTCTACCAGTCGCTGCACACCGCGGTGATCGGTCCGCGCGGCGAGCGCATCGAGGTCCAGATCCGAACGCGCGAGATGAACCTCGTCGCGGAGCACGGCATCGCCGCGCACTGGAAGTACAAGGAGGGCAAGCCGATCGCGCCTGACGACAAGAAGTTCGGCTGGCTGCGGCAGCTCATGGAGTCGCAGAAGGAGCTTCGCGATCCGACAGAGTTCCTCGAGTCCGTCAAGATTGACCTGTTCGGCGACGAGGTCTACGTGTTCACGCCCGGCGGTGACGTGAAGGCGCTGCCAAAGGGCTCCTGCCCGATCGACTTCGCGTACGCGGTGCACAGCTCGATCGGCGATCACTGCTCCGGCGCGCGCGTCAACGGCATGATCGTCCCGCTGCGCTACCAGCTCCGCAACGGCGACACGATCGAGATCATCACGAACCCGAACCAGAAGCCGAACAAGGACTGGCTCAAGCTGGTCAAGACGGCGAAGGCGCGCACGAAGGTCCGCTACCTCCTGCGCACCGAGCAGCGCGACAAGGCGGTCACGCTCGGCACCGACCTCCTCGACAAGGCGCTGCGCAAGCACGACACCACGCTCGTGCGCGCGGAGAAGCAGCTCAAGAACGCAGCGACCGAGCTGCGGTGCATGAATGTCGACGAGCTGATCATTCAGATCGGCTACGGCAAGATCACGACGCAGCAGGTGCTCGAGAAGGCGCTGCCGGAGCTCGCGAAGAAGACCGACGAGCTGCCGCAGAAGACCGAGAGCATGCTGAAGACGCTGCTCCGCAAGGTCACGTCGCGGCGCACGTCGACGTCGGGGATCAAGGTCGCAGGCGAGGAGGACATCCTCGTGCGGTTCGCGAAGTGCTGCTCGCCGCTGCCCGGCGATCCGATCGTCGGTTTCATCACGCGCGGCCGCGGCGTGACCGTCCACCGCCGCGACTGCGACCAGGGCCTCGACCTCGACCCGGAGCGTCGGATCGACGTCGAGTGGGATGGCAACAGCAAGACGCAGCACGAGGTCGCGATTCAGGTGCTGTGCTCCGACAAGCCGGGCCTGCTCGCGCACATCTCGCAGTCGTTCACCGATCAAGGCGTGAACATCAACCAGGCCCACTGCCGCGCCACCGAGGACGGCCGCGCGGTCAACACGTTCCACGCCTCGGTCAAAGATCTCGATCAGCTGAAGTCCGTGATCCGCTCGCTCACGCGGATCAAGGGCGTGTTCTCCGTCGATCGCGTCTCGGCCGACGTCGCCTAGCTCGCTTCCTACACCACCGCCGAGACGGTCGGAAGCGATCGTGTTTCGGTGCGGCACGCGCGCCCGTCGAAGGGCCGCTTGCGCTTGCACGCGGGGCACGTGGTCATGCCGATCGCACCGGTTGGCACGCGCAGCCGGCGGGCACAGAAGCAGCGGATGATCACGTGCGATGGCAGCGGGCCGAACGGCAGCGCGCGCGGCCACACGCGCAGCCACATCAGCGTGACGCGGAGCTTGACCACCAGCACGTAGCGCGCGCGGCGCATGCCGACACCGAGCGACTTCGCCGTGCGCACGAACGCGTACCGCACGTGACGCGGCGCGAGCGCCATCACCGCGCACTCGTGCACGAGCAGCGCGCCGAGGCCAGAGAGGATGGCCGCGAGCTCGACATCCGCGTCGTGACGGCACGGGACGTTGCGCTGCGCGAGCAGGGCGCGGCCGGCCTCGCGCGCGAGGATCACACCGAGTACCTCGGCGTTCGTGCGCCACGTCGGATCGATCTCGAAGAACCAGCAATCACCGTCGCGCTCCACACGCGCGGGACCGACGCCGCTCTTCCACAGCACGACGGCGGCATCGCACGGCAGGCCCGCGTGCTGGAACACGCGCTTGATCGCGCGCTGCAGCGAGATCTCCGATGCCGTGCACGACGTGCGGAACGCGTGGTCGGGATCGAACAGGAAGCTCTCCCGCACCGGGCAGGGCAGAGCGAGCGCAGACGAGAGCGCGGCGAGGCGGTCCTCGGTCCAGCGCTCCGTCGCCTGCATGCCGTGCATCTACCGCGTCCGGACGCAGCGAGGCACGAGAAAGTCGCGTGGGATCAGCGGTCGATCAGCGGGCGGGAGCGGGCGACCCGGGCTCCCCGAGACCCGCGAACAGCTCGCTCGTCGACTGGGTCGACTTCTTCGCGAGCTTGTTCTTGCGGCGGCGGCCCATCTTCTCGTGCTTGTTCTTGCGCTTGACGGTGGTGGCTTTCGTATTGGACGCCATAGGAGGGGCCTTGTAGCGCCCCGTCGAGGAGGTTGTCAACGCGATCCACCCGCATGGGAGGCCCCGGTTCATTGCATTCCCCCGCGGATGTCCTTACGATTCGCTTAATTAGAGTGACATGGGATGAAGCTCTGCCCCAAGTGCCAAAAGCAGTTCAGCGACGACGCTAACTTCTGTCCGGTCGACGCCGCGCGCCTGATCCCACTCGAGGGTCAGACGGCGGGGGCGGACCCCCTGACCACGCGGTTCGAGCTGGGTGACCAGCTCGGCGGTAGCCGCACGGGCACGGTGTACCGGGCCAAGGACAAGACCACGGGGGCCGCCGTCGCGGTCAAGGTGGTCGCGCCAGCGGTGGTCGCGCTACCCGGCGTGGCCCAGCGCCTCGAGCGCGAGCTCAAGCAGCTGGAGCGCGTGCAGAGTAACGGCGTCGCGAAGGTCCTCGCGTCCGGTCGGCGCCCCGCGAAGACTGGCGGCGAGGAGACCTGGGTCGCGATGGAGCTGCTCGACGGCGCGCAGACGCTCGCCGAGGCGATCAACGCGCGGGGACCGATCTCGCTCGACTTCGCCGCGCACCTGATCGAGGTGATCGGCGAGGCGTTGATCGAAGCCGCACAGGTCGGCGTCGTGCACCGCGATCTCGCGCCGAAGAACGTGCTGTTCGCATCCTCCGATTCCGGATCGATCAAGCTGATCAACTTCTCGCTGCCGGTGCCGACCACCGACAAGACGCCCGGCGTGCCCGAGTTCGTCGCGCCGGAGCAGGTCGACGGCAAGGCGGTCGATCAGCGCTCCAACCTCTACAACCTCGGCGCGCTCTACTACTACGTGCTCACCGGTCAGACGCTGCACGCAGGCGCCGTCGACGAGGTCCATCGCGCGCACGTCAACGGCGCGATCAAGACGCCGTCGTCGCTCGCGCCCGTGCCCGCGCCGGTCGAGTCCGTGATCATGCGTGCGCTCGATCGCAGCCCCACGAAGCGTTTCCTCACCGTGCGCCAGTTCGTCGACGAGGTCAGCCGCGTCGCGCGCGGCGAGTCCGATCCGAAGTCGACGCAATCGATGGGCAAGGTGGGCCGTCCGAAGGCCGAGCTCGTGCAGACGCTCATGGGCATCAGCAGGGGCGGAGGCACGATGCCGATGGGCTCGAACCACTCCGGTCCGCAGGGCATGACGCCGCTGGTGGTCCCACCGCCGGCCGCAGGTCCTCCCGCGCCGGCGATGCAAGCGCCGTCGATGGCGGCGCCGGTTGCGGTCGCGCAGCCGTCGTCCGCCGCGCTATCGCCCGATCGTTCGCCGTGGGCGCCGCCCCCTGGTGAGGTCCCTGCGCCTGTCGTCGCTGCACCGGTCGTCGCGGCATCTGTCGTCGCGGCGCCTGTCGTCGCGGCCCCTGTCGTTGCTGCGCCTGTCGTCGCGGCGCCTGTCGTCGCTGCGCCTGTCGTCGCGGCCCCTGTCGTCGCGGCGCCTGTCGTCGCTGCGCCGGTCGTGGCCGCACCTGTCGTCGCCGAGAAGCCTGGCGGAAAGAAGAAGGCGGAAGAAGCCGGCGGAGCGAAGGGCAAGTTCCGCGAGACGATGTGGTTCAAGAAGGGCGACCTCGACGCGCAAGCGGCGGTCACTGCTGCCGAGGAGCGCGCGCGCACCGGCAAGGACCAGGCGTCCGACAAAGCGGACTCCTTGCCGATGGACGAGCGCTACAAGGACGACGGCTCGATCTCGCGCGGTGACAAGGAGAAGTACAGCCTCCGCACCGGCGCGACGCAGATGATGTCGGTGATCCAGGATCCGAAGCGTCAGGGCGAGGCGGGTGCGAGCCAGAGCAAGGTGTCCGAGGACGCGCTGATCGGCGAGATGAAGAGCGGCCGCGGCAAGGTCTTCATCGGCATCGGTGTCGGCGTCGTGCTCCTGATCGTCATCATCATCCTTCTCGTGCGTTGAGCTTCGCGAGCGGGATCTGGGTCGTCTTCGCGTGGAAACCGACGCTGTTGATCTCGTTCGTGAGCGCGCCCGGCGGTGCAGTGGCGCTGACCACCCGCTCGATCCCGAGCGAGTTTCGCATCGCCATCGCGATCGCACCGACCGCGACGATCTCGCCGCACCAGCCGCGCTCGCGAATCGTATGGATCAGCAGCATCTCGGCTGCGGGCATGTGATCGAAGTCGAGGACCAGCACCGCGGGAACCGGCGGCGGGTCCTCGGTCAGTGCCGCGATCACGTCCGTCGGGCTTCGCGCCACCTGGACGATCGCGGCGACCTTCCTGAGGTCCGACAGGATCCACTCCTCGCGCTTGCTGCCGGGGGCGTACGCGAGGATGCGAAGCGCCGGTAGCGGACGCGTTTGCTGGGTGCGCGGGTGAGCGGACATGCCCGATGAGTCGGCCGCTGCACGCGGCCACGTAGCCCCCATCAGGGGACGTTGATCACTGCGCGGTGGTCCGGCGTCGCTGCAGAGGCCGTCCCGGCGGCGAGGTCGATGTCGCCTTTGACACACATCGCTGCCACCTCGACGACGAGGTCAGGATGCGCGCCCGCGACGGTGATCACGGTGACCTCGCGCGCTGCGAGCTCTCCGGGCAGACTGGCGACTGGAGCGAGCACGGTCAGCGTCGCGCGAGGGCCGGCCAGCGCCGCGCCGACGGCGACATGCTCGCCGCTGGTCACGATCACCCGCCACGGGCGTCCACCGAGACCATCGGCGGCGAAGGCGGCGATGCAGGTCGCGCGGGCCTCGTCGACCGCGGTCGTCCTCGCGACGGTGACACCCTTGCCGAGCAGCCAGTCGATCCACGCATCGTGCGCGGGATTCGCCACCACGGCAGGGGAGAGCCCCTTCGCGAGCAGGATCTCCACGAGGAACCGGGTCACCGGGCTCGCGCCGACGACCACCACCGGCTCGCGCGGCGCGACACCTGTCCTCGCATACAGCGTGTACGCGAGCGCGACGGCGCCCGGCACCGCCGCACCTCCGCTCGTCAGGGCGAGGCCGTCATCGAGCGCGACCACCCAGCGACCAGCGGCGACGATGCGCTTCTCGGTGCTCGCCGTGCGGCGTCGCGCGAGCGGGCACACGGCGCCACCGCCGCGACGGCACACCTCGCACTCGCCACACGGATCGATCGGTCCGACGAGCACGCGCTTTCCCATCAGGACCTGCGCGCGCTCCCCAGCAGCGACGACCGTCCCGATCCCCGCGGCGATCTCGGAGGAAGCTTCGAGCTCGATCGCGACGTCGTCCTCGGCGAGCTCGACGGTACTCACCAGTCGTCGTTGCGCGTGCGGGTCTTGCCGGAGCCTGGAGCCGGCGGCGCGTCATCTGCGCCGTCGTCGAGCGCGCTCTCCGACGGGCGACCGAGCGGAGGCGGACCACCGATCGAGGTGGAGTCGTCACCCGGCCCAGCGGCGAACGCCATCGCGAAGTCGTTGCCCTCGGCCTCGTAGTGATCCTCGAGCAGCGCGGCCTCGTCGACATCGTGCACGTCGTCGTGCGCGGGCGCGGCCAGCGGCGGAGGCGTGGCGACGTTGCCGAGGAACGGTTGCGGCCGGGGCGGGGCGGGCGGAGCGGAGGCCGCGGGCGGCGCGATGAGCGCGCCCGAGAGCTGCGCGACGGGGAGCCCTTGCTTCGCGCGCCAGCTCTGCAGCGCGATCACCAGATCCTCGTACGGAATCATGCCTCGACGTTACCATGGTAAGCCCCACGGGTGACCGCCCCGGCTACGGACGCTGTTCGCCTGCATTGCTCCTCGGTGATTCCTGCGGACGGCTTCACGCACGGGTTCCCGGAGCGTACCGGCGGCGTCTCGACCGGGCCGCGCTCGTCGCTGAACCTCGGTGCGAGGTGGGGCGACGACAAGGCGAACGTCGCGGCGAATCGGCGCATGCTCGCCGAGCACGCCGGCTACGACCCGTCGAAGCTCATCGCGACGCGGCACGTCCACGGCACCAACGTCTGGCGGTTCGGCGAGCCGCTCGCCGACGACGCCGAGTTCGACGGCCTGGTCTGCAACGAGGTCGGGCCCGTGCTCGGCGCGTTCGCCGCGGACTGCATCCCGATCCTCTTCGCCGAGCCCACCGCGCGCGTCGTCGGTGCGGCGCACGCGGGCTGGCGCGGCACGGTCGGCGGCGTCGCGACGAACGTCATCGAGCGGATGCGCGAGCTCGGTGCGCGACCGGAGCGCGTACGCGTCGCGCTCGGACCGTCGATCGGCGCCTGCTGCTTCGAGGTCGGACCCGAGGTCGTCGCCGAGTTCACCGCCGCGTTCGGCGCGGTCCCCGGCATGGTCGTCGATGGTCCGAACAAGCAGCACATCGATCTTCGTGTCGTGACCCGCTCGTTGCTCGAGAAGGTCGGCGTGCAGCCCGAGCACATCGACGACCGGCCGCCCTGCACGCGCTGCGAGGGCGACCGGTTCTTCAGCTATCGCCGGGACGGCCGCGAGGGCGGTGTCCACATGGCGTTCATCGGTCTCGTCTGAACCCGAGCCCGAGCCTCAGCCCGAGCCCGACACGCCGCGCGCGACTGCGCCTCTCGACCGCTGAGCGTGCCGGCTTGCACGCCCCCTCCGGAACGACGACAGCCCGGCCATTCGGGCTCGGGCTGGGGCTCAGGCTCGGGCTCGGGCCTAGTTACAGACGCCGACGGTCCACGCGGTGTAGAAGTCGTCGGTCGTCGCGTCGAAGGTCTCCTCGCCGGCGACGCACTGACCCGCGGTCGCAGAGAAGCCGTACTGCGCCGGGTTCGTCGAGATCGAGAACGTGCCGGTGAGCACCTTCAGCTGATCGCTCGCGTCGCTGCTGTGCAACGAACCGTCGAGGAGCACGCGCGTCACGTCGTAGACGCCCATCTCGTCACCGAGCACGGTGTGGTTCGTCATGATGCGCGCGTCGAGCTTCGGCGACACCGACAGCGTCTCGCCGGTCGCGGCCGAGGTGATCGTCGCGTCGAACTTACGGCCATCCTGCGGGTTCAGATCGATCGCGAGACCGACCTGGCCGCCCTTCGACACCGTGGTCGTGCGATTGCCGAGGCTGATGCCCTCGATCTTGATCGGCTGGCCGGCGGTTGCGAGCGTGAACAGCTTGACCGCCGGCAGATCGAGGTCGAAGCCGTCCTCGCCCGGGATGTGGAGCGCGGTCTCGCCGAGGTTGACCGTGAGGCCGGCGGTCTGCGCGACACCGTTCAGGAGCAGCGCGAGCACCGGCACCGCTTGTGCGGAGGTCAAGCGGAACGCCTCGGGGCCGGAGAGCGACTGGCCCTGCTCGGCGACCGCGATGTCGATCGCACGGTCGATGTCGAGCTGCAGGCCAACGTTCGCGGCGCCGAGGACCGTAAGGGTGCCCGTGAACTTGCCCGACAGCTCTGCATTCGGAGCCTGCTCGCCGAACGCCTGCGCGATCGCCTTCGTCGCGTCCTCGGCCTCGTCGAGATCGACCGAGAGCGAGACGGACGTGTGGGTCAGAGCGATCTCGAGGGGCTCGTCATGGCCGGCGCCGACCTGGATCGCGAACGTCAGACCGTTGCTGTCGTCCTCGACGCGGATTCGCAGCGCGAGCTTGTTCCAGCTGTCGACGCAGTCGGGATCGAGCGTCGTGATCTCGTTTCCGTTGGCGTCGAAGTCGGTGCTCTCGCACGCGAGGCTTGCGGGCACCGCGTAGATGCCGGGCGCGACCTCGTTCTCGTTGGTGAAGATCGTGGTGTTGAGCTGCTCGATGATCGCGTCGGGATCGAATACGCCTTCCTCGTCGGCCGGGTCCGACGGCGCGAGAAGATTGGCGGCGGCCGTGGAGCCGCCCTGGCCGACGAACTTCTCGAGCAGGTCGAACGTGCCGGTCGGCATCATGCTGGTGGCGCCATCGGTGGCGGCGGCGGTCTCGGTGAGGACATGGCCGAGGTCCGAGGTGATCTTCGACCGCACGGACGACGGCGAAGGCGGGTCGCTCGAGCAGGCACCGATGCCGAGCGTGAGGATGGAGAGAGTCAAAAGCGAGGTTGGCTTGCGCATGTGAGCAATGACCCTCCAACGCGCATGCCAGCCACCCGAAATCCACCGAGGGCTGACGATTGCCAGCGCTTGCCGAGACAATTCGATCGCGGTCGAGCGAGGTCGCGCAGTTACACGCGTGTCAGCTGCCGAGACATCACTGTCGGTGTGCCCGTTCGTTCACAAGCTCACGACACGGCGACGTTTTTATTCAACAGAAATGCCGTAGGCCGGCAGGATATCGCCGGTCAGTGCCTGCACGACCGCTTCCGCTTTGTGCCAGTCGATCAGCGCGGACGTCTTCCTCAGCTCGGACTGACGCAGCTCCTCGAGCCGGTTCAGGACGTCGAAGTTCGTCGACTTGCCGAGGTTGAAGCGGTCGGTCTCGATCTTGATGTTCTCGTTCGCAAGCTCGATCGCGCGCTGCGAGAGCGTGACGCGGCGGCGAGCGACCTCACGCTGGGCGACCGCACGCGCCATCGTCTGCGCGATCTGCGCACGGATGTCGAGCGCGTTGACCTCGAGCTTCTGGCGGATCGCGCGCAGCTCGCGCGCACGGCCGCGGACGTTCTCCTGGCCGAGGTTGTGCTCGAGGATCAGCGAGCCCGAGACGCCGATCGACTTGAACGTGGCCATGTTCTTCAGCGCGGTGCCGAACTTCTCGTCCTGGCCGACCGGCCCGAGCGAGAGCGCCGCGTCGAGGCGGGGCAGGAGGCCGTTCTCGGTGACCTCGATATCGATCTGCGTCGTCATGTCGTTCTTCGCGAGCTGCGCGAGCTCGGGGCTCGCGGCGAACGCGCGCTCGGTGAGGTCAGCGATGTCGCCTTTGATCGCGAGCTCGACGAGGTCAGTCGGGACGCGCAGCCCGAGCGCATTCGCGGCGATCGGCATGCCCGTCGCGCGGCGCAGCGCGATCGAACGATCGAGCACGGCGAGCTCGCCGGCGAGCACGTCCTCCTCGCGCGTCGCGATGATCTGCTGCACGGCCGGGATCTCGGAGCGCGGGATCTTGCCGCCCTCGTTGCCGAGCGTGGTGATCCGAAGCCGCTCCTTCGCGAGCGCGAGGCTCTGCTGCGTGATCGCGACCTGGCGCTCCGCGAGCACGAGGTCCCAGTATGCGGAGATGACCGTCTGCACGGCGTCGATCGCGGCGAGGCGGCGCGAGAGCACGGCGCCGTCGCGCACGATCGTCGCCCGGCGTTCGGCGGCATCGAACAGCCAGCGGCCGCGGCCGCGCATCAGCGGCTGCGTGAAGCCCACGGAGATGTCGTCGGTCCAGTTGTTCGTGGTCTCGCCCGCGGAGGCGAAGCTCGGCCCGCGATCGAACGTGCTGCCGGCGTGGAAGTTCAGTGTGCCGCCACCTGCAAACCTCCTGAACACGTCGGCGGTGAACGACACGCGGGTCTGGCGGTCGAACACGATGCCCGCCTGATAGCCGCGCGAGCTGTTGACCAGGAGCTCCGCGCGGACCGCCCAGTCATCCCGCGAGTAGGTCTGCTCGATCTGGGCCTCGGCGATTGCGATGTCGAGGCGCGCGCTGGCGAGGCTCGGTGCATTGCGGACCGCGTGTTGCAGCAGATCGGGCAGCGTGATCGCCTGCGCGGGGCCGGACCACGCCGAGAGGTCCTCGGGTGGAGGGGGTGGTGGTGTCGTGGTGCCGCCTCCGCCGCCGGACTGACCGAGCGCCCGCGATAGCAGATCGGCGCGAGCGACACCTGGCGCTGCGAGCAGCGCCGCGACGAGCAAACCCTGAGCAAGCCGCATCGAAACGGGCGCATCATGGCACGCGATCCGAGAGCGCGCGACTGCGACAGCTGCGACCGCACAAATGCTGCGTGCGCATGGAATCGCGGAAACCACACGTGTTAGCGTGCCGTGCATCGATGGCAACGGTCCTGCGTACCTACTGCTTCCTCGATGCGCTCCAGCCGCAGCAGGCGACGTTTGTCGGCAAGACCGCTCGTGGGTTTCTCCCGGTGCCGTACCAGGCATCGCTGTGGGTCGAGATCTCGCCCGGCATCGCGATCAACCAGGTCACGGACGCGGCGCTGAAGGCCACGGCGGTGCAGCCCGCGGTTCAGGTCGTCGAGCGCGCGTACGGCCTCCTCGAGATCCATCACAACGATAAGGGCGAGGTCCTCCAGGCCGGCGCCACGATCCTCAAGTACCTCGGCGTCGACGAGAGCCAGCGCCTCAAGCCGAAGGTCCTGACGAACCAGATCATCCGCGGCGTCGAGGCCTATCAGACGCAGATCATCAATCGCTCCAGCGCGGGCATGATGGTGCTGCCGGGCCAGTCGCTCTTCATCTTCGAGTGCGAGCCGGCCGGTTATGCCGTGCTCGCAGCGAACGAGGCCGAGAAGGCCGCGCAGGTGAACCTCGTGAACGTGACGCCGTATGGCGCATTCGGGCGCCTCTACATGGCGGGGCCAGAAGCTGAGATCGATGCGGCGGCGGCGGCCGCGACAGCGGCGTTGTCCGCTGTCACGGGCAAGGAACCAGAGAAGTTCGTCGATAAGTGACGCACCAGGAGACACGCGATGGCTGACGCACTCGGAATGATCGAAGTAAAAGGCTTTGTCGGCATGGTCGAGGCCGCCGATGCGATGGTGAAAGCTGCCAAGGTCGAGCTCGTCGGATTCGAGAAGACCGGCGGTGGCTACGTCACCGCGGTCGTTCGCGGAGACGTCGCGGCCGTCAAGGCTGCCACCGAGGCGGGCCAGCGCGCCGCCGAGCGCGTGGGCGAGGTCGTCTCCGTCCACGTGATCCCGCGGCCGCACGCCAACGTCGATGCGGTCCTGCCGCTCGGCCGCGCTGGCGGCGGTGGTAACGGCAACAAGTAACGACATGGTCCTCGGCAAGGTCATCGGCACGCTGGTCGCGAGCCGCAAGGAGCCCACGCTCGAAGGGCTGAAGCTCCTCGTGGTCCGCGCGTGCGATGTCGACGGTAATCCAACCGGCGCAGTCGCCGTGGCCGTGGATGCCGTCGGCGCTGGGCTCGGCGAGGTCGTGCTGTACGCAGCCGGCTCGTCGGCGCGCCAGACGCAGGTGACCCAGAACCGGCCGGTCGATGCGACGATCATGGCGATCGTCGACGAGATCGCGATCGGCGGCGAGCGCCGGTACGTGAAGGACTAGCCGTGGCGCTTCTCGACGAGCGCAAGATCGAAGAGATCGTCACACGCGTGCTCGAGCGGCTGGGTGGGGGGCCAACCGCCGCTCCAGCACGTGGCGTGACACCCGACGTTGCCGCCAAGAAGGGCGGCAATGTCCCCCGCGGTACCAACGGCGTCTACGGCGACGCCGATCAGGCCGCGAAGGCCGCGCGCAAGGCGTTCGAGCTCAACGAGAAGACGCCGGTCTCGATCAAGGTGAAGATGGTCGCCGCGATGCGGAAGGCGGTGCTCTCGAACCTCGAGAAGCTCTCGCAGTACGCCGTCGAGGAGACCGGCCTCGGTCGCTACGAGGACAAGCTCTCGAAGAACCGGCTCGTCGCCGAGAAGACGCCAGGTCCGGAGATCCTCCAGACCATCGCGTACACCGGTGACCACGGCTTGATGCTGACGGAGCGCGCGCCCTACGGCGTGATCCTCGCAATCACTCCGACGACGAATCCCACCGAGACGATCCTCTGCAACGCGATCGGCATGGTGGCGGCGGGCAACGCGGTCGTGTTCAACGTGCACCCGTCCGCGGCGCAGACGTGCAACTACTGCGTGCACCTGCTCAACGAGGCGATCCAGGCCGCGGGCGGACCGCGCGACGTGATCGTGTCGGTCGAGCGTCCGACGATCGAGTCCGCGAACCTCTTGATGAAGCACCCGCTGGTGCGCCTGATCGTCGTGACTGGCGGTCCCGCTGTCGTGAAGGCGGCGATGAACTCGGGCAAGAAGGCGATCGGCGCGGGCCCGGGCAATCCGCCGGCCGTCGTGGACGAGACCGCGAACCTCGCGAAGGCCGCCGACGCGATCGTCCGCGGCGCCACGCTCGACAACAACATCGTCTGCATCGCGGAGAAGGAGATCATCGCGGTCGATTCGATCGCGAAGGACCTCATCCGCGAGCTACAGAAGCAGCCGGTTCTCCTGCTCGACGCGCGTCAGACGAAAGAGCTCGAGAAGGTCGTGCTCGAGGGCGATCACGTCAACAAGGACTGGATCGGCAAGGACGCCGGCCTGATCGCGAAGCAGATCGGCATCGGCGGCCATGGCCACGACCTTCGGATGATCCTCTGCGAGGTCGACGAGCAGCACCCGTTCGTCCAGCACGAGCTGCTCATGCCGGTGATCCCGCTGTTCCGCGTGCGCGACGCTGTCGAGGGGATCGCCGCCGCGCTGCGCGTGGAGCACGGCTTCCACCACACCGCCACGATGCACTCGCTGAACATCGACAACATGGCGACGATGGCGCGCCTGTGTAACTGCAGCATCTTCGTGAAGAACGAGGCCTCGTACGCGGGTCTCGCGCTCGGTGGCGAGGGCTACACGTCATTCACGATCGCCTCGCCGACCGGCGAGGGCCTGACCACCGCGGTCCACTTCACGCGTGAACGGCGCTGCACGCTGAAAGAGGCGTTCCGGTTCGTCTGATGCGCGGCCCCGCACTCGGTGTGCTCGAGGTGGGGACGATCGCGAAGGGAGTGGTCGTCGCCGATGCAGCGCTGAAGCGCTCGCCGGCGCTGCTCGTGCACTCTCGCGCGGTGTCGGGTGGCAAGCACCTGGTGGTGCTCGAGGGCGGCGTCGCGGAGGTGTTCGAAGCGATGGCCGCGGGTCGCGCGGCCGCGGGCACCGTGCTGCTCGATTCGGTCGAGCTTCCGGCTGCCGACGACCAGGTGTGGCCGATGCTCGGCGCCCCCGTGTCACCACCCGACTGGACCGATGACCCCGATGCCGAAGCGGTCGCGATCATCGAGACGCGCACGGTATGTGCGGCGATCGCAGCGGCGGATGCCGCGTGCAAGATCGCCGACGTCACCGTTCGCGACGTGCGGCTCGCCGTCGACCTCGCGGGCAAGGCGTACTTCACGTTGACGGGCACGCTCGACTCGATCGAGGCGGCGGCCGCAGCGGCGAGCGATGCAATCACGCTACCGTCGGCCGACCGGCTCGTCGGGCTCGAGGTCATCGCGCAGCCGTCGCCGGATCTCCGCGGCCGACTGTTCCGCTAGTATCCGGCGCATGAAGCGCGCCGCGTGTGTGGTCGGGATCCTGGCCCTTGTCGTGTCCTGCGGCGAGAAGAAGTCGCGCAGCGAGCAGCGTGACGAGGAGGAGGCGGCGGAAGGCGGCTGCAAGCTCGCGAAGGATGCGAAGCCCGCCGACATGGTCGCCGGCAAGACGCCGCAGCTCGTTCCCCCGCTCGCCGGGATCAAGCTCGGCATGTCTCCGAAGGAAGCTGCGGCCGTGTGCCCGAATCTGTTCAAGGGCGAGACGGCGACCAAGACCGGCACGTTCAGCGCGAGCGAGATCATCGGGAAGCTCGGCGATGGCTATCTCCATGGCCGGCTGCGGTTCACTGCCGACAAGTTGACCTCTGTCGAGATGCAGGCACCGGCGGCGATCGCGGACGAGCTCGCGAAGGCGTGGGGCGCGCCGCAGAGGTCCGCGGGCGAGAAGGGGCAGGCGCTCGCGTGGTTCGACGAGGCGACGCGGACCCGGGCGATCCTCGGCGTCGAGGAGCGCGGCTCGCGCGAGCTCGTGATCTCCAGCTACGTGCCGATCAAGGACTTCGTCGAGCTCGACACCAAGAGCATCGCGTTCAAGCCAGGCGATGTTCTCGGGAAGACGTCCGAGGAGCTGATGACGAAGTTCCCGCAGTACGCCGGCAAGGACACGACGAGCGCGTCCACGAAGGCGGCGACCGACAAGATGATGGAGGGGATGAAGAAGGACCTCGAGGCGAAGGGCGTGAAGATCAAGGAGCGCTCCGATGACATCGAAGTCCGGTTGCCTGCCACGCCCTACGCCGACGACTCGACGACGCAGGTCATCCTCCATCAGAACGACGACAACACCATCCGCAGCTACGGCGTGTGGTTTCGCACCTCGGACCTGATGTCGGGCATCACCTGGCCGCAGCAGCGCGAAGAGGTGATCAAGCAGTTCGATACCCTGTGGGGGCCGCACAAGAAGTTGAAGGAGACGCTCGGCGAGGAGTATGTCTGGTACGACGCGAAGTCCGGCATCCGCGCGTCGGCACGCGGCGAGGCCGACAACCTGGGCGAGCTCGACGTCAGCTACGTCCGCTACCTGCCGCTCGCCAGCTTCTGGGGCGCGCCCGGCCCCTTGTGGGGTTTCGAGAAGGAGAAGCGCCTGATCGGTCAGACGCCCGACGAGGTCGCCGCTGCCTATGGCGCGGCCTACAAGTCCAACGGCGATAGCGCGACCATCAAGCTGCCGCCGACCGACTACGAGAGCGATAGCGGCGTGACGACGATCCTGATGTTCTTCGAGGGGGGCAAGGTGCGCGAGTGGCGGTTCAACATCCCGTTCGAGAGCTACGGGCCGGCGCGCGCGGAGTACGAGGCTGCGCTCGATGCCAAGTTCGGCAAGGGCAAGCCCGGCAAGCGCGAGAGCGTGAGCTACGGCAAGGGCGTGGAAGTCCGCTACAGCGACATCACGAACAACCTCGACGTCGAGGTCTCGAAGTAGTCACGACGCGCGACGGCGACGGCGCAACCCGAGCAGCACGATCGCGACGAGCAGCGCCGCACCGCGCGGCGAGCTGCCGGTATCGCAGCAACCGGCTCCCTTGCCGGTCGTGCCGGTGCCCGCGTCGATCGTGTCGCCGTGCTCGGTGAGGTTCGCGCCGTCGGGGCTGTCGAAGATGCTGTGGGTCATCGAGCACCCCTGGTTGCCCTTCCGATCCGTCGCGCACACCCGGTAGTGCGTGAACGACGGCAGCTCCGGCGAGATCCAGAGGTACTCGCCGTACCAGGTCATGTCCGCGGAGGTATCAGGAGGCGGCGGCGACTCGAAGTGGAGCGGCGTCGGCGCCGGGCCGTCGTACTCGATCCACACGCGCTGGTAGTCGTGCAAGCGCGACGGGCTCTGGTGATCGTGCACGCGCGCGCGCACCTTGCCGCTGCCGCGGTTGAAGATCTTCTCGACGGTGCATGCGGGTGCGACGTCGTCGACAGGGTTTGTCGGCGCACCGAGCTGCACCTTGTCGGGGAACGCGATCTCGCCCTGGCCCTGCAGCAGATCCAGCCGGCCGTCGCCGTCGAGATCCGCGGCGGCGAGACCGAGCGTCGCGCCGGTGTCGTTCGGCGTCGCGTTCGCGGACAGCGTGAAGATGCCGCTCGCGTTGATCAGCAGGCGGTCATCGCCGAGCGATCCGACGAGCAGATCCGCGTCGCCGTCGTAGTCGGCGTCGAGCCAGACCGCGACGTTGTCGTCCGCGCCCGCTGGATTCGCGGTGCCGAACAGGCGCTGCGCGCTCTCGTCGTTGAACTTGCCGGTGCCGTCGTTGATGAAGATGTGCTCGCGGAACTGTGCGCCGTCGTTGATCGTCGCGAGGTCGAGGTCCCCATCGTTGTCGAGATCCATCGGCTCGAAGTCGTAGTTGTTCGCGAAGTGGGGCAGGGCGTTCGGATCGTCCGTGAACTTTCCGGTGCCATCGTTGCGAAACAGGTACGAGGTCGTGCACGACTTGCACGCGATCAGCGCATCTAGATCCCAGTCGTTGTCGACATCGGCGAGCTCGACGTCCCACGACCAGCGCACGAGCTGCGCCGGCATGTTTGCCGCGGTCGCGTCGGTGAACGTGCCCGCGTTGTTCAGGTAGAGCCGCGTGCGGCCGCCGGCGTTCGTCTGCGGATTGCCGGTTCCCCACTCGGCGAGCAGGAGGTCGAGGTCGCCGTCGCCATCGACATCGCCCGCCTCGAGATCGCCGATCGACGTGAGCTGCTGCGGTAGCTGCGCGCTCCCATCGGTCCATGCGGTCGCGCCTCGCAGGAAGAGCTTGAGCTGCGACTGATAGGCGCCGCCGGTGATGATGTCCAGGTCGCCATCGCGGTCGACATCGATCGCCTTCACCACGCGCGAGAGGCCCGTGAAGCCGAGAACGGCGGTCGCCGAGATCTCCTGACAGTGCGTGCCGACGGTGCCCCAGCCTCCAAGATTCTTCCAGATGCGCACGGGCTCGGCGGTTCCGGGCGCGTTGTAGTTGCCGCCGTTGGCGATCAGCAGGTCTACGAGGCCGTCCTTGTCGACGTCTGCCAGCTCGACCTTGTTGCTCCATTGCGCGGTCGTGCCGATGCACTGGCCCGTCGCGTCCGTCCAGCTCTGGCCCCTGGCAATTCCAGGGGTTGCCACCACCACCACACCAAGCACGAGCACCAGGATCCGCACCATGAAGGGCAGCGAATCACGACTCGCTGTGCAACGTGTGTGACACGCCGCTGACAGCTGCTCGGACTACGCATCCGCCGCTGCGTAGCGAACGCATCGAGTGGAGAGGTGACTTGAGAGCGGAATCGCTTGAGGTGTTTCCGACCAGCGTACCGTATCCACCATGAAACGCCGAACGTTCCTGACGCTGGCGGGTGGGGCGGGGGCAGCGGTGTTGGTCGGTCCCTGGATCAGGCGATCGAGCGCCGACACGTTCGGGGCATTCCCCGGTGGAACCACCTCCGTGCAGCTGCCCGCGGGCCAGCGCGCGAAGAGGGTCCTCGAGGTGTTTCTCTATGGCGGTCTCTCCCCGTGGGAGACGCTGTACTTCGTTCGCGGCTACGGCACCGCGAGCGATCCGATGTATCCGAACTCGCAGTACTACGCGCTGTCGAACAGCGAGGCGCTCGCGAGCTGCGGCGGCGTGGACCCGCTGCTCGATCGCTCGTTCGCGAACGACAGCACCGGCGCTCCGGTCGAGCTCGGTCCGTTCGCGCACCGACTGTTCCAGCGAGCCGACGTCACCGCGCGGATGCGCATCGTCGTGCAACGCCACAACCTCGAGCCGCACGAGGCCGCGGTGCCGATGGCGCTCACCGGTCGCCCGGTCGGGCAGCCCAATGCGGCCGGCCTCGGCGCCCACGTGCAGCGCGCTCGGCTCGACGCGCACGAGACGCCGGGCCGCGCATCACCGCACGCGTACGTGTTCGCGACCGGGGGCGTGTCGAGCGACAACGTGGCCGCGGCCGCTGCCTCGGGGACTCACCCCGGCGGCGCGCGCCCGCTCCTGATCAAGACCGATAACGCGTCGCGGTTCACGAACCTCCTCGCGCGCAACACCGTCGGTCCGGGCAAGCCGCAGCACGACACGCTCGTCGGTACGTACCTGGAGCAATACAACCGCCGGCTCACGTTCCCCGATCACGGCCGCGTTCGAAGCCATCGCACGGATGATCTCGCGATCGCGTTCAACACCACGAAGAACGCCGGTGCGATCAGCGGCGTGCTCACGCCGGATCTGTTCGCCTCGCGCAACGGCACTTCATGTGGCGTCACCGACGTGAGCCTCCCGCACATGGGCCTCAACGCGGCGCGCAGATTGCTCACACATCCCCAGGAACCTGCATCGTACGTCTGCGTCAGCGACACTGGCCTCTACGAGGCGTCGGGCGGTGGCGGCTACGACACGCACAGCGAGAACTCCGTCGATACGGCGGTGAACTTCGACAACATGCTCAATGCGCTGCTCGCGATGATCAACACCCCGGGCGAGAACGACCCGACGAAGATCTCGCTCGATGACACGCTCGTCATCCTCAACACCGAGTTCGGCCGCACCCCCGGCCGGCAGGGCAATACCGGACGCAATCACCACCCGAAGGGCTACGTCACCGCGTTCATCGGTGGACCGGTGACGACGCAGTTCAAGGGAGTCTCCGGTGCGATCGGACGCGATGGCACCGCGACCGCGTTCGCGACGCCCGCGGAGAACCGGATGGCCGCGATGCTCGCGCTCGGCATGTGGCCGTTCGCCGCGGAGAGCTTCAACGTGGCAGATGCGCCGACCGCGACCAACGAGCTGACCGCAGCTCAGAGCGCGATGACCAAGTTCCTCGGGAGGACGCTGTGAACCGCTCCCTCTCTCTCTACCTCTACCTCCTCGGTGCACTCCTCGCCGCGACCGCCGGCTGCAGCGGCTGCAGCGGCGATACCGGCAATGTCAGCGACGCGGGTCCCGATGGTCCGCACGACAACACGTTCGATCAGTGCGGCGGCGATCCGCAGTCGTTCGCACGCCAGAGCATGCTCTCGCTGCTCGGTCGGCGGCCGAAGGGCCAGGCCGAGGTCAACGTCTACGCCGATCTGTACAAGGCCGCGGACGGGCTCGGCGACGATCCCAAGGACGTGGTCGCGCGTGCGATCATGACGCGCCCCGAGTTCGTCGAGCGGTGGACGAACGAGATCATGGACGCGCTGCACGTGCAGCGCCTCGACGTCCAGAGCGAGGCCGATTGCTGGGATACGCCGCTCCGCACCAGCGTGACGCCCGCACTCGCGATGGCGATCCGCGACAAGACCGCCGCGCAGGGCGGCGACGGTCAGTCGTTCACGATGCTCGATCTCGCGCGTAGCTCGCTCGCGCTCGACGATCTGACACCGATCTATCGCGCGCAGCTGTTCTCGATGGTCAGCCACCCGATCCCCGCAGCGAACGTCGGAGCGGTGCAAGCCGAGCTCGCACGCCGCGCGGACTTCGGCTCGACGTTCGACGCGAGCTACCTCCACCGCGACGTCGTTTGCCTCGGCTGCCACAACAGCGAGACGGCCGTCACCGATAGCGACGACCCGATCACGGACCGACACTGGCCCGTGCCCGGCCTCGCCGAGAGGGCGCTGTTTGGCGATTCGAAGGGCGTCTCGCCGGAGCGCGCACACGCCGCGTTCCGCGTGGACAACTTCGTGGACAACGGCCAGGGCCGGCCGTGGGGCTGGAGCACGCGGTGCGGAACGTTCGCGTCGCCGTCGCTCATCGGTGACGATATCGCCGACGTCGACGGCAAGCTCGCGAGCGTCACCGGCAAGCGCGCGACCGTGTACGACCTCGAGGCCGCGCTCGCCCGCGGCTTCGCCGCCCTTCGCGGCACCGCGTTGCCGAACGACGCGGCGATCACCGATCCCGACACCGCGCTCGCGTGGCTCGTCACGCTGAAGATCACCGAGGACGTGTGGCGGCACACCACCGGGACGTCGCTCACGATCTCGAACTACTTCCCGCGCAACGAGGCGGCCGGGAAGGAGCTGTACCGGCTCGCGACCACGTTCGCGCGCAGCGGCTACTCGCTGAAGGCGTTGCTGTCGGCGATCGTCGGCGGTGACTACTTCAACCGTCAGGCGCCCGATGCTGGTTGCGGTCCGTCGCCATACACCTATCCGAACGTGTTCGACCCGTGGGTGACCTCGGAGGCCGACGAGGCGCGGCGCCACAACGGTCCTGGTGACGCGGTCACCGCGGTCGACGCGCGCACGCTCGTCACGGCGATCTCTGGCGCGCTCGACTGGCCCGCACCTCCGCTCGCCTCGCGGTTCCCCGATCACGGGGAGAACTGCGTGAACACCACCAGCTGCTCGCGGCTGATGCAGCTGTGCGGCAGCGGCCAGTGCTGCGACTCCGCGATGGCGTGCCAGATGGGTGGCTACATCCCGTACGACGAGATCGGCTTCCAGCGCGGCGTCGGCACGTTCCTCCGCAATAGCGAGCGCGGCTTCCGTGGGCTCGACTTCCAGGCACGACTCTCGTGGGAGGACCGCTACGGCGGCTGTGCGAAGCCGGGCTGGGTGCAGTCGGACTTCGTCGACAAGCTCGCGGCGGCCGGCGCGCAGGACGCCACGGCCACCGCGCGTGACGTGGTGATGGCGCTGAAGGATCGGTTGATCGGCGAGCCCGCGATCGTTGGCGGCGACGAGGAGGACGCGATCGCCGCGATCGTCGGGCCGCTCGACGCTCCGGGTGGTAACGCGAACGCGGGCGCGCTGCGTCGCGTGTGCGCGGCGCTGCTCGGATCGCCGCAGTTCTTGTTGCAGGGCATCGCCGGCCGTGGTGGCGAGGTTCCGAAGCTGACACCGACCGACTCGAGCTACGACGCGACGTGCGCCGCGCTCGCCGCGACGGGCATCGGTGTCGCGGGCCGCGTGCTGACCTGCGAGCCTGGTGCGGTCACGCTCGCCGCCGCGCGCACGCAGGCGACGCCGGTCGAGCGGGTGATGGCGGTGACGCCGGAGCCGAGGCCGCGCGTGAAGCTGCCCGCCGATCCGCGCCGCGTGCCGGCTCCGACGCGCTCGCCGCGGATGTAGGGCGTGTTGCGGTGGGGTCGCGTTTGCGCCATGTTCCTGGCGCAATGCGAACCTATTTGAGCGCACTCCTCCTCCTCGCGGCGATCGGCTGCGAGCACAAGAGCAAGTCCAGCGAACCTCCGCCCGCGAACAAGCCGCCACCGTCGCAGCCGCCGTCGGCGCCCCAGGGGCAGACGCCTCCGACGAAGACGGCCGAGCAGCCGCCCGCTGGACAACCGCCGCCCTCGCAGGACGAGGTGCGCCCGCCCGTCGCCGCCGACCTCGCGGAGTACTCGAAGGATCTCCCTGGCAACGGGAAGATGGTCGCAACGTTCGAGACCAGCATGGGCGCGATCCACTGCGAGCTGTATCCCGACAAGGCGCCGATGACGGTCGCGAACTTCGTCGGTCTCGCGACCGGCAAGAAGCCCTGGACGAACCCGAAGACCGGCGCGGTCGAGAAAGGCAAGCCGTACTTCGACGGGCTCACGTTCCACCGCGTGATCCCCGAGTTCATGATCCAGGGCGGCGATCCGCTCGGTGTCGGCCGCGGCGGTCCGGGCTACCAGTTCGGCGACGAGTTCGTGGCCGAGCTCAGGATGCAGCCCGGCACGCTCGCGATGGCGAACGCCGGTCCGTCGACGAACGGCAGCCAGTTCTTCATCACCGAGGTCGCACCCGATCACCTGAACGGCCGGCACACGATCTTCGGCCAGTGCAAGGAGGTCGACCTCGTCAAGCAGATCGCGCGCGTGGCACAGGACTCCTCGAACAAGCCCGACACGCCGGTCCGGATGAACAAGGTCACCGTCTCGAAGATGCAGTCCTGGTAGCTGCTACATCTCGGTGACAGGCAACTTCTGCCCCCGGCAGGCGGCGAGTTGAAGTAAGACCGGCGCGTGGGGATCACGCGTCGAGACCTGTTGCGCGGTGTGGCCGTCGGCTCGGCCGGGCTCGTGCTCGGTGCCTGTGGGTCCAACGGTGCGCCCGCGGGCGGCGACGACGGGCCCGAGGTCGATGCCGGCGAGCCGCGGCCGATCGCGCCACCGGAGAGCACGCCGGTCGTCGATCGTTTCCCCCTCGGTATCTCCGCCGGCGATCTACACGGCGACCGCGTGGTCGTGTGGACGCGCCACGCCGGGACCGCTCCGCTCGCGGCGTTCGCCTGGCGCGTCGAGGGCGACACGTACCTCGAGGAGCTCGGACCGTTCACCGCAACGCCTGCCGCGGAGGGCTTCACGCACGTCCCGATCACCGGCCTGCGCCCGGGCGCGCGCTATCGCTACGCATTCTTCGAGCTGGTCGGGGAGACGCGCTCCGGCCGCAGCATCATCGGCAAGTTCCGCGCGCCGATCGCCGATGACGCTCTCGAGACGCTGACGTTTGGCGCGCTCTCGTGCACCGACAAGGGGAGGTCGACCGATCCGATCTGGCGCGCGGCCGAGGAAGACAACCTCGATGCGTTCCTCTTCCTCGGCGACAACGCGTACTGCGAGTCCACGGACCTCGCCGGCTACCGCAAGGACTATCAGGATCACTACGGGCGCGATGCGCACATCGCGCTGCGCGCGAGCACCGGGCACTACATCACCTGGGACGACCACGAGCTCGCGAACAACGTGAACCCCGAAAACATCCCGCCGGCGCAGCTCGAGGCCGCGTTCGCCTGCTTCTTCGAGCACTCGCCTTACCTTCGCGACACCGCGCACCCCAACCGATTCTGGCGCTCCGCGCGGTGGGGCAGGACGCTCGAGGTGTTCGTGCTCGACACCCGCAGCGAGCGCAAGCCTTCGACGCGCACGACCGCGAACGCGGAGTACTTGTCGAGCGCGCAGCTCGCGTGGCTCGAGGCGGGGCTCGCCGCATCGCCCTGCGTGTTCAAGGTGATCATGAACTCCGTGCCGATCACGAACATGCCGACGGTGTGGGACGTGGCTCCAGCGGATCGCTGGGAAGGCTACGCCGCACAGCGCACCCGGATCCTGAGCTTCATCGACAGCCAGCAGATCAAGGGCGTGGCCTGGGTCGCCGGCGACTTTCACCTCGCGTTCATCAGCAAGGTCAGCTCGAGCGGTGCCGGAGCCATGCAGCGCGAGATCCTGGTGGGGCCGGGTGGGCAGACGGCGAATCCGCTGTGGACCACGCTCAACGGCCCGCAGTTCCAGTACCGGACGGGCACGAACAACTTCACGAAGCTGATGTTCGATCCGGCGACCCGCGCGATCACCGTGACGTATACGAACGGTGGCGGCGAGGCGTTCCACACCGAGCTGGTGACGCTGTAACCGACCAGCTCACTTCGGAGCGGACGCGCTAGCGTCCTCGGGGACCGCGGGTCGCCACAGCGCGAAGCGGATGGTCTCGCTTCCCCAGGTCTTACTGTCGAAGTCGCAGGAGGGTGTACGGGCCGAGAACGGGCACTGGATGATCCGCTGCTTCTTGAGCGTCGTGGTCGTACACCGAGAGATCGGGATGTTTGCGATGCTCAGCGGACGCGTCCCCGAGCAGAACGCGCCGTGGTTCTTCACGTTGTCCACGTCGTGGAACTGGCCCTTGCAGCCGGTGAGTGCGGTCGGATGTCCGTCGGCGCCGAGCTCGAGTCCGCACTGCATCGTTCCCTTGTCGTCGCGCACGCGGAACGACAGCCGTGGGCTGGGCTCGCCGCTCGAGATCCTGACCCCCAGCGTGTACATAGCAAACGAGAGATCGAAGCCACTCATGCCCTTCAACCACGCGGCGCGCCGCGCGGGGACCGCATCCTCGGCAGGCGCCGGTACAGGGACCGGCGCGACGGCTGGAGCCGCCGGCGCCGTGTCCTCGGGGATCGCGGCTCGCCACAGTGCGAACGTGTTCAGGCCGGTCACCCAGGTGTCCTGCTTCGAACATTCGGGCACGCGCACGGTGAACTTGCAGTGGACGATCGCCTGCTTCTTCATCGTCTGGTTCGTGCACGCAGAGATCTCCACACGCTCGACGCTGACCGAGCGCTGTCCAGAACACCGGCGTCCTCGAAACTCGAGGTTGGTGGTGTCGTAGAACACGCCCTTGCAGCTCGTGAGCGCGGTGGGATTGCCGTCGGCGCCGAGCTCGAGGCCGCACTGCATCGTGCCTTGTTCCTCGGCGATCCGGAACGACAGCTTTGGCGCAGTCTCGCCGTTGGTGAGCCGCACGCCGAGCACGTACATCGGCCAGGTGATGTCGAAGCCCTTGACGCCCCCGAGCCACGCGGCGCGCCGGGCGATCGCCGGATCCGGGGCCGGCGGTGCGTCGATCGGGGCAGGTTCCGCCGCATCGATCGCCGCGTCGACCACAGGCGCTGCCGCATCCATGGCGGCATCGTTCGACGGAACCGTACTGGAGACGACCACCGGCGCATCCGCGACCGTGCCCTTGGCCGGCAGCTCGGTGCGCGTCATCAGGTAAACGACGGCGCCGGTTGCTGCGCACGCACCGAGCGCGAGCGCCGCCCACAGCGGTGCGCGCGACCGAGCCTGTGGCGGCGCCTCGGTACGAACCGGCGCTGCCGCTGCTGTTGACCCGCCGAGCGCCGCGGCCATCTCCGCGCACGACGCGAACCGCTTCGCCGGATCCGGCGCGAGCGCGCGCTCGATCACCTCGGCGAGCTGCGGATCGATCTTCGGATTCCGCTCGCCCGGCGGCCTGTGGCTGCCGTTGACGATCTTCGTCATCACGTCGAAGTCGTTCTCTGCCTCGAACGGCAGGTGACCCGTCGCGAGCTCGTAGAGCAGCGCGCCGAGCGAGAAGATGTCCGAACGCGCGGTCACGTCCTTCGCCGCGCGCACCTGCTCCGGGCTCATGTACGACAGCGTTCCCATCCGCGCGGTCGCGTGCGTCGACTTCTTCGTCGCTGCACCAACCTCCGTCAGCTTCGCGATCCCGAAGTCGCTGACCTTCGGCGTGCGCCCCGGGCCAGCGAGCAGCACGTTCGCCGGCTTGAGATCGCGGTGCACGATGCCCTTGGCGTGCGCGTGGCCCACCGCCTCGAGCACGGCGAGCATGATCCGCCGGATCTCGGCGGGCCGGTCGACCAGCTTGCCGACCTCGTCCTCGAGGCTCTTCCCGTCGACGAGCTCCATCACGAGAGCGGCGTGGTCGGCCGACGCGATGATGTTCGTGACCTTCACGATGCCGGGATGATCGAGGTGCTTCGCCTGGATCTTCGCCTCGTCGAGGAAGCGCTGCCGTGCCTGCGCGTTGAGTCGCAGCTCGGGATCGAGCACCTTGAGGGCGTGGTGCGTGTCGAGCATCACGTGCCGCGCGCGATACACGCGGGCCATTCCGCCCTCGCCGAGCTCGGACTCGATCTCGTAGTCACCGACGCGCGCGCCCGCCTCGAGCATCAGGAAGCGGTCTCCGGGCGCAGCCATGACACCAGCTTCGCGTAGACCTCCGCCGACCCCAGCAGATCGAGATGACCCGTGCCGAGCGCCGTCCACCGGTGCTCCGCCGGAAACGCGAGCGTGAGCGGCTCGGTCGCGTGAATGCCGAGCGCGCTGTTCACCGGCACCATGCCGTCCCACTGCGGCGCATCCGTCGCGCTGATCGAGAGCGTTCCGGCGATCGCATGGCAGCGCGCGTCGGTCGGCAGCGGGGCAGGGCGTCGGTCATCTTGGGCGAAGTCGAACCGGTCGCGGCCCTCCCAGTGTTCGTCGATCACGTTGCCGAACCGCAGATCGGTGATGCCCGCGCTGCGGATCCGCGCGAGCTGACCCAGCGGTGCGCTGTACCGGCTGATGCCGAGCAACAGATCGATCCAGTTGCCGCCGCGCTCGAGCGGCGCACCGTGATGCGGCGAACCGAGGCAGATCACCGAGCGCAGCTGCTTGCGCCACGAATGCCCCAGCTCGTTCGCCACGTGCAGCGCGCTGCGCGATACCAGGCCGCCCATGCTGTGACCCAAGAGCACGATCTCCTCGATCGGCACCGGCCACGTGGCCGCGGTCTCCTCGATCAGCGCGGCGAGCTTGCGCCCGTTCGTCGAGATGTGGAGCCCGCTGTTGTACTGGAGGTACAGCGGCGTGTAGCCGAGGTCGCGCGCCAGCGCCGCGCCGTGGTCGTGGCCCTTCCAGGTCCACATCAAGTCGGTCGCGCACGAGCCGTGTACGAGCACGAGGATCTTCGGCGTCGCGCCGACGAGACTCATCGGCGCACCATCGCGCCGCAGCGTCATCTGGATCGCGAGCGGGTTCTTCTGCGCCTCGAGATAGTCTCCGAGCACACCGTTCAGCGCTGCGAGCACCAGCTCGCGCTCGTAGCCCGGCGCGCTCGATCCCAGCAGCGGTCCGAGCTGCTCGAGCGCGAGGTCTACCCCCGCGCCCACGATCTTGGTGACGCCCTTCATGTAGCCGTACACCAGCCCGGTCGCGAGCTTCACCGGCTTCTCGAGCGGTGCGCCGAGGATCGCCGGTCCGCTCGCGATCGCGACCTGGATCGCCTCGACGAGGCTCATCACGCCGCGCGTTGCCTCGACCGCGAGGCGGCCCACGCCGCGCAGGTCGTCGACGTGACTGCGCACCCTCTTGGTCACCGCCCCTAGCGTAACTTGATCGCGGCGAGGTCGTCGACGGTGAGCTTCTTCTCCATCGCGATCTTGTTCTCGTTCAGGTCCCACGCGAGCACGGCGAGGTACTCGTCCTCGCTGAGCGAGCCAGGCTTGTCGAGCGGCATCTTCGCCTTGATGAAGTCGAACACGTCCTTCGCGGTCGTGAACGTCACCTTCTTCCGCAGCTTCGTCTTCTTGAACTTCGACTTCTCGGGGAGCGCGTCGCCGCCGACGATCGCGGGGTTCTTCGCGTTGCCCTCGCCGTTGTCGCCGTGGCACGAGGCACACGCCTTGACGTAGACCTCCTTGCCGACGCCGTACTGCTCGGCGAGCGCGGCCGCAGCGAGCACCTCGCTCGACGGCGGCGCGGGTTCGGCAGGCGCTGCCTCGACGGGCGCGGGGGCCGGCTCGGCGGGCTTCACCGGAGCGGGCTTGGCTTTGCTACCACACGCGGCGACGACGGCGACCAGGAGCAAATGCTTGAGCATGGCGGGACGATACGCCGGCTCAGTGCCAGAAGCCCACGGACACGGCCACGTTGCGGTAGCGCGCCGCCAGATCGCCGGTGAACGAGAGCCGGCCGCGGCGCCGGCCCCAGAGCTGGAGCTCGAACACGCGAAGCTCGACGCCGAAGGTGACGTGCACGCGGCCACCCACACCTTCGTAACGCTCGGGCTCCCAGTACGCGCCGGCGCGCCAGCGCAGCCGGCCGGGAAGCCATTCGTACTCGGCGCCTGCGCGGAACGAGAACGCCGTGTGACTGCCCGCGCGCTGCAGCATGTGCTTGCCGAACGCTTCGATGCCGTACGCGTCCTGCGATGGGCCGGCGATGACGATGTCCGCCGCGAGCGTCAGCGACGGCTCGTCGCGGAAGATGCCGCCGACAAGCTGGTTCCACTCGGTCTCCGCGAACCGGAACGCGCCGCCGGCGATCACGCGCCACGGTGACGCCACGCGCTCGGGGAGGATGAAGCCGGCGCAGCTCATCGGATCGCACGTGCTCGAGACATCCGCACCGAGGATCGGGCTCTCCCATGCCGCGGCCGCGCGGAAGCTGCGGTACTTCGGCAGCCACGTCACGCCCGCGATGAGTCCGCCGCCGGTCACCTCAAACAAGCTCTCCTGACCCTGCGGCGTGATCTGGAACGAGACGGTCTGCGCACCGATCCCGAGCGCGAAGTCCTTCGAGGCGAAGTAGCGCCCGACCATGAACCGAACGCGCAGCGCCTCGGCGTCGAGCGCTGGCATCGTCGAGGTATCGACCTCGACGGGGCTCGTCTGCCCGGTGAACGTCACTGCGGCGGCCCAGTCGCGGTAGCGACCTCCGAGACCGAGGGTGACGAGCGACGCACCGCCCGGCTCGCGCTGGCCGTTGTTGTCGTAGTCCGAGGAGTACGTGCCGGTCAGCACGTCGAGGTGATAGTCCCAGCTCCAGGTGTCGGTGTCGGTCGTGAGCCGCACCGCCGGTGCCGACGGGTTCAGAAGGCCACCCGAGGTGCCGACGATCAGCGCGGCACCCGCGCCACCCATGCCCACCTGCTGGGTATTTCCGATCGCGACGCCGTCGTAGAACTCGATGGCGTAGTCGGTGTTCGTGATCGGCTCGTCGGCGCGCGCGACGGGGACCGCGGCGCACAGCACCGCTGGCACGATCACCCGAAGCATCCCTCATTTGGCCACAGCTTCGCCGGGCAGGCTATCCTCCGAGCGGATGCCCGGCGGGGACGACATGACACCGGACGGTAACCCCGGCGCACGCGACTCGCGCACCGAGGTGCCCGCGGCATCGCCGCCCTCGTCGACGGTCGCCGGCGTGCCGTTCAAGCGCCGGTTCATGCTCCCGGCCCTCGTGCTCGGCGCGGTCGAGGCGCTGGCGATCCTCTATCCGTTGTGGATCGCGTTCGACCTCGGTGACCTCGGTGCCGAGACGCTCCTGCGAACCGCGCTGCCGGTCGCGATCGGCGCGTGCATCGTGTGGGTCGCGGCGATCACCGCGTGGCTGCTCCCGCTGTGGCAAGCGGTGGTCGCGCGTCGCCGTGGCGAACGCGTCAACAAGGAGCTCGCGGCGCGGGCCTATCGCATCACGCTCAAGGGACCCGTCCGAGTGCTGCTACTCCGCACCGGTGTGTGGACCGGCGCGGCACTGCTGACCGGTGTGTTCCTGCACCTGTACGAGGACTGGCAGCTACCGCGCGTTGCCGAGCTGACCGCGCTAGCGGCGATCCACGCGTACATCGTGTCGTGCATCCGTGCCGTGTGGTGGGCGCAGATCCTCGGTGAGGTGCGCGGACGGCTGTTCGCCGTGGGCTCGCCGCTCAAGCGGTTCGACGACAGTCACTTCCGCCGGTTCACGCTGGTCGCGATGATCGTCGCGGGCGGTGTGCTCGCCGCGCAGTCGGCGTTCACGTACTACTTCGTCCCGATCACGCGCCCGCAGTATCTGCAGCTGCAGACGTACTACCCGGTCGCCGCGCTCGTCGGTGTCTTCGGCTGGGCTCTGCTCGCACGCTGGTTCACACACGACCTGCGTCGCTACCTCGCCGTGTCGCGTGGCGAGAGCGTCACGGATGCACCGCCGGCCGCCACCATCTACCGGCGAGCGCAGGCGCTGCCGTACCGTCTCGCGCTGCTGACGATCGTCGTGTGGGTGTTGATCGCCTTCGTGGCCACGCTCGTCGCGCGGTTCCACCTGGGCTTCGATCTCGACGACACGCTGATCCTGTCGATCGCGACGCTCGTGCTTTCGGTCGCGGGCGCGATCTACGAGCAGCTGTGGCACCGCGATGTGCTTCGCCCGCTGCTCGCGCACCTGACGCAGCGCTACCGCGTCCCGGTGCGCAGCATCGCGCCCTCGCTGTCACTGCGCGCGAAGCTGCTGCTGTCGTTCGGCGGCGTCGTGCTCCTCGCGTGCGGCATGGCCCTCTTGTGGGGCTTCGTGCAGTACAAGAACCTCGCCAACGATGCGGCCGGGCGGCAATCGCGCCTCGGCCTGGCATGGCTGCGCTCCGAGCTGCAGACCGAGATCGCCGCGCAGAGCGCGCCACCCACCGCAGACACCGTCGAGCAAGCGATGCGCAAGGTCGCTGCCGGCGCACCCGAGGCTCCGGTCATGTACTACACCGACGACGAGTCGAAGCTCGTTGCCGTCGGTGGTGGCCCCGTCGGTGCGCCGCCGCTGCCGTGGTACACGCGCGCGCAGCTCGGCAAGGCGAGCGCTCCGCTGCTCGCGATCGCGGAGGCGCAGCTGACGGGCCGAACGGAGCGCCTCATCCTCAGCTGGGGTGCTGGCCGCTACGACCTCGGCTCGGTCGCGGTGTTCTATCCGAGCTATCGCGGCCGCGGCGAATCGATGGTGCGGCCGCTGAAGGAGCTGCTGGTCTTCTTCCTGGTCTTGTTCGGTGCGTGCGGTGGCATCGTCGCGTTCACCGTCGCGCAGTTCATGGCGCCGATCCGGCGCCTCGAGCAGCGCGCGGACGCGATGGCGCGCGGCGAGCTCGCCGATCCGGTCGCAGCCGGCGGTGAGGGCGACGAGATCGGACGGCTCACGCTCGCGCTCGAGGAGATGCGCCGCGCGCTGCGCGACAAGCTGCGCTCGACGGAGGAGGTCAACCTCGACCTCGAGCGCGCCGTGCAGATGCGCACCGCAGACCTCGCGCGGAAGAACCGCGAGCTCGCCGAGGCGCTCGACAAGCTCAAGCGAGCGCAGGCGCAGATCGTTCGCTCCGAGAAGCTGGCGTCGATCGGTCAGCTCGTCGCCGGCATCGCGCACGAGATCAACAACCCCGTCAACGCGATCGTCAACACGGTTGGCCCGCTCGAGGAAGCGATCGCCGACATCGACAGCGCCGACGCGGCGACCCGCGCGGAGACCGCGAAGGACGTGCGCGAGATGGTCCGCGTCGTCCAGCGCGGCGCGCAGCGCACGAAGGCGATCGTCACCGCGCTGCACAACTACTCGCGCACCGACGACGAGAGCGTCGTCGACTTCGACGTCGATCGCTCGATCGAGGACTCGCTCGAGCTGCTCCGTCACGTGCTGAAGCTGAACGTCACGGTGGTGAAGAAGTTCGGCGCGCCCGGCCGCGTCCGCGGTCACGCGGGTCAGGTCAATCAGGTGCTGATGAACCTGCTGACGAACGCCGCGCAGGCGCTGAGCGGCCGCGACAACGCGACGATCACGATCGAGACCGCGGGCGAAGCCGAGCACGTCATCGTCAAGATCAGCGACAACGGCCCGGGCATCTCCGGCGACGTGCTGCCGCGGATCTGGGACCCGTTCTTCACGACGAAGGACGTCGGTGAAGGCACCGGCCTCGGCCTGTCGATCGTCCACGAGCTCGTCGAGCGGCACGGTGGAACGATCGGCGTCGAGACCAAGCTCGGCGAGGGGACGACGTTCACCGTCACCCTGCCGAGGCAGATTCCGGTCGCGCTGCGGAAGCGCGCGACGACCGCGTAGAGTTACTTCTGGTAACGGTACGCCGAGAACGCGCTGTCCATGCGCGCGTCCTGGCCTGCGCTGAACGTGTTCATGCACGCGTCGTCGGTGTAGTCCATGAAGTTCGTGATCGGGTCCAGACCCGGCTTGCTGCACGTGTCGCGCCCGGTCGGGCAATCGAACGCCGGCGAGGCCTCGGGCGCGGTGTCGTCGACGTAGTCGCCCTTGCCGTTACAGCCGCCCTGGAACGTGTGATAGAGGCCCATCCAGTGGCCGACCTCGTGGGTGCCCGTGTCGCCGAGGTTGTACGGCACCGCGCTGCCCCCGGGCAGCGACTCGTTCAGGAGGACCACGCCGTCGAGCGCCGGCTTGCGCGCGTAGTCCGACGGGAACGTCGCCCAGCCGAGCAGCCCGTCACCGATACCGGCCACGTAGACGTTGAGGTCGTCCGCCGTGCCCTGGCGCAGCGCGGTCTTCATCTCTTTCTCCGCGGTGGATCCGTGACCGGCGGCGTACCACGTGGCGTTCGTAGTGCGATCCGTCGCGACCAGATTGAACGACCAGCCGGTGCCGGCGAACGCGCCGTTGAGCACGTTGATCTGGCTCCTCACCATCGAGTCCGGGATGTTTCCATCCGCGCGCGAGGTGCCCTTGTTGACGACGTGGACGTAGACGTCGATCACTCCGCCGCTGACCTGTGCGCCGCCGGGCGTTGCGTTCGCGATGCCGGTCGCGTTCTTGTGCGTTGCGATGTCGCTCTCGACGCGCTCGCGCTCGAGCACGTCGGGGTGCTTGGTGGCGCAGCGCTCGAGGCCCGCGTTCTGGCCGTTCCGCGCGAGGAACTTCTCGAGCGCACCATCGCTCGAGAGATCGCCGCAGTCATCGAGCTCGACGGGCTCGACCGTCATCGCCTCGCAGACCGCGCGCTCCATCGCTTCGGTCTCCTCCGAAACCCCGCCGTCACCGGCGAGGCAGCCGACGGCACCGGAACCAACTACCAACGAGATCGTGACCAGTTGACGCCAAGATTTCATGGGCCGAGCGGAGTTCACGCCCCGAGCCACATTCGAAATCGAAACATTTGGCGAGTCACGCGGACTTAACGGTGGCTACTCGAGCAGCCACTGCGACCAGGATGCGTCACCGGTGGCTAGATCAGTTGCCGTCTCCAGGTGATTTGCCAGATTGTCAGGGCCCTTTGCACGCCCTGACAGCGTGGCACGAACCACTCGTTCCGAGCCGAAAACCCTCGAATTGTTCCGCGTAGTTATCGAGAAACAGGACTGGCCTGCGGCTTGTTAGTGGAGGGAGGGGTATGTGGAATCAGCCGGCGCATGGTCCGTTCCGCCGCTTTGCGGCGGCCCAGGTCGATGGTGGTGGGAGTGCCGCAGCCGACGAGCCGTCCGAGCTCCGGGCCGACCCCGAGCATGGCGGCATCGTGCTCGTTGTCGATGACGAGCCCGCGATCGTCGAGTCGCTCAGCAAGATCTTCCGCCGCGAAGGCCTGACCGTGCTCGCGGCGACCGATGGCTCCGCCGGTCTCGATCTCCTCCGCAAGCACCGCGTCGGCGTGCTGCTCACGGATCTCATGATGCCGCAGACCACAGGCATGGACCTGCTGCGCGCGGCGAAGACCATCGCGCCCGAGACCGAGGTCGTGCTCATGACCGCGTACGGCACGGTCGAGACCGCCGTCGATGCGATGAAGGAAGGCGCGTACGACTTCGTCACGAAGCCGCTGAAGCGCGCGCACGTCGTGCGGATCGTTCGCAACGCACTCGAGAAGCAGTCGCTGCTCGTCGAGAACCGCAGCCTGAAGGCGCAGCTCGCCGAGAAGCGCCGGCGCGCGATCATCGGCACGTCGCTGGCGTGGCGCCGCACGATGGACATCGTGATGCAGGCCGCGCCGAGCGAGGCCACCGTGCTGCTGCTCGGCGAGAGCGGCACCGGCAAGGAGCTGCTCGCACGCGCGCTCCACGACAACAGCGCGCGCGCGAAGGGCCCGATGATCTCGGTCAACTGCGCCGCGATCCCCGAGTCGATCCTCGAGGCCGAGCTGTTCGGGTACGAGAAGGGCGCGTTCACCGGCGCCGCCACCGCGCGCGACGGCCGGTTCGAGGCCGCGAACGGAGGCACGCTGTTCCTCGACGAGATCGGCGAGATCTCGCGCCACGTGCAGGTCAAGCTGCTCCGCGTGCTGCAGGAGGGCGAGATCGAGCGCCTCGGCGCGAGCGGCAAGACGCGCCGGATCGACATCCGCCTCGTCGCGGCGACGAACGTCGACCTCGCAGGCGAGGTGAAGGCGGGCCGGTTCCGCGAGGATCTGTTCTACCGGCTGAACGTCATCCCGGTCAGCGTGCCGCCGCTGCGCGACCGCCGCGACGACGTCCCGCTGCTCGCGCAGCACTTCGTGCAGGTCTACGCCGAGAAGAACGGCAAGGCGATCTCCGGTTGCTCGCCGGCGGCGATCGAGCGGCTCAGCGAGTACGGCTGGCCCGGCAACGTGCGCGAGCTCGAGAATGCGATCGAGCGCGCGGTCGTGCTGACCCGCGCAGGACACACCGTGATCGACGAGGACGCGCTGCCTCGCGAGATCCGCGACGCGGCACCGGGCACGGCCTCGGCATCGTCGCTGACGTTCCCGATCGGGATGCCGCTCTCGGAGATCGAGATGCGCGTCATTCACGAGACGCTGCGCCACACGCGCGGCGACAAGCGCCTGACTGCGAAGCTCCTCGGCATCGCGACGCGCACGATCTACCGGCGGCTCGAGACCACGGATCCGGACGAAGCGGCAGGCCGAGATGACGATGAAGGCGAGAAGGAATAGCCGATGCAAGACTTCGTGAAGCGCTACTTCTGGGTCCTCGGCGCCGTCGTGGTGATGGTGTGCTCGCTGTTCGCCGCGAAGGCGACGGGCCACATCCTCGAGGCCAAGTTCCTCGGCGATCCGGCGCACGGCCCGAAGATCGTCGCGGCCCCGCAGCCGACGACGACGACGGCGAAGCCGCGCCACGACAAGGACGGCACGCAGATGGAGAAGCGGAACATGTTCTGCTCCGACTGCACGCCGCCGGTGGCCACCACGCCGACGAACACGGACCCGTCGTCGATCACGAACACGAGCCTGCCGCTCGTGCTGGTCGCGACAAACGTCGCACCGACGGACAAGGACTCCTACGCGACCGTGATCAACACCGAGAGCCAGCGCCAGGGCGCGTTCGGCGTCGGCGACCAGCTGCCCGGCGCCTCGGGCAAGGTCAAGGAGATCCACTACAAGTACGTCGACTTCGAGAACAGCGGGCGGATCGAGCGGCTCGTCCTCGTCGGCGTCACGCCGCCGCCAACGCCGGTCGCGTCGGCCGAACCGACGCCGACGCCCACCGGTGAGGGCGATGATCTACAGGCTTCGATCGACAACGGCATCAAGAAGATCGACGACTCGACGTACGAGATCGACAAGAAGCTCGTCGACCAGGTGCTCGCGAACCCGATGGCAGTCGCGAAGGGCGCGCGCGTCGTGCCGGCCGTGAAGAACGGCAAGCCCGACGGCTTCAAGCTCTACGCGATCCGTCCGAGCAGCGTGTACGCGAAGCTCGGCCTGACGAACGGCGACACGATTCAATCGATCAACGGCTTCGAGCTGACCACCGCCGACAAGGCGCTCGAGGTCTACACGAAGCTCCGCGAGGCGACCTCTCTCGAGATGGAAGTCACTCGCCGCGGCAAGCCGGTAACCCTCAAGTACACGATTCGCTGAACTGGACTATCCAATGACTACGAAGCACCTACCCTTGAAGACCGCGCTGGCATCGCTGCTGGTCGTCACGCTGTTCGTGGCACTGGCCCCCGTGCAGCACGCCGTCGCGCAGCCCGCACCGAACGCCGGAACCGGATCCGCGGCGGCGGGCGAGGACGACACGCTGTACCCGTGCAAGAAGCGCACGGGCCAGGTCGCCGTCACGTTCAAGCCGGAGACCGAGCTGAAGGATCTCATCGCGTGGGCGATGGGCTTCACGTGCAAGAACTTCATCCTCGATCCGCGCATCGTCTCGACCGGCAAGAAGGTCACGGTGATGGCGCCGAACAAGATGAGCGCCGCCGAGGCGTACAACGTGTTCCTCGTCGCGCTGTCGACGATGGGTCTCACCGTGGTGCCCAAGGGCAACATGCTGCGGATCGTCGAGAGCGCGACCGCGAAGAGCGAGACCGTGCCGATCTACAAGCGCGGCACGCCGGGCAATCAGGACCAGATGGTCCGCTACATCCTGCGCCCGTCGTACGCGCAGATCGAGACGCTGCGCGGCGCGCTCGACTCGATCCGCTCGCCTGCCGGCAACGTGCAGACCGCCGGCTCGATCCTGATCATCACCGACTACGCGAGCCAGGTGCGGGACATGATGTCGATCGCGCGCGCGATCGACGTTCCCGGCGGCTCCGACGGCATCTACACGATCCCGGTGCAGCACGCCGATGCGACGCAGCTCGCGCAGAAGCTCAACGAGATCCTCGGTATCTCGGCAGCGGCCGGTGGGCAGGGCAATGTCGCCGCGCAGGGCAAGCGCGGCGGTCCGGCGACGGGCAATGATGGTCCGGCGCGCCCGGGCGGCGATGAGGTCGCGGGCGCGGTGCCCTCGAAGATCCTGGTCGACGACCGCACGAACACGCTGATCGTGGTGTCGAGCCAGGCCGGCTACTACCGCGTCAAGGCACTCGTCGAGCGCCTCGACATCTCGCTCGACACCGAGGGCGGCACGTCGATCCGTGTCCACCCGCTCGAGAACGCGCTCGCCGAGGAGCTCGCGACCACGCTGAACTCGGCGATGGGGCAGGGCCAGCAGGCCGGTGGCCGTGGTGGCGCGGCCGGCACCGCCCGCGCGAACCCGGCGGGCAATGCGCCGCCGCCGCCGCAGACCGGTGATCTCGGCACCTCGCTCGAGGGTCAGGTCCGCGTCATCGGCGACAAGCCGACGAACTCGCTGATCGTGATGTCGAGCGGCCGCGACTACATCGCGATCAAGGACGTCATCAAGCGTCTCGATCAGCCACGCCGCCAGATCTTCATCGAGGCGCTGATCCTCGAGGTCCAGCTCTCGAAGGACCTGTCGATCGGCTCGAGCTCGCACGGCGGCCTGCCGATCAACAACGGCGACCTCGTGCTCGGCGGCGTGCAGACGCCGACGCTGCGCTCGCTCGACATCAAGACGCTCGCCGCGGCGACCGGTCTCATCGGTGGCCTGATCGGTTCGCCGCTGTCGAACTCGCAGTCGCTGCTCGGTGTGAGCATCCCGAGCTACGCGGTGCTGTTCCAGGCGCTCTCGAGCCAGGACAACTCGAACATCCTGTCCGCGCCGCACGTGATCGCGATCGACAACGAGAAGGCGGAGTTCTCCGTCGGCAACAACATCCCGTACAAGGCGGGTCTTTCATTCGGCGGCTTCGGTGCGCCGGCCGGCGGGGGCGCGGCAGGCCTCGCCGGATCGATCGGTCAGAACATCCAGCGCGAGAAGCTGAACCTCACACTGAACGTCACGCCGCACATCTCGAGCAACGACGCGGTGCGCCTCGAGATCGAGCAGGAGACGAAGGACATCGGCGGCAAGGATCCCGAGCTCGGCCCGACGTGGACGGAGCGGAAACTGAAGACCCAGGTCGTTGTCCACGATCAGCAGAGCGTGGTGATCGGCGGCCTGATCCAAGAGAAGGACATCTACAACGTCACCAAGGTCCCGCTCCTCGGAGATATCCCGATCCTCGGCTACCTCTTCAAGTACTCGACGAAGTCCAAGCGCAAGACAAACTTGTTGATCCTCCTGACGCCCTACATCATCAAGGACCAGCTCGATCTCCAGTCGATCCGCGAGCGGAAGGTGCGCGAGCGCGAGGAGTTCGTGCGCTCGTTCACGACGCTGAACGAGATGAAGTACGAGCCGAAGATCGACTACCGCCGCAAGCGCGGTCTGATCGAGGAGATCAACCGGTCGGTGCAGTCCGTCGAGCAAGACCTCGACGTCCTCCGCGCCATGGGCGCACGCCAGCGCGTCGCGCCGGGTGCACTCGACTACGAGCCGTCGAACATCGACGACCCGGATGACGAGACGCCCCCGCCGGCAAAGAAGGGCCCCTGATGGCGACGCCCGGGTTCGCCATTCCGCGGGGCGGCGGTCAGGAGCCGCCGCTGAGCACGGTCACGCCGTTGATCGGCGAGATCCTCGTCGGTCGCTGTGGCGTGTCGCCCGAGGCGATCGAGCGTGCGCTGACCAAGCAGCGCGAGGAAGGCGGTCTGATCGGCGAGGTGCTCGTGCGTCTGAAGCTGATCGACGAGGACCAGCTCGCGCTCGCGCTGTCGCTGCAGTCGGAGATGCCGTACCTCCGCGACCTGCCGCGCTCCGAGGACATTCCGGTCGAGCTGATCGAGAAGCTTCCGATCAACTTCGCTCGCCAGCGACTGGTGCTGCCGCTCGGCCGTGATGGCTCGGGCCGCGTGATGGTCGCGATCGCCGATCCGAACGCGGTCGACGTGATCGATGCGGTCGCCGTGCTGCTCGCCGAGCCGGTCGAGCCGGTCGTCGCATCAGCCGGCAAGATCACCGACCACATCAACAAGACGTACACGCGTCTCCGTGGCACGCACGAGCTCGAGGAGAGCAACAAGAAGGGCGACGAGGAGGAGTCCGAGGACTTCCAGTCCGAAGAGCTCGTCGACATGCTCGATGCCAACGACGAGGCGCCGATCATCCGCTGGGTGAACTCGCTGATGTTCCAGGCGGCCAAGGAAGGCGCCTCCGATATCCACATCCGCCCGGGCGAGAAGGACATCGTCGTGCGCTACCGCGTCGACGGTCAGCTCCGCGAGGCGAAGCGCGCGCCGAAGAAGTTCCAGCAGTCGATCCTCGCCCGCGTGAAGATCATGGCCGGTCTCAACATCGCCGAGAAGCGGTTGCCGCAGGACGGCCGTATCCGGCGCAAGATGGCCGGCAAGGACGTCGACATGCGTGTCGCGACCGCGCCGACCGCCGCCGGCGAGAGCGTCACGATCCGTCTGCTCGATCGCTCGAGCGTGCTCCTCGGCCTCGCCGACATCGGCTTCGCGAATGATCACCTCGAGTCGATCCGCGGCATCATCGCGCGGCCGCACGGCATCCTCCTCGTCACCGGCCCCACGGGTTCCGGTAAGACGACCACGCTCTACGCGTGTCTCTCCGAGATCAACTCGCCCGACAAGAACATCCTCACCGTCGAGGATCCAGTCGAGTACCAGCTCGAGGGCATCTCGCAGACGCAGGTGAACGCGAAGATCGAGCTGACGTTCGCATCAGGTCTGCGTTCGTTCCTTCGCCAGGATCCCGACGTCATCATGGTCGGCGAAATTCGTGACCGAGAGACCGCCGAGGTCGCGATCACGGCATCGCTCACCGGCCACCTCGTGTTCTCCACCGTCCACACGAACGACGCGGCCGGCGCGATCACCCGTCTCGTCGACATGGGGATCGAGCCGTTCCTCGTCGCGTCATCGCTCGTCGGCCTGCTCGCGCAGCGCCTCGTGCGCCGCCCGTGCTACGCGTGCGCTCGCCCGGTCCGGCCGTCGGAGGAAGCGCTCGTCGAGCTCGGCATCGAACCGGATCGGTTCTTCCGCGGCGCGTACGACCTGCCGGCGGTCAAGAGCATGCATCCACCGCCGGTCGGGACCGTCTACGAGACCGTCGGCTGCCAGGTCTGTAACCAGCTCGGCTACAAGGGCCGGACCGGCATCTACGAGCTGCTGATGATGAACGACAACGTTCGTCGCCTCGCGCTCGCGAAGGCCGACGCCGGATCGATCCGCGACGCCGCGATCGCCGACGGCATGGTCTCGCTGCGCCTCGAAGGTGCGCGCAAGGTGATGCAGGGCATGACGACGATCGAGGAAGTCATGCTGAACACCGTGCAGGGAGAAGACTGACGCCGTGCCGATGTACGCGTTCAAGGGCCTCTCGCCCAGCGGCAAGTCCGTCTCCGGCATGAAGGATGCCGACTCGCCGAAGACCTTGCGCCAGCTCCTGCGCAAGGACGGCGTGCTCGTCACCAGCTTCGAGCTGTCGAAGGGCGGCAAGGCGGCGAAGGAGCAGAACCGCAAGAAGGGTGGCCTGTCGCGCGACGTCGACCTCGGCGGCCTGCTCGGCGGCGTCAAGAAGACCGAGATCGCTGCGTTCACCCGGCAGATGTCCACGCTGCTGAAGAGCGGCATCCCGCTCGCCGAGGCGCTCGGTGCGCTGGTCGAGCAGGTCACGAACATCCGGTTCAAGACGCCGCTCTCCGAGGTCCGCACCAACGTCAACGAGGGTATGTCGCTCGCCGACGCTCTCGCGAAGCACCCGAAGCTGTTCGACGAGCTGTTCGTGTCGATGGTTCGCGCCGGCGAGATTGCCGGCAACCTCGACGAGGTGCTCACGCGCCTCGCGGACTTCCTCGAGAACGCGCAGAAGCTGAAGTCCAAGGTCCAGGGCGCGATGATCTATCCCCTGGTGATGGTCATCGTCGGCGCCGGCATCATGGCCGTGCTGATGATCAAGGTGATCCCCGAGATCACGGCGATGTTCACGTCGCAGGGCAAGACCCTGCCGTGGAACACGCGGCTCCTGATCTGGAGCTCGAGCTTCCTCGGCAAGAACATCCTGTGGATCACGATCGGTCTCATCATCTCGATCGTCCTGTTCCTCAAGTGGAGCCGCTCGAAGGACGGCCAGCCGATCTGGCACCGGTTCGTGCTCGGCTTGCCGGTGCTCGGTCAGCTCGTGCGCACGATCAACGTCGGCCGGTTCGCGCGCACGCTCGGGACGATGCTGAACGCTGGCGTACCGATGCTGCGCTCGCTCGACACCGCGAAGCAGATCATGGGTAACGTGATCCTCCAGCGCGCGATCGACGACGCGAAGAAGGCGGTCAGCGAGGGTGAATCGCTCGCGCAGACGCTGAAGAAGTCCGGTCAGTTCCCGGCGACGATGATCCACATGGTCGCGGTCGGCGAGAGGGCCGGCCAGCTCGAGCAGATGCTCGAACGCGTCGCCACCACCTACGAGGCCGAGGTCGACACCAAGCTCGGCCGATTCACGGCGCTGCTCGAACCACTCATGCTCGTGTTCATGGGCGGCGCCGTCTCGTTCATCGTGTTCTCGATCCTGCAACCCATCATGGACCTCGGTCAGATCTCAGGCCCGAAGTGAAGAAGAAGGAGACCCATATGTCGATCATCCGCACCCGTCTGTCCCGTACCGCCCGTCGTGCTCAGAGGGGCATGACCCTCCTCGAAATCATGATCGTGCTCGCGATCCTCGCCCTCGTCATGGGCCTGGTCGTCGGACCGCGCGTCATGAAGATGTTCGGCGAGTCGAAGGGAGACATCGCGAAGGCGACCGTCACCAAGTACGCGTACGAGGCGTATCCGTCGTGGTCGGCGTCGCACCCCGACAAGGCGTGCCCCGACAAGCTCGAGGACCTCAACGAGTACATGAACAACAAGGACATCAAGGATCCGTGGGGCGGCACCTACAAGATGATGTGCGGCCAGAACCTGCCGGCCGGCGCGAAGGGCCTCGCGGTCATGTCGCCCGGTGAGGATGGCAAGGAAGGCACCGCGGACGACGTCAAGTCCTGGTAGTCAATGCGCCGTCGTCGTTCACACTTGCGGCCTCGCAAGCTCGGCCAACGAGCCGGCGGGATGACCGTCCTCGAGATCATGATCGTGCTCGCGATCATCGGGGGCGGCGCCGTGCTCGTGAGGTCCGGGTTCCGGATGATCACGAAGGCGGATCTCGTCGAGAACGCGACGGAGCTCGCAGCGGTGCTGCGACGGACCAACCAGCTCTCGATCGAGCACGGCGAGATGCACCGCGTGGTCCTCGATCTCGAGGATCACCAGTACATCGTCGAGGTCTGCCAGGGACAGACGGCGATCGTGCGCAACGAGAAGCTCGACAAGAAGCCCGAGGACGTGAAGGACGCGCTCGAGCGCGGCAAGCAACGACTCGGGCAGATGCCCGAGGACGCGTTTGCCGCGGGAGATCCGGACGAGGCCACGAAGCGCGCCATCGCGGTGGCGGGTCATCACGTCGCCGACCGCACCTGCACGCCGGCGAAGGACGACATCACCGGTGACGCGACCGGCAAGGGCTGGGCGCGCAAGCTCTACTCGGGCAAGGGCATCAAGTTCAAGGAGGTCTGGGTCCAGCACCTCGACGAGGGCGTCACCAAGGGCCACGTCGCCATCTACTTCTTCCCCATGGGCTCGGCGGAGAAGACCGTCATCGAGATCACCGACGGCAGCGAGACGTTCAGCGTGCTGGTCTACGGCCTGACCGGCCGCGTGGAGCTACGCGACGGCAAGCTGAAGAGCGTCGACGATCACATGCTGCGCAATGCGATGGGCGACCGCGATGTGAAGCGCGACGCGGAGGGCGAGAAGTGAAGCAGAAGGGCTTCACGCTGCTCGAGGTCATGATCGGCCTCGCGCTGCTCGGCTTCGCGCTGACCGTGCTGCTCAAGAGCGCGGCCAGCAACATCTTCAATGCACGGCAGGCGCAGATGATCGGAGTCGTCACCGACCTCGCGCGCGGCAAGATGTACGACATCGAGGAGACGCTGATCAAAGACGGCTACTCCGAGACCGGCCTCGCGGACGCGGACGATACGTGTACCGACTACAAGCCGTTCGAGGACGAGGGCTGGCCCGGCGTCGAGTGGTGCGCAAAGATCGAGGAGGTCGAGCTACCGAGCTGGGACAAGCTGCAGACGATGGCGGCGGGCAGCGGATCGGGCTCCCCCGGTTCGGGCTCGGACGCTGGCTCCGGCGAGGTCCCCGGCGGGTTTCAGGACAGCGCGCTCGGCGGCATGATGTCGATGCTCGGCGGTGGCTTCGCGGGAGGCGGCTCGACCTCGAAGGATGCGGACTCGATGGCGGGCGCGTCGTTCATCCAGGGTCAGTACAGCATGGTCCAGCAGGTCCTGAAGGTCTCGATCCGCAAGGTCACGCTGTACGTGAAGTGGCAGGTCGTCGGATCGGATCGCGACATGCGGGTCGTCGCGTACTTCACCGATGCTGCGGCGATGGACAAGGTGCTCTCGGGCCTCGGCTCGCAGGAGCTCCCGGAAGACACTGGTAGCGGCGCGGGCAGCGGCAGCGGCCGTGGCAGCGGCCGAGGGTCCGGTCGCGGCTCCGGCTCGGGGAGGACCCCGTGAGCGCGCGCGGACAACGCGGCCTGACCCTGATCGAGGTCATGATCGCCAGCGCCGTCATGGTCATGATGATGGCGCTCGCGTGGAGGACGATCTCCAACACGGCCGATACCAAGCGCACGTTCGAGAAGTACGAGCAGCGCAATCACGAGCTACGGATGGCGATGTCGCGCGTGGTCGCGGACTTCCAGGCCGCCTACCTCTCGCGTAACGAGGACACGTCGCAGAGCCATCCGCGCACGATGTTCGTCGCGAAGAGCAGCACGAAGGTGCCGGAGATCCGATTCTCGACCCTGGGCCACCGCGTGCTGTGGGCCGACGCGAACGAGTCCGAGCAGACCGTGATCCAGTACATGCAGCGCAACAACCCGACCAAGTCGGGCGCGGTCGACTGGATCCGGCGCGAGCAGAGGCGGCCGTCGAACGAGCCGCCCGAGGATCTCGCGAGCGACTACGACGTGCTCCTCACCGACGTGCAGTCGGTGCAGCTCGAGTTCTTCAACTGGAAGACGCTCGAGTGGCAGGACGCCTGGGACACGACGCAGTCCGATGGCCAGAAGGGCCTGTTGCCGAGCCGGGTGCGGATCACGGTGACCGTCAAGGACCCCGGCGAGAACGACTACAAGGTCACGACGCAGGCACGGATCGTGCTGCAAGAACCCCTCAACTTCGTCCAATGAGGATCGCAAAGCATATCTGGACGTTCCTGACGATGGAACGCAGCCTCGGAGGCACTCCGGTGCCACGTAGGCACGCGCCGAAGCGGCGCCGCAGACAACGTGGCGTTGCCCTGATCACGGTGCTGATCGCGATCGCGCTGACGCTGGTGATCTCGAACCAGTTCGGCACCTCCACGAACATCGACATGATCTCGGCGGCGAACTACCGCGACCAGATGCGGGCGCAGTTCCTCGCGCGCTCCGCATCGAACCTCTCGGAGCTCGTGATCCGGCTCCAGCAGCGTATCGACAACATCAAGGAGCTGCGCGGCATGGTGCAGATCACCGACTTCGCCGATCAGGTCCTGCTCGCGTTCTGCGGCTCCGCCGAGGAAGTGCAGGCGGCGGTCGGCTTCTCGTCGTCGGACGCGAAGGGCCTTGGCGCGGACATCGGCTCGTGCGGCATCGTCGGTCAGATCACGACCGAGGACGACAAGATCAACGTCAACTGCGCGAACGGCACCGATGCCACCGCGGCCACGCTGAAGAGCGCGCTCGACGCGCTGGTGTTCTTCCCGGCCTACGATCCGCTGTTCGAGGAGGCCGATGCCGAGGGCTACCGCCGCGATCGCGCGATGCAGGTCTCCGCGATGATCGACTATATCGACTCGAACGGTCTCAAGAACCGGGACCGTGGCACCACCGAGGACTACGGCTACGAGAGCCTCAAGGATCCGTACAAGCCGAAGAACAACTACATCGACACCGTCGGCGAGCTGAAGCTGGCGCGCGGCATCGATGATCGGTTCTGGACGCTGTTCGGCTCCGCGTTCACCGTCTACGGCGGCTGCAAGACGAACCTGTCGGCGCTGTCGAACAGCCAGCTCGTCGCCGCGATCCTTTACCTCGCCGCGAAGAACCCGAACGATCCGCTGCTGCAGAACCCGCAGAAGCTGTTCATGCTCGCGGGGCTCGTCGCGAAGGCGAAGCAGTTCGGCATGACGTTCACGACGCTCGATGACTTCATCGACTTCGTGAAGGATCCGGCCTCTCAGCTCGGCGAGGTCGCGGGCGGTAGCAGCACGCAGGGAAGTGCGGCGAACGCGGCGATGAGCGCGGGAATCCCCGGACTGTCGTCGGGCGAGAAGCTCGGGATGGAGCTCGATAAGGCCAAGCTCGGCCAGATGGCGACCGCCGGTCCACGCCGCACCTATCGCGTGCAGGCGTGGGGCGAGATCGAGCGCAAGCAGAAGAACGCAGATGGGTCGCCGGTGTATCCGCCGATCCGTTCGACGCTGACGGGCGTGTGGGACACGAAGGTCGTCCTGCAGAACGCTCGTAAACCTCCCGTGCCCAAAGGGGCATGGGTGTTCCTGAGGGAAGACTGATATGGCGAGTCGCGTGTTCGCGGTCGATCTCGGCGCGTGGAGCGTGAAGCTGGCGATCGCCAGCCCAGGCATTCGCGGCGCCACGCTCCTCAACGTCGTCGAGCGGCTCGTGCCTCCCGGTGATCAACCGGCGGAGACGCGCGCGAAGGCCGTGCTCGCCTCGTTGATCGAGGAGCTGCGGCTCCGCGACGACAACGGCTACATCGGCGTCTTCGGCGACCAGGTATTCACCCAGGTGCTCGACTTCGGCTTCAAGAACCTGCGCCGCTCGGAGCTCGAGAAGGCCGTCGGCGGCGAGCTCGAGGGCGTGGTGCCCGTCGATCTCGAGGACATGGTCTACACGTTCGAGGCGATTCCCGCGCCGCCTGTGGCCGATCCGAACAACCCGAGCGCCGCGCTGCCCGACGCCGGCCGCGGCCGTCTCGCCGCGCCCACCGAGGGAATGCGCGTCCTGACCTACGCGATGCGCAAGGAGCGCGCGGAGCAGCTGATCGAGATGGGCAAGTCGTGCGGCTTCGATCCGCGCGGCATCCTCGCGTGCGGTGGCTCGGCCGTTCGGCTCGTGCAGCACACGCCGTCGCTCACGAAGGCGCGCACCGACGGTGCGGTCGCCGTCATCGATGTCGGCCACGATCGCACCGATGTCGTCGTCGTCGCCGATGGCAAGGCCGTGTTCAGCCGCAGCATCGCGCGCGCGGGCAAGCACGTGACCGAAGCGATCGCGAAGTTCTGGAAGCTCCCGTGGCAGGACGCCGAGCGCGCGAAGCACTCGGATGGCTTCGTCGCATCGCAGACCGAGCCCGCGACCTCCGATCAGTGGGCGCGGATCCACTCGGTCACCGTCGGCGAGCTCCAGCCGTTCGCGCGCGATCTGCGCCAGACGCTCGCCGCATGCCGTGCGCGCACCGGGTTCGCCCCGATCGCGGCGCTGCTCGTCGGCGGCGGCTCGCGCCTCCGCGGCATGAGCTCGTACCTCTCCGAGCAGCTCGGCGTCGCGTGCTGGCGGCCTACGCCCGACGACGTGATCGTCCTCGCCGGCCCGCGGCTCGGCGCGACTTCGTCGCAGCTGCCGATCGACAGCGCCGCGATGACCATCGGCATGGCGTACGACTGTGCCGGGGGCCGCCCGCAGTTCGACCTCCGATCCGGATCGCTCGCCGTGAAGATGGACCTCTCGTTCCTGCGCGCGAAGGCCGTTCCGCTCGGTGCCGCGGTGCTCGCGATCGCAGCGTTCGCCGCCGGCAGCGCGTACGCGGATCTCTACCGCCTGCGCAAGGCCGAGAAGGTCCTGTCGACGCGGCTCGCGACGGAGTCCGCCGACGTGCTCGGCGAGTCGAAGTCCGCCGATGACGTGCTCGCCTCCACCGGGCCCGGTGGAGTGGGGGTTGTTTCACCACTTCCGAAGATGTCTGCGTACGACATCCTCCTCGAGGTCTCGAACCACGTTCCCCCCAAGGAGAAGATCACGCTCGACATCGATCAGATGCAGATCGACGACGTGAAGGTCGACCTGCAGGGCACCACGAAGACCGCCGAGGGCATCGACTTGCTCGTCACCGAGCTCAAGAAGATCGAGTGCTTCAAGGACGTCGCTCGCGGGCCCACGGATACCCAGGCCGACGGCACCAAACGCTTCAAGCTAACCATCACCACGGCGTGCATGTGAGGTCGTCATGTCCAGCGTAAAGGATCGTGCACGTGATTTCTGGGATCGCATCTCTCCGCGAGAGCGACGCCTGGTCGTGGTCGCGGCGATCGCGCTGCCACTCACGGTGATCATCTGGCTCGGCCTGTCGATCGCCGACGGTCTCTCCAACATGGAGGCTCGCAACGACAAGATGCGCAAGGCGCTCGTGGTGCTCGCGGACCTGAAGGCGCGCGGTCCGGCGCAGCCCGCCGACGATGTCGTCGCCACGATGGGCGTCGAGCCGCTCAGCCTCGATACCTACCTGTCGAACGCGGCGCAGAAGGCGGGCTTCACGCTGAAGGGCACCACGCCGCGCAACCCGGTCACGCGCAACGGCTTCGTCACGAACTCGGTCTCCTGCCAGATCTCGGACCTCACGATCGATCAGTTCAAGAAGTTCCTCCAGGAGGTCGAGACCGGCTCGAAGGTCGTGATCGTCACGCGCCTGGACGTTCGCCGTGACTTCAAGACGAAGGAGAAGCTCGACGCCACGCTCGAGGTCTCCACGTACTCGAAGGAGCCGCCGCCGAAGGGCGAGGGCGGTGGATCGGCCGGCTCGGCCGAGAAGAAGGGAGGCTGAGATGGCCTTCCAGCTTCCACAGCTCGGCCGCCGCACGCGTCTCGTGCTGCGCTACGTCGGGTTCTTCCTGCTCGCCGTGGTCACGTTCGTGTTCGCACTCCAGCTCACGTTCCCGTATGACCGCGTGAAGGACAAGATCGTCGAGGCGCTCAGCACGAAGTACGACGTCACGAT
>JACCRC010000394.1 GCA_013813765.1 Deltaproteobacteria bacterium | reverse complement strand
GGATGAAGACGCTCGAATTGCGCGTCGTGGCGCCCAAGGCCACGTAAAAATGGGCAAACCATGCAACTGCGAACGATAACGCTGTTGCTCTCGCTGCCTGATAAAACCAGGTAACGACGGTGCTCGCGGCTTCCGTCTGTAGCCACGAAACACCGACACAACCAGACTAGATCTCCTGACCCGTCAGCGCACGGAGATCGAAATTCAGCTGGCTTGTTGTGCTCGCAGGTCGGCCGCTGCCGGCGAGCACGAGACCTTAAATAGCGTGCCTACGCACGTAGACGTTCGAGTAGAAGCATCTTCGGACGCGGGTTCGACTCCCGCCGCCTCCACCATTCCCAGGAAAGTTTTCGCGAACCCCACCCCTGGCTTCGCAGGGAACGACACGAACACGACGCAGAGAGGTCGCCGTTCGTGGTTTTCGGCTTTTCGCGCACCCGAAAATGCGGCTGATCCGGGCTCCGGACGAACGTCGTCCGGCCGGAGTCAGCCTCCAACCTATCGCGTTGCCCGAAACCGGCGTCGTCAGGCCGGTGTGACCGCGACGCCGGCGAAGCGCCGCAGCCAGTACGTGCCCGCCGGGAACATCACGTCCTCGCCTTCGAGCCATCGCGAGCGAGCACCGGCGTACGCGCGCGCGAATGCCTTGTTTCGCACCAACGCTTCGATCCTCGTCCACATGTTTCGCGCTGCGACCCGCGGGCTCATCTGACGGCGCGCCTCGAAGGTCGTCGGCGCGCTGCGCCATGATTGCTTGAGCACTGCTGCGCGGCCTAGAACTCGCTCGCCGTGGCGAGCCCGCTCCTTTGCAGCATTTCGCTCGATGTCACTCACCATTGCCTCGAGCTCTGCCCCGAGCGCTTCGGGATCGCCGAGCTCCTCCGGGAAGCTCAGCTGAATCGAGACATGTGCCGGCATCGGGCCGTGCTTGCGGAAGAAGTGCAGAGGACGCGCTGCCTCGAGCAGCCGACGGCTCAACAGCGCGCGATATCCGTTTACACCTGGCCAGTGATCCACGCGGTCGACCAGTTGGTCCTGGACAGGGTTGGCGGCGACGTATGCCACCTTGCGGAGAATGTCCTCGCGACTCACGAGCTGCACGACGCTCGTTTGCCCCGATGCCCAGAAGTTCTCCCAGCGTCCGCGAAGAGCGTTTTGACTGCGCGCGATCATCCGATGCAGATGCTCGATGAACTCTGGGTAACGCCCGAATCGATCACGGATGACCACGTGGTGGTGGTTGGACATCGCGCACATGATCACGAGATCGATCTGAAATCGTAGTGCCGCTTCGATCAGGCAATAGAGGTACGCGCCGTTGGTAGCGCGATCGGGCCGGAGCAGGAACTGTCGCTGCGTGCAGCGACGCGTGATCATGTAGTAGGCACCTTTGAGGACCTGACGTGGGAGCGACATGGTCCGCTTCCCTCTCAAGACCCTGGCCAGCTGGTTGCCTTGGAAGTTCAGCCACATGTATCGCCGTCGGTCCGACGGGCGGACGAGTTGTCCGAATACCGCCGGATGCCGGACGCGCACGTCACTTCAAACTATCTTTGGTTCGGGCGCGCACGATGTTCATAGGCTGTTGCCGGCAAAGGGTGTCCTCGGTTTCTTTTGCAACGTTGGCGAGGATGGCGAGGAGTACGGTGTCACGTACTCGCAGCACGAGGATCTCGAGCCACGTACCAATCCCACCCAATGGCCGAGCCGCCCCTATGGCGTGACGGTTCGAACCGACCTGGCGCTGCCACCGTGGAATTCGCGGTTCATCGGTATGTGTGGCCACGAGGGTAGTAGTGCTCACGCGTGCACAGAACGTGGCATACGCGGACATCTACAATCGCTGGAAATACGAGATCGGGTCGCAGCACGGTCTGTTCGGCTACGAGCGGCCAATGGAGTGCGCGCAGCGGGCCGACGACATCATGCTGCTTCGCCTCGATCATGACGGCTCCTTCGACCACGACTTCATCGATGCGGAGACGTTGAACTGGCTCGTCACCGCCGACGCGCTCGAGGCGCGGGACTGGAGCTGTGTCCGCGCGGGCTACGGTCGATCGATCTAACGAACCCTGACGTTGTCTTGGAAGTTCAGCCACGTGTATCGCCGTCGGTCCGACGGGCGGACGAGTTGTCCGAATACCGCCGGACGCCGGACGCGCACGTCACTTCAAACTATCCTTGGTTCGGGCGCGCAGCACGCAAGGTTGCCGGTCTACCGAGCTTGCGCCCACCGTGGTCCAAGCGGATGGTCGTTGTCGCCCTTCGAGCGCTCGCGCCGCGAGGCGACGGACCTGCAACGTCGCCGTCCCGAGCAGGATTTCAGTGCCAGTGACCGTGCTCGACGGACCAGGTTGTCTTGCCCGGCGGCGGCGGGCCCGGTGGCTGCGGGGTTCCGGGAACTCCCGGTGCCTCGGCCGGCGCGCCGGGTGCATCCGGCGCGGGTTGTGGGAGCTCCTTGAGACCGCGCTTCAGCACGAACTCGTCGTAGTACGTGGCCGCCGTCGCCTCGCCCTTGGCGATCAGCTCGTTCGCCTTCTTGAGCTCCTCATCGATGAGCGTCTTGAACGACTCGATCGGTTGGGCGCCGGACAGGAATCGACCGTTGATGTAGAACGCCGGCGTGCCGGTCGTGCCGAGCTTGCCGACCTCCGCTTGATCTTGCTGGACGAGCTTCGGGCATGGCCCCTCCATGTCGGCCTTGAACCGAACCATGTCGATGCCAATCTGCTGTGCGAGCTTCTGCATGTTCTCGAGCCCGAGGTCGCGGGGGTTCGACTTGAACCCCTTCTCCCAGATCAGCTCGTACATCTGTTTGAACTTGCCCTGCTTGTCCGCGGCACAGGCGGCATGTGAGGGAATCGTTCCGGCCTGCGGATGAACGAGGTAGTGCTTGAACACGATCCGAACGTCGTCGCCGTAATCCTTCTGCAACTGCTGGAGGGTCGAACCGACCTTCTCGCAGTAACCTCAAGTGAAGGTGAACGCCTCGACGATCGTGACCTTTGCGAGCTTGGAACCGATGCTCGCGGACTCCCCGACCGGCACGGCATAAACATGGCTCGGGTTGGGCTGCGCGCGCGCCGGCTGTGACGGCCGAGCAGCCGCGCCAGGTGCGGGTGCATTGCCCAGCTTGGTCTCGATCGAGGTCAGGCGACGGCTGATGTCGTCGAGCTTCTGGTTGAGCGCTTCATTGTCTCGCTGGCATGCGAACGCGCCAGAGAGAGAGACGGCCAGAACTGCGAGTCCAATGCGTTTCACGAGAACCTCCAAAGACCCGGCACCATAGCAAGAAATGGTTGGATGAAGGAGCGGAACGCTGCGGGTCGCGGCGAGGTACCGCAGGATCTCTGGTCGGCTTTCCAACGTTCCAGGCGAACGTCGGCAATCGCATCGCGCCCGCGCTCCTCGATCGGCACTCGCACGGCACGCAGACGATGCATCGGTGCGAGTACCGGGACGGAACCGTCGTGCGGTACAAACCGCTCGCCGACAACGATCGCCCGAACATTCCCAGCTTCAGCATCGAAGTGAAGAAGAACTCCGCAGTTCCCGACAGCATCGGTGGCCCGGACGCTGTCGCGTTCAAGCTCGACGCCGCTGGCCACGCCGCACCGAAAAAGCATGAGGGCGAGCTCGCGAATCCGTTCAAGAACCAGAAGCAGCACGATGCGTTCGACGATGCGGCGGTGCAAGCAGTCCACCACCAGCTGACCCGCCCATGACCGCGAACCTCTACGTCACTCCGTCCGCGGGCACGTTTGACGTCCAGCAAGTCCGAGATTGGTTGGACGCGCGCGCGGACGCGTTCGAGTTCAAGGAGAACATCTACGAGATCGCAGACTCTCCGACGTACGCAGATCTGCACTACGCGCAGGTGCTCGCCGGCAAGTCATCGAGCGGCACGTTCGTCCGCGTCGCGCCGCACGAGGTCCTCGTCGAGAACGAAGGCGGCACGCAGTCGCTGCGCAGCGCGATCGACTTCCTGATCTGGCTGGCGAGCGAATACGATCTCCGGTTTCGCACCGGCTGGTCCGGCGAGCACGACGTCACGGAGGCGCTGCGCGCGAACGGCGTCGGGTCGCACTACGAGGAGCGCATTAGCTCGACGGACCTCGACTGGACGCGGCAGCTGCGCGAGGTCGGGTTCTTCAGTGATCTGTCGTACGGCCACGACACGAGCGTGTCGCTCGAGGACGCGCGACGCGATTCTCCAGGCGCCGACGACGCTGCGATCGTGGGGTACCTCGAGTCCGGCCGCCTCTATCGCGCAGGCGACGCGCTCGCCACGAGCGCAGCCGGTGACGTGCTCGGTCCGGCGGACGTGCTGACCGATGGGCTGTACCTGTGGCCCGGCAGCTTGCCGCACAGCTGCGTGACCACCACGTGCGCCTGCCGCGCCACTTCGTTCGCCATGCTCGCGCGAACGACTTCCGGGTGCCGTCCGTCGATCTCGCCGCGCTTCCGGGAAGCCAGCACATCCCGCGTCTGAGCGCCGACGAGATCACCTGGTACACGCGACCCGTAGAGCAGGGCGAGAGCTCGTCGCTGCGCGTCGCGCACGATCTTGCGACGAGGTGTTTTCACGACGTCAACCGGCCGCTGCACGGCCTCGCGCTCGAGGTCATTTACGTCGACGACGACCTGCGCTTCACCCAGCTGACGCCGCGGTCGCGACGGTTCGTCGCGAGCGTTGACCTACGTTCCGGCGGGCCGACCAGCTACCCGCTTCCGCGGGTAAGCACCCGTTCGGCTCGCAGTTGCCGGAGATCGTTTCCACTGTTCGAAGTAGTCATCGGACATGGATCACCGGCGGCGCAGGGTGCGCATCGTTTGGCCGTGGATGGTCCTGAAGACCTGTGGGCGGGGCGCGCCCTCGGCGCCCACGATGAACTTGAACGTGTCGCCGTCGAGGATGTAGATCGCTGGTAGCGACTTGCCCGCATCCGCTCCTATCGAGTCGACCCAGGTGACCGACTTGGGAGTGGTCGACGCATCGAGGGTGAATGCGCCCACCAGGACCACAGTTCCGTCGACAGCGCGCACGACGAACTGGTTACCGGTAAACGTGGTCACCAGATCCGTTCCATAGTCATCTGGCGGATTGGAGACGCCGTCGGCCTCGAGATTGATCTGGTTCCAGTCGCCTTGCAGCGCTGCGATGTCGCGTTCCGATGCTCGATCCATGAGACCGCTGGTGTACCGCTTCTGGAGTGGCACAATGCACGAGCCCGCGCTCGATAACGAACCCCCACGGCTGGGCAACTTCGCCGCGCAGGCGTTGCGGATGCACCGCTCGGGTTTGCGCGCGGGCCAGGATCTCTTGCACCGGTGCGGGCGGCTGACTCGCGCCCGGCGTGGACGCGAGTCGGCGGAAGCGCAGACTGCCGACGACGACGATGGCGCCCATCGGGATGGGCGACACCTTCACGCGGTGCGCACCGACGAATACTCCGTTCGCACTCCGAGGTCCTCGATGTACAGCATGCCGGTAGCGTCGACGTACAGGAGCGCATGCCGCCGCAACACGAGTCCGTCGTTGCCTCTGGATCGTGCATCCGGGTTCGCGGCCGATGAGTACCGGCTCGGTACCGATCGAGTACGAGCGCTCGATGCCGTCGCGGTCGACGTAGGCGACGCGGACCATTTACAACTCCCTCAACCGTAGTTTCTTGCCGACGCCGGCTTCGCGAGTGCCGTCACCGTGGTCTCGCCGACGAGGTGCTTGCCCGGGCCGTGCACGAGGCAATAATCGATCCGCCGCTCGTGCTCGCGCGATCGCAACGCATACGGTTGCGCCGGTCATACGTGTGACCAACGTCCGATGCGGGCGAGAACACGAGCGGGTGGTCGAACACGCTCGACGGCAGCGCCGTTCGCGAACCGGTAGAGATGACTCCCTGCCTTCGCGGTCGTCGATAACACAGCGTGCGCCCTGACAGGACCGCTAGGCTCGATCTAAACCCAAGCCTCGATGACCGACGACACGTGCGCGCTGTTCGCGGAAGCCCGCGAGTTGATCGTCGAGCACGGTAGCCGTCGTCACCCGGAGCTGATCCAGCTCGCGCATACGTACGTGGCGCGCGGCGACGCCGAGAACGCACGGACCTGGCTCGCGGAGGCGATCGCGCTTGCGCAGGCCGACGCGCGTGCGGCCGGGACAAGGACGCTCTTCCACGCGATCGAGGTTCATGCGGCCCTCGGCGAACACGACGCCGCGCAGCGATTGCTCGATGTCGCGATCGAGCGCGCAGCGAACGAGGAGCCGACTCCAGTCCCGGCGCTGCTGGCGGCGAATGCCGAGGTGACGTACGCGGCCTCCATCGAGCGACTGGTGTCGCTGCTCGACATGCAGTCACTCATCTTCCTGTGGCTCGATGTCGGGTCCCCGGGCTGGTCCGCGCTGGTGGCGCGCGCGAAGGGGCTGTCGCCTGGCGAGGCGATCCAGCCGCTAGTTGACCTCGCGGCGCGCGCCCGCCGAACCGCACAGCGCGACATCGCGACCACGCTCGTCGCCGACGCACTCGCGGCGACGATGATCGAGCCCGAGGTCGATGCGAGCACGCCACTCGCACGCGAGCTCGCGCTATGCGGCGATCCCGTGAACGCGCGCATGATCGCGCGGATCGTCGAGCTCGCCGGTGAAGCGAGCGATCCGGGAACGCGCGCGTGGATACTGGCGGACCTCGCCGAGCTGCACGCGTTGCTCGGGGAGCACGCGACATCGGAGGCCTACGAGCAACGCGCCTCGCAGCTGCTCGATGCCGAGCGGGTCGCCGGTCGCGCGCTCGACCGAGGCGTCGATGTCGGCAGCCGGTGGGCGCTCGCCGTCGCACGAGGTCTCCGCGGCGACCCCGCCGGCGCCGTCGCCATCACGCCGCACGCCCCGACCACGGCAGCCATGTTGTTCGAGCTCGGCGATGCTGTCGCCGCAGACGCGATGGTCCAGCAGCTCGACGCGAACCAGCGCTTCGTCGCGGAGGAGCGAATCGTCGCGCAACTCGTGGAACGCGGCGAGCTCGAGGCGGCTACACGACGCGCCGTCGCCGCCGGACCTCGGGACGGCTGGATGCCGGGGCTCGCGGCCGTCACCCGCGCGTATGCACGACGGGGTGACCTCGCGAAGATCCGCGAGCTGGACGCTTCGGAACACCTCGAAACGATGTTGCACTCGATCGAAGCGATCGTGTCGACGGCGCGCCTCGGCAGGTGCGATGCGGCAATCTCGGCCTGCGCCGAAGTCTCGATCAACCGCGCGGAGACCCTCGCCCGCGTCGCGCGGTACTGCGTGCACTGTCGTTGATGCTCGCTACTTCTTGCGCCTCACAGGTTTCTTGTCGTCAGACACCCACGCCAATCGGTCCCGCGGGCGCGACCCCATGCGGAAACGGCGGCAGGATCTCGAGGGTCTTGCCGAGGACGTTCGTGATGCGGACGCGCTTCAGCTCGTCGAACGGGCCGAGCACGATGGCGCCCCGCCCATGCATGGCGTCACCGATGTCGTTATGGGTGTAGACGTGAGAATCGCCGTGCCTCGTGACCTCGACGGCAATCGCCACGATCGGTCCGTACGCGTCGGCTAGCCCGCCATACGCGACGCCAGGAGCCGGCGGCCTGGCACCGTCACCGGGCCCAGCAACGGTGTGAATCTCGATGCGGCCACTGACGTACGCGCACGTCGGTGGCGAACCCTCGATCGCGGGACCGACCGGCACGTGACAATCGGCAAGCACTTGCTGCCAGCCGCGGGCGACGACGTGGAGCGAGCCCACCGGCCAGTCTCCCGATGCGGGACGCAGCATCGAATAGCTGCGCGCGGCGTGATGATCGGACAGCCGACCCGCCCAGACCGTGGTCGTCGGAATCTCACGGCCGGAGGACATCACCGACACCGTGTCGACACCGTGCGACAGCGTGACGAGTCCGGAATTCGCGGGGAGAGTGTCGGTCGAACGTGTGAGCTCGAAGGATGGACCTTGGATACCCACGCCTAGCTCTTCTTGCGCAGCTCGCCGAGGTCACGCTGGGCGGTGTCGACTCGCGCCTGGGCTTCTTTCGTTCGGCGCACGCTCGCGAGGTAGGCACTGAGGGCAACAAGGACCGTCGCCGCGATGAGCACGTACGCCACGGGCTTCCAGGACGGCGGTGCCAGCCACAGGATCAACATCGCGACCACCCAAAGACGCCCTCGACGAGCGTCTTCAGCATGCTGCTGCGCATGTCCGTAGGATGCCGCAGTCTGCCCGTACGCTCCAGCGCGGCTAGCCCCATCGAATACGCCGATCAGCGCCGGCTAGTGGATGCATCCTGCTGCGCACAAGCGCCAGAGAGGAGCAGAGCAAACACACCACCACACATCCACCGACCAGGAGAGAGCATCGGCCTCGGTAACGCGGGTAGCTCGATCCGTCAATCGTCGCTGTCGTGCAGCTACCCCACCGCTATCCGAGCGATGGTGCATGCGGTGCAGACGTTGCGGCTCCCACCGCCATTTTTTCTATTTCTTGCGCTCGAGCTCTTCGATGCGCGCCCGCGCCGCTTCGAGCTCGCGGTGAAGCTCGGCCAGCCGCGCGCCGTACGCGTCGCGCTCGTCCTCGATGGCTCGTCGCATCTTGCGCTCCACGTCCAGGAGGTGGACGAGCATCGCGTGGACATCCGCCCCCGGCATGGGAGCCACCGTCGGAGGAGGAGGTGGGGGCTCGAGCACTGCTCGCGTCTGCGCGCGGGCCAGGAACTCTTGCACCGGTGCGGGCGGCTGACTCGCGCCCGGCGTGGACGCGAGTCGGCGGAAGCGCAGACTGCCGACGACGACGATGGCGCCCATCGGGATGGGCGACACCTTCACGCGGTGCGGACCGACGAACACGCCGTTCGCACTTCCGAGGTCCTCGACGTACAGCATGCCGGTAGCGTCGACGTACATGAGCGCATGCCGCCGCGACACGAGTCCGTCGTTGCTCTGGATCGTGCATCCGGGCTCGCGGCCGATGAGCACCGGCTCGGTACCGATCGAGTACGAGCGCTCGATGCCGTCGCTGTCGACGTAGGCGACGTGGACCATTTACAGCTCCCTCGACCGTAGCATTTCTTGTCGACAGCGGCTTCGAGGTGCCGGCGACCCGATCACGAGCCGGGGCAGGCCTTCGCCCAGCGCGCCTTGAAGTCTGTCCACTCGGCCTTGCCGCCGTGGTCGGTATCGAGCTTCGCCTTCACGTTGGCCCACTCGTCACTCGAGCACTCGGTGAGCGACGGCGCGTCCCTCTGCTCCGCACGCGCCTTCTCCGCGGCCACGAGTGCCCGACGCGCGCGGATCATCGGAACCTCGTAGGCACACAGCTGCAGCAGCATCTTCTTTCCTTCGCTGTCCTGCGCGCGCGCCGCCCACCCGCAGTCCTCGCGCGGCTCTTCGCCTCGCGCGATCATGTCTTGCGCGTTCTTCACGTGCTCGGCGACCTCGTCGGCGTCGAGCTTGTCGAGGCTCTTGTCGACCGCGTTCGCCGCCGACTTCACCTTGTCGGGCACCATGTCCTTCATCTTGTCGGCCGCGCGATCGCCGGCCTTGTCGATCTTGTCGCCGACTCCGTCATTGGTCGTGCCGCCACCACCGGCCCCACCCGACGAGCCCTTGCTCTCGCATCCGGTGCACAGGATCGCTGCCAGCAACAACACTCGCGACATGCCTGGATGCTACCTCATGCGGATCGCGCTCGCTGTGCTTGGATCTTCGAGCGCTCCCGGCGTACCACTGCATATGTACCGATTCCTGCTGGCCGGGGCCGTGCTGTGTGCGGCAACGACGGACGCCGTCGCCGAGATCGAGATTGGAGGAGTCGCCGGCGCCCACGTGTTCAGCGAGAACAACGAGCTCGGCGTGCTCGATGTGCCGAACGCCCCGAGTCAGCGCAACTCGATCCTCGTCGGACTGCGCGTGGGCGCGTTCGTCGGCCACATGCTTGGTCTCGAGGGCGAGCTAGGCATCGTGCCGACGGTCGCACGCGAGCTCGGGTACAGCGTCACCAATGTCACGTACCGAGCCCACCTCGTCGCGCAGTTTCGGAGACGCGACGCCTCCGCACGTCTGATCCCGTTCGTGCTCGCCGGCGTCGGGGCGTTCAGCATCGTGGCGTCGAACAACGGCCAACCCGGCATCCGTGGTGTGCCATCGCGTGACATCGAGCCCGATACCGACGCGATGTTCTACGCAGGCGCGGGCGTGAAGTACCCGGGAGGCAAGGCCTGGGGGATCCGGGGCGATGCCCGTGTGATGGGACCGCCGAGCGCCGACAACTCGCTCCCGCCGGATCTCGACAGCAAGAAGCTGACCCTCGATTTCGAGGTGCTGGTGTCGGGGTACGTCGTGTTCGGTCGAAGCGTCGCTCGGGTGCCGGCGCCACCACCACCGCCCGATGATGACGCGGACAAGGACGGGCTCCGCGGTGATGCCGACCGCTGCCCGGACGCGGCGGAGGATCGCGACGGCGTCCAGGATGACGACGGGTGTCCGGATCCGGATAACGACGGCGACCAGGTCCTCGATGCCGCGGACCAGTGCCCGGTCGAGCCCGAGGACGTCGACGCGTTCAAGGATGACGACGGCTGCCCCGATCTGGACAACGATGGCGACAAGATCCTCGATGTCGACGACCGATGTCCGCTGGTGCCGGAGTCGGTCAACACATACGAAGATGAGGATGGCTGCCCCGACACGATCCCGCGGCCGACGCTCGACGAGATCCTGCGGCGATTCACGGACCGGATCCTGTTCGACTACAACAAGGCGGAGCTCGGGCCCGACAATTCGCGCGTGATCGGCGAGCTAGCCGCACTGCTCCAGGCGACCCCGGAGATCGAGCTGCTCTCGATCGAAGGCCACTCGTCGCGCGACGGCGAGGACCGCTACAATCTGAAGCTCTCCGCGAGCCGCGCGCAGGTGGCGGCCGACGCGCTGATCGCAGCAGGCGTCTCCGCGAGCCGACTGCAGGTGGCGTACTTCGGAGCGAAGAAGCCTGCCGTTCCTGGGCGAAAGGCCGAGCAGCGCGCGCTCAATCGCCGCGTCGAATTCAAGGTGGCCCGGTTCACTCCGTCCGCTGCGCCGACGACTCCGGTCGCGCCGGTCGCGCCTGCGCCACCGCCAACCCGCTGAGCCAGCTGCTACGGCACCCAGCGCGGCAAGCGCGCGTTCTGCGCGACGAGCACGGGCTCGCCCGCTTCCAGCGGCATCGCCCACACCTCGTTGGCGTGACCGCGCTCGCGTGACACGGCGAGCCAGCGCCCGTCGGGCGAGAAGCTCGGCTCGACGTCGCTCGCGCCGGGTGGCGTGACCGCGCGGTCGCGACCGCTTGCGACGTCGCGGACCCAGACCTGCTTGCCCATCACGTACGCGAGCTGCTTCCCGTCGGCCGACCAGGTCGGTGCGCTCTCCTCGCCAGTGTGGGTCGTGAGAGGCCTCAGATTTGTGCCGTCGGCGTTCATGAGGTAGATCCGCGCGGTGCCGTCGCGATCGCTGAGGAACGCGATCGTCGAGCCATCGGGCGAGGGCGTCGCCTCCCAGTCGTCGCGATGAAACGCGGTGAGCCGCGTGTCGTCGCGATAGATCTCGGAGTCGCCGTCGCGGCTCGACACGTAGACGATCGAGTCGCCGGCGAGCGTCGGGCGGTAGTTGCCCTCGGCATTGCTGGTCAGCCGCGTCACCGTCCCTGCGAGCTCGATCCGGTACAGATCGCTGTGGCCCTCGAAGCTCGCGGCGACGACGATCCAGCGGCCCTGCTTGTCGACCGCGGGATCGCGGATCTGCGACGCTGCGGGACCGAATCGCTCGACCTTGCCGTCGCGGGAAACGAACACGAGCTGCTCGGCGGTAGACGAGCCATCGCCTCGCGATGCGATCGCGACGAGCCGGCCATCCGGCAGCGTCTGCGTCGACGGATACAAACTTGCACCGATCGGAGTCCGCGCCCCGCCGGCGAGACGCACCAGCATGGGCGCCGCTCCGTCCTCGATGGCCCAGATCGTACCGGGCAGCTCGACCCGCGGCGCGGGCTTGTCATCGGCGCAGGCGGCGAGCGCCAGGAGGAGCACAGCGCGTCTCATCGCACACGGACCGCGTCGGCGACCACGACGTCACCTGACGTCGTCCAGCGCGACAGCTGCACCTTGTTCCAGCCGGCGCTGAAGTTGTAGGTGCCGAGCGTGACCCACTGGCTGCCGCTGCCGCGCTGGTTGACCGAGCGACGGCCGACCTCGTTGCCGGCAGCGTTGAACGCGATGAACGGCGCCGCGCTCGCGCGGTTCGCACCGGCGGTCCACCACGCTTCGATCGTCTTGCTACCTGCGGCGGGCAGGTGGAACCAGAACGTCGCTGGTGCCGATGTCCCCGCGGTGTTCGCGAAGTAGTAGCCGCTGCCGTAGTAGCCCGGCGTTCCGGTGGTTGCTTGCCAGGCGCCCGCGAGCTCGAGCCTCGCGACGCTCTGGTTGTTGTTCGCGTTGTTGCTGTCGATGATGATCGCGCTGGTCGGCGTGCCACCACCACCGCCACCACCGCCAGCGCCACAGTGCGCGCGCACGCGGTCGATGTAGTGGCTCCACGGCCAGTTCTTGCCCGGATCGGTGCGGTTGTACGGCTGGAGCTGGCCGTGCGAGACGATGTGGTTACGGTCGCGGACCACGCCCTGGCGCTGCGTGATGTTGCAGGTCAGCTTCGCCGACTTCTCGATGATGCCGTTGCTCCAGCTGGTCTGCGACGCGAAGCCGGCGTGCTCGATGCCGACCGAGAAGTTGTTCGTCGACACGCCCTGCTTGTTGCACTGGCTACCGCCAGCGTAGTTGCAGTTGTAGGCGGCCGAGACGTGCCACGCGCGGTTCGACTCGCGCACGAGCTGCGTGACCTCGCTACCGCTCTCGTTGACGACGTAGTGCGCGCTCGCGCCGGCCGCCGGGTTCTTCAGCCAGCCCCAGCATCCTGCGTAGTTGCCTTCGCAGCTGTGGATGACGA
>JACCRC010000374.1 GCA_013813765.1 Deltaproteobacteria bacterium | reverse complement strand
ACCTTAGCTACGGCCGGCGAACGCGGAACACGAGCGCGCCGCCGAGGCGAACGTCCTCGTAGTCCGCGAACCCGATGCGCTGCAGCCACGCACGCAGCTCGCTCGGCTCGAACCGGCGGATGCCAGCGGCGCGCGCCGCGAGTCTCCCGAGCAGCGATGGAGCCTCGCCGAACGTCGATCCCATGTAGATGCCGCCGGGCCGGAGCACGCGGCGGATCTCGCGGAACACGAGCTCGGGATCGTCGTAGGCGTGCAGCGCACCGGCGTTGTTCACGCCGTTGAACGCGCCGTCGGTAAACGGCAGCAAGTGCGCATCGGCGCGGACGAGCACCACGTTCGTGTAGCCGCCGGTTCGCTGCGCGGCGACCTCGAGCATCGCGCGCGAGAGGTCGAGCCCGACGACGAGCGCGCCGGGAGCAGAGGCCGCAAGCGCGCGCGCGAACGCACCGGGACCGCACGACAGGTCGAGCCACGGGCCGGGCCGGTCGTCGAGCGACAGGCCGTGCTTGTGGATGAACAGCTCCCCGGCGAGCCCGCCGACCGCCGCGCCGGCCCCCTTGCCCGCGAGCATGCGGACGAACGTCGGCCTCCAGAACCGGTCGTAGATCCGGGCCACGAGGTCGCTCTCCATCAGGCGTTGCTCGGTGCTTGCGACGGTCGGCTCGCCGATGCTGGTGTCGATCAGGTCGAGCACGCCGGGTGCGGCCCACCCCGGTTCCATGCCGCAGGTGGTGCAGCGGGCGTTGCGCAGGTCCCGGAAGGGCGCCGATGCGCGGCAGCGGGGACACGACAGGATCGGCAGGACAGCGGGATCCACGGTCGTGCGGTTGTAGCGAATGCGGAACACCAATTGTTGAATGTCGACCGGGTTTTGGGTACGACGCGACCTCAGAGGCCAACATGACGAGACGCATTTGCCGTGGAGTAGCAGTCGTGATCGCGATCGCCGCCGCTCCGGCGCTGGCTCAGCCAGCGGGCAAGGCGCCCGCGAAGAAGGGCACCGGCGTCACCTTGAACCCGGCGCTGGTGGCGGATCTCAGCGGAACTGACGTCGAACGCGCTGCGAAGGCAGCCGAGGACCTCGGGGCGAACGTCGCGCCCGCGGCGCACGAGGCACTGCTCAACGCGCTCGCGCTCGGTCTTCCGCCGGCGGTCGCCGCGCCCGCGATGACCGCGCTCGGCCAGCGCCCCGCGCCACCGGATGTCGCCGCGCTTCGTCGCTACGCCGGCCATCACACGCCTGGCGTGCGAATCGCGGCGCTGACCACGCTCGCGATCTATCCGGATCCCGCGGCGCATGCGGCGATCATCGCTGGCCTCCGTGATCCGGTCGGCATGGTGCGAACCGCCGCCGCCGGCGCGGCCGGCAAGGGCCGTGTGAAGGGCGCCGTCGAGCCACTGCTCGTGTTGCTCGCGAAGGGCGAGGACAGCTCGGCGCGCGCGCTCGCGCAGCTCGCCGATCCAGCACTCGCGCGTCAGCTCGCCGACCAGCTCGGCAAGGTGCCGGAGACCACGCTCGCGATCGCGCTCGGAACGATCCTGAAGCGTGCGGACTTCGGTCCGGACGAGGCTCGTGTCGAGATCGTTCGCGCGATCGCGAAGATCCAGGACAAGGCCGCGGTCAACGCGCTGCAGGACTACCTCGACTCGTCACCGAAGACCCCGCCGCGAACGTCGCGCACGGAGGCTCAGATGGTCATCGAGGCGCGGCACGGAGGTGGCAAGTGAGCCGCTTCATCTCCGCGCTGGTTCTCGCCGCGCTCGCAGCGGGCTGCGGACCGAAGAGCGTGTTCCGCCTGTCCTCCGACGAGAACAACGCGTTCGCGCTGGACAAGGCGCTCGCGGCTCGCCAGCTCCCCGCACGGCCGACGCCGGTCAACTCGAGCGGTCAGCCGCGCGTGTTCGTGCTCGCGGCCGGCGCGCCGAAGACGATCATCGCGTACGACCTCGCAGCCGGCAACGTGCTGTGGAAGACCGACGCCGACGTTCAGTCGCGGATCGCGGTCGGTGGTGACTTCATCGTCGCGATCGAGGGCAAGAAGCTCGTCGCTCGCGATCAGGCGCGCGGCGCTCCGCGGTGGAAGGTCGATTTCGACGGGCAGTTCGTCGGAGCCGCAGCGGATCGTGATCGCGCGTACCTCGTCACCAAGAGCGGCAACACCTGGTACCTCGCCGCGCATAGCGGATCGAGCGGCAGCCAGCAGTGGAAGATCGATGCGCCCGGCCAGCTCGGTGCGCCAGCCGCACACGGCGGCGTCGTCTACGTTCCGTTCCTGAGTCAGTGGCTGTCGATCATCGACGGCAAGAGCGGCGCGCAGCTCACGCGCCTGCGCGGCATCGACGAGCAGATCTCGACGCTGCGAGTCACCAGCGACGTCGCGTACTACGGCTCGCGCCAGGGCATCTTCCGCCTCGACGCGCGCAGCGTCAGTGGCAAGCGCGATCAGGCGAGCTACGCGCAGTTCAAGGTGCCGCCGCAGCTCGAACGCACCACGTACGCGCCGGATGCCTACGACACGATCCAGCAGGGCTACACCGCCGCAGATCGATCGCGCATCCTGTGGGCGAGCGCACCGACGGAGAAGGGGCCGCTCGTGATCACGGGCGGTGGCTACGTCGTGCACTACTTCCGCTACCTGTTTGGAGTCGGGGTCGACGGCCAGCTGCGCTGGGCGTACAGCCAGCCGCGCGTCGAGCTGGTCGCATCCGTGCACACCGGCAGCGTGGTCGCGGGCGTGTCGACGAGCGGTGACATCGTCGCGGTCGATCCGGAGACCGGCGGCGTTCGCGCGAAGAAGTCTCTCGGCATCGCGCAGCAGGTGCTCGGTGCGACGTTCGATGCCGACGGCTGGGCGCCGTCGAGCGAGCAGGGCCCGCCCGAGACCGTGGCCGCATTGGTCTCGATCGCGCGCGATCACGATGCTCGCTTCGATCGCGTGAAGGAGCTCGCGGTGATCGCTCTCGCGAAGCAGTCCGGGCCACAGGTGACCGCGGAGCTACTCGCGGTGCTCGCGGACGAGCGCGCGCCGCAGCGGTTGAAGGACACCGTGGTCGAGCTGCTCACAGCACGTCAGGATCCGGCGAGCCTCCCGGTGCTGACGGCGCAGCTCGCGGTGCACACCGACTACCTCGCGGGCACCGAGCCCAACACGCTCGGCCCGATCGCGAAGGCGATCGCCGGTCTCGGCAGCCCAGAGCTCGCGCTCGATCCGAAGCAGGTGACGGCCGCGCTCGCTGCCCTGCAGCTCCACCTCGAGGCGCCGACCACGGCGAGCCCGGAGCTCACCTGGGTGATCGCCGCGATGGCCGCGGTGGGCCGTGGCGCCGAGCGGCCTGTACTGATCTCGCACCTGCTGCTCTAT
>JACCRC010000139.1 GCA_013813765.1 Deltaproteobacteria bacterium | reverse complement strand
CCCCCGTTCTGACCGGTGCCGCCAGCGCCGCCTGCGCGCGCATACCAGTACTGGCTCGAAGGTCCGGAGAGATAACCACCGCTCGAGGCGCCGCCCGCCCCGCCATTCGCCACGAGGCCGGAGTTGCCGCTCGTCGTGGGACCGCAGACGTCCGTTCCGGAACCACCGAGCCCGCGCAGGCCGTTCGAGCCCGAGACGAAGCCCGCGTTCATGCCGTTGCCGCCCGGGCGCGCGTCGAAGTTCGAGGAGAAGAAGCCGCAGTCGGTGTCCATCGTGCCGCCGTTGCCGCCGAGGCCGCCGTTCATCGCCCGGCTCGACGGAGACGATCCACACGTGTTCGTACCGGCGCTGCCGGGTCCGCCCTGAGAGCTGCTGTTGCAGGCCGTCGTGAACTCGTCGCCATTGCCGCCGTTGCCGCCGTTCATGAAGCCCTGCGCGTCGACGAGCACGGCGTCTTGGCCCGCGCTGCCGGTGCCGCCGTTCGCGCCCGCGCCCGCCGTGATCTGCACGCGCGACAGCGTGACGCTCGCCGCCTTCGAGTGAACGACGTAGCTCGAGCGGCCGTCGAGCCCGCTCGCGCCGCCGACGCCCTGGGCCGTCGGACCCTGGAGGATGAGATCCGCGATCGTCGCCGGCACGATCAGATCGTGGGCGCGCACCGTCAGGTACTCGCCGTCGCCGCCGGTCGTGGTGTCCTGACCGCCGGTGACCGTCACCTTGTTCGCATTGTTCGAGTACGGGCCGCGCTGCCACGCGAAGTCGTAGCCGCCCCAGACGCTGACGCCGTTCAGCAGCACGATGACCTCGTTGTACGTGCCCGCTTGCACGTAGACGTTTGGCCGGCTCGCCTGCACGCCGCGCACGATGCCGAACGAGATCGTCTGGCACGGCGTCGTGTGCGTGAGCCCGCAGGTCGCATTGTTCGTGCCGCCGCCGGCGACGAAGATGCCCTTCATGTAATCGCCGTCGATGCCGTCGCAGTTGTTGTCGGTGTACGCCGCGTCGGGCGTGTCCATCGTCGACGGCGCGGCGCACGCGCCCCAACCCGCGGTGCCGCCGCAGGTGCTCGTCCCCGCGCACTGCGTGCCGAGCAGGGTGGTGAGCGTGCACGGATCCGTCATGCCCATCTGCATCGCGTTCATGCAGTCGCACGCGCCGGTGGTGGGCATGCACTCCTTGAACGTCACGCCGCCGATGACCTCGTTCTCGCAGCTGTAGCCGGTCGGGCACGAGACCGTCGCGCAGTCGCGCGCGCAGTATTTGCGACCGGTGTCCTGCGTGATGCACTTGTCCATGCCGAGCAGCGTGCACTCGCTATCCGCGTTGCACGGGCTGCACAGCTGGTTCGAGACAGGAACGCAGACGAACGCGACCTGACCCGGATCGATCGCGCCGAGCACGCCGAAGCAACCCCAGCCCGTCGGGCACGAGCCGCACAGCTGGCTGCACACGCCGCCAGTGGCGGCCGCGATGCAGAGGTTGCTCTCGCACTGGTTCGTGTCGGTGCAGGGTTCGCCGAAGCCGTTGAGCTTCGCGTCCGGCATCGCGTCGATCACCGACGCGTCGGGTACCGCGGCGTCGTCGCCGGTCGCGGCATCGACCTCGTCCCCCGCGCGCGACGAGCTCGCGCAGGCGGCGAGACCACATAGAAACAGCGCACCCACGACGCGACTGGCGAGGTTCCCCATCGCGGTGAATCTACCATCGGAAAACTCCCCATCAGGACCGAAACTCCCGTGGGGCGGGGCACACTGCCGGGCATGGGTACCCAGCTCCAGATCACGACCGACGACGGAACCTGCCCCGCGTTCAGTTTCGGCGACCGGGCACTCCCCGGCGTTCTCCTCTACATCGACGGCATCGGCATGCGCCCGGCGATGCACGAGATCGCCGAGCGGGTCGCAGCCGCCGGCTTCCACGTGCTGATGCCGGATCTGTTCTACCGGATGGGGGCCTACACGGCGCCCGAGCCGGCGAAGCTGTTCTCCGACGAAGAGCTCCGCACCGCGTGGTTCGGCAAGGCGTTCGCCGCCGCCAGCCAGGAGAAGTGCATGCGCGACACGAAGGCGTTCCTCGCGCACTTCGGTGACCGCCGCATCGGCACCACCGGCTACTGCATGGGTGGGCGGATGTCGCTGGTGGCGGCGGGCACGTACCCCGATCGCATCGCAGCCTCCGCCGCGTATCACCCGGGAAATGTGGTGACCGAGAAGCCCGACAGCCCGCACCTGCTCGCGCCGAAGATCAAGGCGTCGATCTACGTCGGTGGTGCGAAGGAGGACTCGACGTTCTCCGACGAGCACAAGCGGACGCTCGAGTCAGCGCTCACCGCCGCGAACGTGGATCATCAGATCGAGACCTATCCGGCGATGCACGGCTGGGTGCCCTCCGATACGCCGGTCCACGACCCGGCGCAGGCCGAGCGTCACTTCGAGACGATGATCGCGCTGTTCAAGAAGTCGCTCACTTGAGGAATTCCCGCAGGTTGCGGCCTTCAGCGGGCTTGCCCTCGACGAGAAGCGTGTGCTAGATCGGCGCCTCCTCGAGTTTCGAGGAGCAACTACTCACTACAGCAGAGCTCTCCGGGCGTGGCCTCCAAGAGGTTTCCGGACGCGATGAAGCTGTAGGTGGATCACAACGCAAGGATTGACATGGAAACGATGGCAGACGCGACGGGGCAAAACCCCATCAGCATGCGCGCGCTTCTCGAAGCGGGCGTTCACTTCGGTCACAACACGGGTCGGTGGAACCCGAAGATGAAGCAGTTCATCTTCGGCGCGCGTAACGGCATCCACATTATCGACCTGCAGCACACGGTCAAGCTGTTCCGCCAGGCCTTCCAGGCGGTCGTCGACACCACGGCGAAGGGCGACTCGATCATGTTCGTCGGCACCAAGAAGCAGGCGCAGGACGTGATCGTGGAAGAGGCGGGCCGCTCGGGTCAGCACTACGTCACCCAGCGCTGGCTGGGCGGCACGCTCACCAACTTCAAGACCGTGAAGGGCTCGCTCGAGCGCCTCCGCGGCCTCGAGAAGATGGAAGAGGACGGCACGCTGTTCGCGCTCACGAAGCGCGAGCAGGTAATGATCCGCCGCGACCGGGACAAGCTCCTCAAGTCGCTCGGCGGCATCAAGGGCATGGCCAAGCTCCCCGGCATGCTGTTCGTCATCGACCCGCACAAGGAGCACATCGCCGTCGACGAGGCGCGCAAGCTCGAGATTCCGGTGGTCGCGATCACCGACACGAACTGCGACCCGGATCAGATCGACTACGTGATCCCCGGCAACGACGACGCGATCCGCGCGATCAAGCTGTTCGCCGGCCGCATCGCGGACGCCGCGGTGCTCGGCACGAAGATCTACAAGGAGACCGCCCGGACCCGTGGTCAGGAGCGCCAGGACGAGGGCGAGCGCGTCATCCATGTCTCGTCGGGCGGAGATGGTCCGCGCGTCGAGATGTCGACGGGTGGCAGCATGTTCAACCCCGAGGCCTCTGCATCTCCCGAGGAAGCGTAGTCATGGAAGTCACTCCAACGCTGATCAAGGATCTCCGCGAGCGCACCGGCGCCGGCATGGCCGATTGCAAGAAGGCGCTTGTCGAGGTCGGCGGCGATATGGACAAGGCGATCGACTGGCTGCGCGCGAAGGGCCTCTCGAAGGCGGCCAAGAAGGCCGGCCGCGAGGCCACCGAAGGCGCCGTTGTCTCGTACATCCACGGCGGCGGGCGCATCGGCGTCCTCGTCGAGATCAACTGCGAGACCGACTTCGTCGCGCGCAACGTGGACTTCGTCTCGTTCACGAAGGACGTCGCGATGCACATCGCCGCGGCGAATCCGCAGTTCGTCCGCAAGGAAGACGTCGCCGAGGACGTCAAGGCGCACGAGAAGTCGGTGCTCGTCGCGAAGGCCGTCGAGAGCGGCAAGCCGCCGGCGATCGCCGAGAAGATGGTCGAGGGTCAGCTCTCGAAGTGGATGAAGGAGATCTGTCTCCTCGAGCAGCCGTTCATCAAGGACCCCGACAAGACGATCGAGCAGCTCCAGCAGGAGCTGGTCGCGAAGATCGGCGAGAACATCAAGATCCGCCGCTTCGTTCGCTTCGAGCTCGGCGAGGGTCTCGAGAAGAAGAAGGGCGACTTCGCAGCTGAGGTCGCCGCACAGGCTGGCCTCGCGCCGTCCTGAGCTTGATCCTCAGCTAGGGCGACGGACAGTCGCCGGGGCAGAGGACGTGATCCTCGAGTGGATCGCAGGTCGTGTTCCCGCACCGGGGAGCATCGGCCGCGCATGTCCGCCCCGGCGGGCAGAGGGGCGTGCAGCGTCCCCAGCAGTCGGGATCCATGCAGCCGGCGAGACCGTCGCCATCCATGTCGTCGGTCGCGCGTGCGCACGCCTCCGGCGGCTCGGTGCTGAGCTCGGACGACAGCCGGATCACCGCGACCGACGAGCTCGTGCCCAGATCACCGTTGAACGCGACCAGGTTTCCGGTGACGTCGAGCGCGAAGCCGCTGCCGTTGCGCCCGACCGGGTTGATCGCGGGTGCGATCCGGACCCACGTGCCGAGCACGCCGTCGAATTCCCAGACATCCGACATCCTCCCGGACCCGCGGCCGCCGAACAGCAGCACCTTCTGGCGGCGCGGATCATACGCGGCCATGTGCTCGAACCGCGCGTCGGGCGTTCCGGTCGCGGGCGTCATTCGCTGCTTCCACGTGGTGCCGTCCCACTCCCAGGTGTCGTTGAGCGGGGTGGCGTTCTGCGCGTCGGCGCCACCGAACAGCACGCTGACGTTGCGCTTCTCGTCATACACGAGCGTCGCGGAGCTGCGCGCAGGCGGGCGCACGCTCGGCTGCGCTTCGGTCCACGTCCAGCCCTGGCAGTCCGCCGTGGTCAGCTCCCAGGTGTCGCTCCCCACGCTGGTGGGCGGTGCGACGAGCCCTCCGAACACGACGATCGCCTTGCGCGTGCGGTCATAGGTCATCGCGTGTCGCGTGCGAGCGCCTGGCCCGGTCACACCGAAAGGCGCCCAGGTCAGACCCGACATCTGCGGATAGCGAGACGTGACGTTGTTGCGGTTCGCCGGTGTGGCGGGGTCGCCGCCCCCGAAGGCGATCACCGCGCTGCACTGCGCCTGGTAGGCGAGGGCAGCACCGTCGGACGTTGGATGTGACTGCGCCCCGCTCGCGGTCATCCGCCAGCCAATGCCGTTCCACTCGAACGTTCCGGCCTCCAGCACCACGGTGACGCCGCGTTTCTCGTCGTAGGCCGCCGGCGTCTTCTTGTTCCCCCTGGTCGGGCGCGTCTCTCGCGACTGTGACCAGCTCACGCCCGAGAGCGCGAACATTTGCAGCGAATTCGTGGCCGCGTGTGGGCTGATCGCGAGCAGGCGCGCGGGCGAATTCGACCATACGAGCTGCGGCGCATCCGTCGGTGGCGCCAGCCCGATGTCGAGCCACGTGAAGTTCGCACCGTCGAGGGTCCACGTGTGGTTCACGTTCACGAGGTTCTGCGCGAGCATCACGATGCGGTTCTCGGTCGGACTCCACACGGCGCTCGGCGGCGTCGAGGGGTGCGGCTGCGCCGGGCTCGAGGACTGGACGCGCTGGGTCCACGTGTCGTTCTCGAACGACCACATATCCGAGTAGTACGCGGCGACGTTGACGCCTCCGTACATGACGAAGCGCTTGTTGACGTTGTCGTATGCGAGCGCCGACTGGCGGCGAGGCAGGGGCTTCGCGACCAGCGAGAGCGGCGTCCAGGTGCTGCCGTTCCACTTCCAGACGTCGTCGAAGTAGGTCGCCCCGTTCTGCCCGCCGAACAGGATGCACAGCGTGGCCGTGCCCATCGCACAGGCCAGGCTCGCGCCGAATCGGGCGCTCGGGCGCGTGCCCGTGATCTTCTTCCACGTCACGCCGTCCCAGAGCACGGCGTCGTCGACCGCTGCGCCGGTGTCGTCCACTCCGCCGACCATCAGCACGCGACCGTGGTGGTCGTTCGCCATCGCGGCCGACGCGCGGTTCGGGATCGGCGACGGGGCGCGCAGCTCGAGCCACGTCGTGTCGTCCCACCGATAGGAATCGTTGAACTGCGCGGCACCGGACGACGTCGCCGGGCCGAGTCCGACCTGGGTGCCTCCGACGAGGAACGCCCCGCGCACCGGATCGGTCGCGAGCGCGAAGGCGGTCCGGAACTGTGGTGCCGTGGGGTTGAGGTCACGCCACAGCCGGTACTCGCGCTGGCAATGGAACGAGCAGCCGTCGCCGGTAACCGTCAGCGAGCCCTCGTCGCACTGCTCGCCGACCTCGAGGTCCGTCAGGTTGTTGCCGCAGGTCTCGAGCGACTTGCAGTCGCCCGAGCAGCCATCGCCCGAACGCACGTTACCGTCGTCGCACATCTCGTAGACCGGATCGTTGATGCCGTCGCCGCACACGCTCGGGAGACACGCACCACCGAGGCACGAGCCGTCCGCACCCTCGAACGTGCACCCCATTCCGTCGCCTTTGCCCTCGCAGGCGGCGATCTGATCCTGCGATGCGCACGCGAATCCCGACTCACCTTCACGCGTCAGCTCGATGCAGGTCGTGCCCGCGCTGCACACCAGCGAACCGCCGCAGGGCTCGTTCGCCGATCGCACGCAGGCGGCGGCGACGGTGATGAACCAGACCACAGTCGCGGCGACGCGGATCCCCCGGAGCTTTCTCACCCGAGCGTTTTAACAAAGCGCCCGTCGCGGCGCGACTTTGCCTCCCTCGACTGAATCTGGGGTATGCCTTCGGCGCTGTGAGTAACGCCAAGGCCCAGACCGCGATCACGCCGACCCGCGCCGACAACTACCCCGAGTGGTACCTGAAGGTCATCGAGGCCGCTGACCTCGCCGAGAACTCGGATGTCCGCGGCTGCATGGTGATAAAGCCCTGGGGCTACGCCCTGTGGGAGGGCATTCAGCGCGGCCTCGATGGGATGTTCAAGGCCACGGGACACGTCAACGCGTACTTCCCGCTGTTCATCCCCGTCAGCTACCTCGAGAAGGAAGCGGCGCACGTCGAGGGCTTCGCGAAGGAGTGCGCGGTCGTCACGCACCACCGCCTCGAAGCGCGCGACGGCAAGCTGATCCCGGTCGGTGAGCTGACGGAGCCGCTGGTCGTGCGGCCGACGTCGGAGACGATCATCGGCGCGTCGTTCGCGAAGTGGGTGAAGAGCTATCGCGATCTCCCGCTGCTCATCAATCAATGGGCGAACGTCGTGCGCTGGGAGATGCGCACGCGCCTGTTCCTCCGCACCGCGGAGTTCCTCTGGCAGGAAGGCCACACCGCGCACGCGACCAGCGAGGAAGCCGTCGAGGAGACGATGAAGATGCTCGGCGTCTACGCCGAGTTCGCCGAGAAGTGGATGGCGCTCCCCGTGATCCAGGGCGAGAAGACCGCCGGCGAGCGGTTCCCCGGCGCGGTACGCACGTACTGCATCGAGGCGATGATGCAGGACCGCAAGGCCTTGCAGGCCGGCACCTCGCACTTCCTCGGCCAGAACTTCGCAAAGGCCTCCGGCATCGAGTTCCAGGACGACAAGGGCCAGGTTGTCCATGCGTGGACCACGTCGTGGGGCGTGTCGACGCGCCTCATCGGCGCGATGATCATGGCGCACGCCGACGACGATGGCCTCATTCTGCCGCCGCGACTGGCGCCGACGCAAATCGTCATCATTCCGGTGACGCCAAAGGAAGATACGCGCGCGGCCGTGGTCGAGGGGTGCACGCAACTGGCGGCCGATTTGCGCGGCACGCGTTTCGACGGCAAGCCGATCGAAGTCGAGATCGACCAGCGCGATCTCGGCGGCGGCGTCAAGAATTGGGAATGGATCAAGAAAGGCGTGCCGCTGCGAATCGAGATTGGCCCGCGCGATCTCGAATCGGGCAACATCGCCGTGAGCCGACGCGATCAGCCGACAAAGGCAAAGG
>JACCRC010000351.1 GCA_013813765.1 Deltaproteobacteria bacterium | reverse complement strand
ACGTCATCTCGATCAACGGTGACCGCGTCGATTCGGCCAACGAGCTCCAGGAGCGCATCTTCGGCTCGCACCCCGGTGCGCGTCCGGTGATCGTGATCGAGCGCAGTGGCGAGACGCGGACGCTGCGGCCCACGCTGATGGCGTGGCCGGCGATCACGTACTAGCTACGGACCGCAATAGTCGGTGGAGCTCTGGCTGCCTTCGCGCAGCCGGATGCACGTCGACACCGTCTGGTCGTCGCGCTGGAAGGAGACGACAACCTCGTCGCCAACGTCCGCGCGCATCTGCGCCGTAGGACCAACGCTACCGTCGGGCTTCGCATCCTCGATGATGCCGTGGCCCTTCGTGCGGTCGTAGATCAGGACCACCGAGCCGATGTAGTTCACGTCGGGCGGGTATACGAACGACGTGCTGCGGTTCGCCGCGTCGCCCGTCAACGTGAACACCATGCGCGCAGGGTCGGGTGGCGGGATCGGAATCGACGGCGTGATGCACGACGCCGAGAGGGCGGCGGCGAGGCCGAGACCGATGAGTGCGAGCCGGACGGAGCGCATGGAACCAACCCCAGGGAACAGCAAGCGACGATCCAGGTCCAGCGTACCGGATCTTCACTAGTTACGAGAACGGCCTGCCAATTTCGTTGGCAGGCCGTGAAGTTCGGTGGCAGCGGACGTCGTGGCTAGTTGGTGCGCTTCACCGTCGTCGGGAACATGATCGAGATGCCGACACCGAAGAAGATGTGGTGCAGGAAGCGGCTGTCGTCGCTGGTGACCGCGAGGTTCGCGTTGAAGTCGGCGCCGGACGGGTTGTCCGAGAACGCGTAGTCGCGGACCGTCAGGTCGAGCGCGATGAAGTCCGAGAGGAACACGTGGATGCCGCCGCCGAGGTACAGGCCGAGTCGGCTGCCGTCGTTGAGCGGCGCGTCGTTGTTCGGGTTGTTGTCAGGCGGATTCATGCCGCCCGGACCGGAGGACATGCCCGGAGCCGGATCGCTGCAGATCGTGGTGGGGCAGTCGCTGGTCAGGATCGCGTAGGACACGCCGGCCTGGAAGTAGAAGTCGAACGCGACGTACGCCTGGCTGAACGCGGCGAGTTTGCCGTACCAGGGCGTGAGGCTGACGTACGCGGCGCCGTGGAACGGCATCGAGTTCAGGTGCGCGTTGAACTCGGCGACGCTCGGCTCGCGGGTCGCGTTGTTGGTGTCGCGCTCGAGCGTCGGCAGGATCTTCTTGACCAGGCCGGTGTCGATCGCCGTGGAGCCCACGCCGATGACGCCGATCGAGAGCATGTCGCCGAGGTGGTACTCGAGCTTCGCGCCGCCGCCGACGATGTGGCGGAAGTCGGCGTTGATCGTCGACTCGAACAGCGGGGCGAGCTCGAAGCGATTCTTGACGAGCAGGCGGCGGTGCCGCACGGCGACGTCGCCGGAGAGCGAGTTCTGACGGCGCTCTGCCTCGGCCTGCTGTTCAGCGCCAGCGATGGCGAGGAGTCCGACCGCTGCCAGGAGGATGTTCTTCTTCATGGTGGTGGGCCTCAGCGGAAGGTCGTGTACTCGAAGGACGTGGGCAGCCAGAAGCTGACGCCGACCTGGAACATGACGTTGTTGATCAGCGAGCCGGTCGAGTTGTCCTTCGCCTGATCGGCGGTGGCGTTCATCGTCGGCGAGCGATCGGTCGGTTCGAACTTGTCGTAGAACACGTAGTCGCGGATGCCGACGCTGACCGTCAGCCACTTCGCGAGGAAGAACCGCATGCTCACGCCGACGTTCGGGATGATCAGGAGGTTCGTGAAGCCGGGGAACTTGGTGTCGCGCGGAACGACCTCGCTCTGACCAGCGCCGATGCCCGCGGTGAAGAACGCTTCCCACGTGATCAGCTTCTTGTCGAAGATCGCGAACTTTCCGTAGACCGGCACGTAGTGGAAGTTGAGCGCCGCGCTCCAGTTGTACTGGTTCACCGTCGGCAGACGGCGCGCCTGACGAGCCACGAGATCGAACGGCTCGCGGAACGAGTGCACGTAGTACTGACCCTCGACGCCGATCGCGAGGACGTCGGTGAGGTAGTAGCTGAGCTGTCCGCCGACCGTGTAGTGGCGAACCATGTTGTCGTTCATCGTCGTTCCGACCATCGGCAGCAGCTCGGTGCGGCGCGACTTGAGAAACGGCTTGCGCACGACGACGAGGATGTCCTTCCACGACAGCGGCGTACGCTTGAGCGGGCCGGCCTTCACCGCGGCGTTGTTCTGCTCGGCGGCGTTCAGGTCCGCGTTGAGATCGCCGGGACCGGGGTCTGTGCCCATGTCGATCTCACCACCTGCGCTGCCTTCACCCTCGATCTCGATCTCGGGTTCGCCTCCGGCAGGCGCAGGCGCAGGCGCCGGCGTCTTGCCTTTGTTGGGTTGGGCCAGCGCGGTACCGGCCACGAGCGCCAGTCCCAGGAGGAAAACCACGGATCGGTGGAATACCCGCATTCGTAGAGGCTTCATAACACGTGCCTTTTTCCGCGCTCAAGCAAACGGCGCAGTGTTTGGGGGATCCCCCTAACGACAGGGGCACGTGCTGACAGTTGCGCTACGCAGCCTCACTAGTGCTGGCATCGGCATACAGGGCCTCGACGAAGGCCGCCGGATCGAACGGTCGCAGGTCGCCGATCTTCTCGCCGATACCGACGAACCGGACCGGGACCTTCAGCTCGTCGCAGATTCCGAGGACGACGCCGCCCTTGGAGGACCCGTCGAGCTTCGTCAGGACGATGCCGGTGATGCCCATGTCGTCCTTGAACGTCTTGGCCTGGGCGATGGCGTTCTGCCCCGTGGTGGCGTCGAGGACCATCCAGGTCTCGTGGGGGGAGCCGGGCATCGCCTTGTCGGCGACCCGGCGTAGCTTCTTCAGCTCGTCCATCAGGCCCGCGTTCGAGTGGAGGCGGCCAGCGGTATCGCAGATCACGATGTCGTAGGCCTCGTCGACGCCCTTCTTGATCGCGTCGAAGATCACGCTCGACGGATCGCCGCCGGCCTTGCCCTTCACGACCGGGACCTCGGCACGCTTGCCCCACTCCTCGAGCTGCTCGGTCGCGGCCGCGCGGAACGTGTCGCCAGCGGCGAGGAGGACCTTCTTCCCGTCGAGCGTGAGCTGCTTTGCGAGCTTGCCGATCGTGGTGGTCTTACCGACGCCGTTGACGCCGAGCACGAGCAAGACGAACGGCTTGTGCTTGGTGAGGTCGAGCGCCGGCGCGTCGACGGCGAGGATCTCGCGCGACGTCTGCCGGATCCGCTTCCAGATCTTCTCGGAGTCCTCGAGGTCGGTCTTCGACATCCCGCTCTTCACGGACTGGAAGATCCGATCCGCGGCGCGCGGCCCGATGTCGGCGGTGAACAGAACCTCCTCGAGCTCGTCGAGAGTCTGCGCGTCGATCTTCTTCTTACCGAAGAGCTTACCGATGCGCGCGACGAACCCGCCGCGGGTCTTCGCGAGGCCCGCCTTGTACGCCTCGCGTGACTCGTCGTCGACGGGCGCGGGCTCCTCGTACTCGGGCTCGGCCTCCTTCTCCGTTGCCTTGGCCGCCTGGCCCGGACGCGGGCGCTTGCGCTCGCGGCGCGGCTTCCCGGCGTCCTCGAGCTCTTCCTGACCCAGGCGCTCGCGCGCGGTTCCGCTCTTCGCGCGGCTCGTCGCTGAGGCCCTGCGGAGCAGGAGCAAGACGAGCACGATCCCGACGACCGCGACGCCGAGCTTGATCAGCTCGTCAACGGAGAGCATGGCGCCTTATAACCCAGCTTGGTGGTCACCGCGGCCACCGCGCGCAAGGGGCAGGTGAGGGTCGTCGTCATGGCGCGCCGCGCGTGCGCTCGCGGATCGCCTGCTCGACGCGCTCGTTCGCCGTGGCGAGCAGCGTCTCGGGGGCGAGGCGAGGAGAGAAGTAGACCTCCTCGACAAAGTCGGTGAGGTCCGCGAATGCAGGGCTCGGACGCTTGCTGCGCACGTGATCCACGATCTGCCGCGGCGACCACACGCCCCACAGGCGCGGCTCGGGGAGCAGCGGCTCGGCGGCGCGTCGGTAGAGCTGGAACACGCGCTCGCGCACCGGGACCAGATCGATGCGAACGCCGCGCAGCTCGCCGCGGTGAGGGATCGAGACGCCGAACTTCTCGGTTACGTGACCGGGAGCGGCGACCGCGGCGCGCCATTCGCCCGGCACGAGCTTCTCGAGGACGAAGCTGCCGTCCTCGTCAGTCCGGACCTCGCGCTCGGTGTCGCCTAGGGTCAGCGACACCACCGCCTCGGGCACCGGTCGGCTGCGGATCGTGTCGCGCACGACGCCGGAGAAGCCATCGTCGTTGGGGCGGCGAAGCGTCGACATCACGCTCGGCTTGTTCGCGACGAGCCCACCGAGCGCGACATCGACCTCGCTCTCGTTCGACGGGACCTCGGCGGCGGGCGCGGCGCGGCGGAACCGGCGCCACGGCTTCGCGCGTGCGGTGAAGAACCCGCCCGCGGCGAACACGGTCGCGATGAAAGCGGCGATCGTGTAGCTGACCGGCACCGGTTGCGGCGTCGACACCTTGATGATCGCCGGTGGGCTGCGGCTCGGCTTGATGAAGGAGAGGCCCGGATCGCTCTGCACCTGGACGGCGTACTGACCCTGGCCGATGATCTCGCCCTCGACCTTGAACTTGTAGCTCCCGTCGTCGGCGGTCGCGCCTTGCGCGAGGCGACGATCGCCGGACACGAGCGTCACCGCGGCGCGCTGGACCGCACGTTCCTCCTCGTCGATCACCTTGCCCGTGACGATCAGATCGTCCTCGAACGGGAGCTGGAGCGTCGAGACCTCCATCGTCGTGTGCGTCGCGGTCGTGAGCTCGAAGCTCGCCTCGACCTGTGCTCTCTGGCGCGTCTCGTCGCCGGCGAACACCACGCGCAGGCGCTTCGGTCCGGCACCGCCGGCGGCCTTGCGTGCCAGGAGGAACGGCTGCCCCGTCGTGATCGTCTGGACCGGCTTGAGGTCGCCGTTCGGGGTGGCGCCGAGCTCGATCTCGACGCGGTTTCCGACCGCGAGCTCGACGGGGAGGCCGGCCGCGACGTCATCGGCGGTCGCGCTGACGATGATGTTCGCGCCGCCGATGGCGTCCTCGACGGCGACGGTCAGCACGACTTGCGCCTTCGACGGGTCCGTCACGATGGTCTGCTGCGAGGGCTCGAGCAGGTTGCCGCCGGGAAACTTGAGCTCGACGGACTGCGGGCCGGGTGGAACGGTGAGCTGTGCGCGGAACCGGCCGTCCGGCCCGGTGGTCGCGGTCACGAAGTCATCACCGATCTTGATCGAGATGTTCTGGGCACCCAGGCCGTCGCCGGTCAGCTTGTCGACCAGCTGGCCGGTGACCTCCGCGATGCCATCGCCACGCAGGCGGATCCGATCGAGCGCGACCGTGGTTTGTGCGCGGATGTCGATCGTCGGCGCTGCAGTAGCCGGGAGGGCCACTGCCAGGGCGATCGCGACCGCTAGAGCCCGCACTCCGATGGTGATAGCACGTGGGGCAAGCAGCCAATGTCATAGGGGTGATCAACCCTCGGGCCGTCCATGCGCATCAAGCGAGTCGAGATCATCGGCTTCAAGTCGTTCTGCGACCGAGCAGTCGTCAACATCAGCGAGCAGATCACGGGCGTGGTCGGCCCGAACGGGTGCGGCAAGTCAAACATCGTCGATGCTATCCGCTGGTGCATGGGCGAGCAGAGCGCGAAGCACCTCCGCGGCAAGGCGATGGAGGACGTGATCTTCGCAGGTTCCGAGAGCCGCGGCCCCGCACCGATGGCCGAGGTGTCGCTGACGTTCGACGACGTGGGCTTCTCGCACGAGACGCTCGAGCTGGCGAAGCACTCCGATGAAGCAGAGACCGAGCGCGCGCTCGAGGCGATCGCTCCCGAGGATGCGCCTGCTGAAGAGGGCGCGGAGCCCGCACCGGCTCCCGCGGTCGTCGAGGCCGCCAGCGAGACCGCGACCGTCGGCAAGTGGCTGGATGCGGAAGGCAATCCGATCCTGTCGCCGACCGAGGAGGTCGCGAACATGCTCGCGGATCAGCCGCCTGCGATCGACTTCGCGCGCTACACCGAGGTCACGATCACGCGGCGCCTCTACCGCGACGGCACCTCGCAGTACTTCATCAACAAGACGCCGTGCCGCCTGCGCGACGTGACCGAGTTCTTCCTCGGTACCGGCGTCGGCACCAAGGCGTACGCGATCATCGAGCAGGGCCGCATCGGCCAGATCGTCAGCTCGCGGCCGCAGGACCGCCGGATGATCATCGAGGAGGCCGCGGGCATCACGAAGTTCCGCGCCAAGAAGAAGGCGGCGGAGAAGAAGCTCGATCAGACGCGGCAGAACCTCATGCGCGTCTCGGACATCGTCAGCGAGCTCGACAAGCGCATGGGCACGCTGCGCCGGCAGGCGCAGAAGGCGGAGCGCTATCGCAAGTACAAGAGCGAGATGCGCGACATCGAGCTGTGGAAGGCGGCGCACCGCTGGCTCGAGCTCTCCGCCGAAGGCTCGCTCGTGTCCGGCCGGCTCACCGAGGCCACGCAGGAGCTCGAGGAAGCTCGCGCCACGTGGACCGGCAAGGATGCACACGTCATCGCCGAGCGCGCAGAGCTCTCGGTCGAGGAGCGCCGGCTCGTCACGATCCAGGAGCACGTCTACGAGCTCGATAACCGGCTCCGCCTCGGCGAGAGCAAGATCGGGTTCGAGCGTCGCGAGGCCGAGGAGCTCGATGCTCGCAGCGCCGGTGCCCGTACCGAGATCGAGCAGCTCGCGGAGCAGCGCGCTCGCGGTGCCGAGGAGCTCGCGGTCCGCAGGGACGAGCTGTCCGCGCTCGAGGCCGAGGTCGCGCGCGAGTCCGCCGAGGTCGCGGCCCGCGAGGCCGCCGCCGGCGAGGCGCGCCAGCAGCTGCAGAACGCGCAGGGTCAGCTCGACGAAGCGCGCGTCGAGCTCGGCTCGCGCCGCACCGAGATCGCCACCGCGACCGCCCAGGCGGATGCGCTCGCGCGCCGTCGCGAGGAAGCGCAGCGCCGACTGGAGCGCGTCACCTCCGAGACGGATCAGCACAACGAGCGCGTGAAGGAGCTCGACCGCGAGAGCCGTCGTGTCGACGGCGCGCTCGTCCAGCTACGCCAGACCCGGCTCGATCTCGGCAGCCAGAACCAGGGCTTCGAGGAGCGCCGCGAGGTGCTCGCGGATGTCACGGCGCGCGGCGAGGCCGAGGTCGAGACGCTGCGCAACGAGCTGCACCGCCGCACGTCGCGCCTGGCATCGCTCAAGGAGATCCAGGACCGCTACGAGGGCTTCGCCCGCGGCACGCGCGCGGTGATGCAGGGCGCGGGAGAGCTGGGCGACCGGTTCACGACGGATGACATCCGCGGCGTCGTCGCCGACGTGGTGCGCGCGCCGGAGCTGCTCGAGGTCGCGGTCGAGGCGGCGCTCGGCGATCGTCTCGGCGGCGTGCTCGTCAGCCAGCCCGAGGTCGGCATCGCGGCGATCGGATACTTGAAGGCCGGCGGAGCAGGGCGCAGCGCGTTCGTTCCGCTCGAGCACTCGGTGCCGGGTGTGGGCCTCAAGGACGCGGTCCCAGAGGTCATCCCGAGCAACCACTCCGGCTTCTCTGTCGATTACTCGGCGGCCGCCAGCGTGCCCACGTTCGAGGGCGAGGGAAACTCGTCGTCTCCGTACCTGATGTCGGACGTGGCTGTCGACGAGCTGCCGCGGGTATCGCCCCACGCTCCGACGGGCAAGATCGAGGTCGAGGATCGCTCCGAGCTCGTGGCGGCGCACATCGCGGTCGGCGGCGAGGGTGTGCTCGGCCGGATGTCGGACCTCGTCGCGTTCGAGGACGGCTATCGCGACGTCGGTAAGCGTCTGCTCGGCGGCACGGTCGTCGTCGAGACGCTCGACGGCGCGCTCGCGCTGCACAACGCCGGCTGCACCGACCGAATCGTCACGCTCGACGGCGACGTCGTCGAGGAAGACGGCGTGGTCGCCGGTGGCTCGCGAGATGCGCAGGGCGCCGGCGTGCTCGCGCAGAAGCGCGAGATCCGCGACCTCGAGGAGATCACCGGCACGCTCGAGCACGATCTGTCCGAGGCGATGACCCGGCTCGTCACCGCGAAGACCGAGCTCAAGCAGGTCATCAAGGCGCTCGAAGGTCTGCGTAGCCAGGTTCACGAGGGTGACCTCGCGATCATGGGGCACGAGAAGGACGAGTCCCGCGTGCGCGCGGATCTCGATCGTCATCGCGATCGGCTCACGCAGCTCAACGCCGAACAGCTCGAGCTCGAGGACCGCCTCCGCGCGATCGGGACCGACGAGCAGGCCGCGCGCGATCGCCGCTCGTTCGCGGAGTCACGGATCGACGAGCTCGAGCGCAATCAGCTCGACCTGCTGGCGCTCGTCACCACGCACCGCGACCAGCTCGACGCGCTCGCGCAGGTCCTCACCGAGGCTCGCATCCGCGCCGCCCAGCTCGGCGAGAAGCGCGCCGCGGCCGAGTCCGCCACGCTGCGCCTCGCGAAGACCGACGCCGAGCTCGCGACGCGCGCCGAGCGCCTGACTGCCGAGATCGAGGAGGCCGTTCGCCGCGCCGTCACGCTGCGCGAGGGCTGCGATTCGCTCGCGGCCGAGCTCGCCCTCGTTCGCGAGGAGCGCGACACCGAGGTCCTCGCGCTCGACGAGGGCCGCACCGCGTACCAGACTCGCGTCACCGCGCTGACCGAGGTGGAGCTCGAGGCCCGCGAGCTGCGCTCGCGCTCCGACAAGCTCGCTCAAGAGGTCAATCAGCTCGAGCTGCGCAACGGTCAGGTCGCGATGACCCGCAAGGTCGTCGAGGACGCGATCGACGAGCGCTACCAGATCGAGGTTCCGTCGATCCTTCACGAGTACCACCAGCGTGCACCGATCGGAGAGACCGAGGAGTCTCGCCTCGCGGAGCTGCGCGACCTGATCGAGCGAATGGGCACGGACATCAACCTCACCGCGATCGAAGAGTTCGCGGACGTGTCCACCCGCTTCGAGTTCCTGTCCGCCCAGAAGATCGATCTCGAGCGCGCGGTCGATCAGCTCCAGCGCGCGATCGACAAGATCAACAAGACCTCGCGCAAGCTGTTCAAGGACACGTTCCATTCCGTGAACGCGACCTTCAAGGAGATCTTCCCGCGCCTGTTCCGCGGCGGCCAGGCCGCGCTCTCGCTGTCCGGTGGGGACGACGTGGATCTGCTCGAGGCCGGCGTCGAGATCATGGCGCAGCCGCCCGGCAAGAAGAACTCCACCGTCGACCAGCTGTCCGGCGGCGAGAAGGCGCTCACCGCCGTCGCGCTCGTGTTCTCGATCTTCCTCATCAAGCCGTCGCCGTTCTGCATCCTCGACGAGGTCGACGCACCGCTCGACGAGGCGAACGTCGATCGCTACAACGAGCTCGTGCGCGAGATGACAGACCGCTCCCAGTTCATCGTGATCACGCACAACAAGCGCACGATGGAAGCGGCCGACAACCTGTACGGCGTCACGATGCAGGAGCCGGGCGTGTCGAAGCTCGTCTCGGTCAACCTGTCGAAGCTCGGCTCGCGCGCCGGCTCCGCCAGCGCGCACCCGTCGGCGACGGCGTCCGCGTAAGCGCTGCGCACGCCCGGCGGCCTCTGTCGCGCTGACGCGTCCAAGAGTCGCGTAGCTTCTTCGCTCGCGCGTGATGCGGCGTCTGCGTAGCCGGGCGGACACGATGCTGCGTCGGCGTGCTCCGCGCTGACGCGTGATGCGTCGGAGTCTGGAGCCGGCGTCGTCACCGCGTCGGGTTCTGCTTCCGGTTCGGCGTCGGCGTCGGAGTCGCGTCGGGTTCGGAGTCGGTCTCGGGTTCGGAGTCGGTCTCGGATTCGCGGCCCGACGGCGGGTGGACACCGGCTATTGGCGCAACGGTGACACTCGCGCGGCGCGACGGCCGCGCGGCCCCGAGCGGGTCACCTCGTGGCGAGCCGGTAGGTCATCGCCCGGACTCGATCGACGAGCTCGAGCGGCTTCGCGACCATCTCGGGCGCGAGCTCCTCGAAGGCGATTGCGCCTTCGAGCGCCGCCTGCACCTCGCCCGCGCTCGCGTATGCGA
>JACCRC010000315.1 GCA_013813765.1 Deltaproteobacteria bacterium | reverse complement strand
AAGCTGTTGCACCCGCACCTCGCGGGTACCGAGCGCGCGGATCAGCTCGCGCGCTTTTTCCACGAGGCACGCGTGATGGCGTCGCTGCGGCACCCGAACGTCGTCGCGGTGCTCGATCTAGACGAGGCCTCGCGCCGGATCGTGATGGAGCTCGCCGCCGGCGGCACGCTCAAGGACGTGCTGCGCGAGCGCGGCCCCCGTCCGATGCGCCGCGCGATCGAGCGCCACGGCCAGGTGCTGTCGGCGCTTGCAGCCGCGCACCGCCGCGGCATCATCCACTGCGATCTGAAGCCGGCGAACCTCATGTTCCGGCGCGATGTCGACCTGCCGGGCGTCGAGGTCATGCTCGGGGACTTCGGCATCGCGCACCTGCCCGATGCGACCGGCCAGTCCGCGACAGGACCGGAGCGGGCCGAGGCGATCGGCACGCTCGCGTACATGGCGCCCGAGCAGCGCCGCGGCGTGCTGTCCCCCGCGGTCGATGTCTACGCAGCGGCCGTGGTGCTGTTCGAGAACATCACAGCCCGCACGCCGTGGCAGAACGCGCTGCTCGCCGGCCACCGCAAGGACGACGACTTCCGCCTGCCTCCGTCGGTACTGACGAACGTCGATGCGTCGATCGCCGACGAGGTGCAAGACCATCTGTACCGCCTCGGGAATGCCGATCCGGCCAAGCGTCCGACGACGCTGCAGGCGCTCGCCGAGTCGCAGCGACTGCGCGAGCGGCTGATCGCCGCCGAAGCGCGGTAGGCCTACTCGTCCTTGACCGGCGTCGCCTTGAGCGCGGCCTTGCCGTCCTTGACGTAGACCGTGAACTTCACTTCCTTGCAGCCGGTCTTCGCGATCAGGTCCTCGCGGTTCTTCTCGAGCTTCTCGGAGAACTTCGAGTACGTGAGTCCCGTGGTGGGCTCGCCGCAGCTCTTCTTCATCGCGATGAACTGATCGAACACCGACTTGAAGTACGAATCGACATCGCCGGCCGAGCCGAGGTCGAGCATCGGCGCTGCCGGCACCGCGGGCGTGACCGAGCCGAGGATGTCGTCGTCGAGCGAATCACCGAGCGACATCACCGGCGGCGCGGTGGGTGCGCGCGGTGGCGCGGAGAACTGCGACGGCGGCACGGGCGGCCGGCTCGTCATCGCGGGCGGAACGGGCGCGGGCGTGCCCGGGCGAATCGGCGGTGGCGTGGCGGGGCGCGACGGGGCCGGCCCCGGATCGTGGAACCGGAAGTCCGATGGCGGCGGCGACACGGCGGGCGCAGGTCCACCCGGCCGCGCCGGTGGCAACGACGTCGCGAGCAAGTCGATCGTGCCGAGGCTGCCCTCGGGCGCGGGCCCGAGCAGCTGATCGAGATCCTTCTTCGCCGTCTTCGCTTCGCGGCCGAGCTTGTCGATCGCGATGTTCACGCTGCGCGCGATCGAGCCGAACTTCCCCGGATGCTCGTCCTCGCCGAGCCGCTCCTTCTCGCCCTTCGCGAGCCTCACGGCGTCCGCGGTGAGCCGCTTCAGCGGCCGATCCGACTCGAGGTACATGAACGCGATCCCACCGACGAGCATCACGAGGAACAGGCCGCCGACGATCGGCCACAACAGCTTCGTGGCTCCGAGGTCACTCTGGCTGACCGCCTTCAGCGTGCCCATGAAGCCGACCGCCTCGGGCCGCTTGATCAGCACGGAGTAGAACGCGTTCTTCAGCGCTGCCTCGCCGGGGAGCCGCGCGACGACTGCATTGTAGTACTCCTTGCCCGTCGAGATCTCGATCGGCTTCGCCGCCTGGCAGTCCTGGTCCAGATCGCCGCCCTGCAGCGTCTTCAGGGAGTCGAGCAGCGGACCGTGATCGACCGCGATGTTCTTGGATCCGGCGACATCGTCCTTGCCGAGGTAGAACCCGACGTCGACATTGAGCGAGGACACGAGCTTCGTCGCGAGCGCGTTCGTGACCTGGTGGCCGAGGACGATCGCACCGACATACGCGACCGGGGGATCGCGCCTGATCACCGGTGCCGCCGACACGAAGTACATCGTGCCGTTCTGCGCCCACAGATCGTCGCGCAGGAAGCCGGCGAGCGCGTCATCGACGAGCGGTCGACCCGCCGCGATGTCGCCGAAGTCATTCTCGTCGAGGCGCACGCGCGCGACCACGCGGCCGCGGCGGTCGATCAGCATCGCGAAGTCCGGCTTGCGGGCGCCCTGGATCGTCTTCATCACCGACTCGCCGACCTCGCGCACCTGCTTCATGCGCGCCTCGTCGATCGTGTTCGCGCCCGACGCGCTCTCGAGCGCCGTCACGATCTCCTGCGTGCGCGAGAACGCGCCCGCGAGCTCGACGCGGTTGCGCGCATCGTCACCGAGGAGAATGTCGATCACGCCACACGCGACCACGAGCCGCTGCGTCTCCTCCTGCACCAGTACGCGCTGTGCGGGCCGCGGCAGGACGAGCGCAATCGTGATCGCGACGGCGGCGACCAGCGCCACGAGGAAGAACCAGATCTTTGCGAGGAACACGGGCTACTTCTTCCCGCCGCCGAGGGCCGGCACCTTGGCAGAGACCTCGGTCTTGCCCTTCCGCTCGACGGTGACGTCGGTCGTCGCTTCGAGCCACGCATCCTTGTAGAAGACCCGGAGCTTGTACGCGCCCTCCGGGACGTCCGCGAACTCGAACTTGCCCGACTCGTCGACATTGGCCACGAACGGCGAGCTCACCACGACGATCTTGCCCTTGAGGTGCGGCGCATCGGGGTCACCGATCGTGAAGATCGCCGGCGCGGTGACGCGAAATGACTTCGGGCCCGTCGGATTGATCGGTCCCGCCGGCACGAGGTTCTTGTCCTCGGCGGCGACCAGCGTCCGCGCGATCCGTGACGTGTTCTTGATGACGACCTCGGCACCCGCCGGCGCTCCGATCACCGGCCGCGCGAACGACTCGCCGACCAGGTCCCACGTCACCTGTCCCGGCGCCGCAGACTTCTCGCCGCCCTCCAGCGTCACCAGCATGTACGGCGTCACGCTAACCGGGCGCGCCGGTGCGAGCGCGTTCTCCTGCCGGTCGAGGAACCCTTTCGTGGCCGCGGGCGCGCGGTCGGGCGGCGGGGGGAGCTCGAGCTTCCCGACCACCGGTCCGGCGACCACGCTCGGGAGGGCCACGAGCGACGCAAACACCACGACACACAGGCGGAGTGGCAGGGACATGAGCCGGACAAATCGTATGGCCGGCATGCTCCCGGCCGCAACCGGCGCCGCGATCGATCGATAGGGAGCACATGTCGTTGTCCTCTCGGTTCGGCCCCCTCCCCGCCGCGCTCGCCTTCGCCGCCGGGATCGCCATCGCGCCCGCGCTCGATCGCCTCGGCATCCCTCCCGGCGCGCGCTGGGCAATCGTCGCGATCGCGCTCCTCGGCATGCGCCGCCATCCACTCCTCGTGGTCGCGGCCGTGTTCGCCGCCGGCGCCGCACACGGCTCGCAGCTCGGACGCGGCCCGGACAACATCGTCGTCGCGAGCGACGTGTCCGGCGCCCTTGTGCAAAAAATGGGGTCGGACCCCTTTTCTGCGCAACATGCGCAACAAATGGGGTCCGACCCCATTTACGCGGACGACCGCGGCATCGATCGCGTGGTCGGCACCGTGGAGGGGCCCGTGATGCGGACCACCCGAGGTAGTGCGGCGCGCGTGTCCGGCGTCTGGGTCTGGGCGGACGAGGTGTTGCTTCCCGGCCAGCGCGTGGCGGCAGTCGGGCGGGTGAAGACGGGTCGCGGGCGCGAGCGGTTCGAGCTGTCGGCGCAGTCGATCGAGCACCTCGGCGAGGACGATGGGCTGGCCGCGCGGACGTGGCGGTGGGCGGCGGAGGTCCAGGCGGCGGGTGCCCGGCGGATCGACGAAGTGGGGGGCGATCCGGCGGCGCGCGCGGCGCTCCGGGGCATCACGCTGGGTGATCGCAGCGCGGTGCCGAAGGAGCTGGATGACCGGTGGCGCGTGGTCGGCATCTATCACGTGCTCTCGGTGAGCGGCCTGCACCTCGCCGTGGTCGCGGGCCTCGTGTTCGCGCTGCTACGGAGGCTGGTCGCCGCGTCACCGCTTGGAGGGCGCGTGCATCCGGCGCGGTGGGCGGCGCCGCCGTCGCTCCTCATCGCCATCGCGTACACGCTCATCACGGGTGCGCAGCTCGCGACGCTGCGCGCGCTCGTCGTCATCGCGCTCGTGCTGATCGCCGCGATGATCGATCGGCCGATCCGGCTGATCGATGCGCTCGGTGCAGCCGCGCTCGTACTGCTCGCGTGGGAGCCCGGCGATCTGTTCGATCCGGCGTTCCAGCTGTCGTTCGCCGCGGCGCTCACACTCGCGCTGCGCCCGGCGCGAACACGCGCCGGCAATCGCGTCGTCGGGTGGCTCGTCCACGGCATCACCACGTCGTTCTGGATCGCGGTCACCACCGCGCCGATCACCGCGTTTCATTTCCAGCAGGTCTCCGCCGGCGGTGTCATCGGCAACCTCGTGCTCACGCCGATCGTGGAGCTGCTCGCACTGCCGCTCGCGCTTGCGGGCCTCGTGCTCGGACCATTCGGCGCTCCGTTCATTCGTGTGGCGTGCGCACTGGTCGAGCTGGTCGACAACGTCGCGGGTGTGCTGGCGCACGTGTTGCCGATCGGCCAGATCGCGGTCGCGAGCGCGCTCGCGATGTGCGTGCTCGTCGTGCTGTCGGTCTGGAGCGCCGCGCGCGAGCGGCGGAGCGTCGTGCTGTGGGCCGCCCTCGTGATCGCGTGGGCTGCGGCGCGCACACCGCCGCCGCCGGGCGCGCTGCGGGTGACGTTCGTCGACGTCGGCCAGGGCGACGCCGCGATCGTCGAGCTGCCGGGCGGCGAGGTGTGGCTCGTCGACGCGGGTGGCAACGCGAGCTCACGTGCGCTCGCCGCTGCGGCGGCACCGGGCGTCGCGATCACGCGCGCGCTGGCGGCCGCGGGACACGATCGGATCGATCTCGCGATCCTCTCGCATCCGCACCCGGACCACTACCTCGGGCTCGCCGCGATCACGCTTCCGATCGGCGAGCTGTGGTCGGCGGCCGAGCCCGAGCCTCCCGAGCTCGCACGAGGAGGCGCCCTCCCCTCCTACCAGGAGCTCGTCGAGGCGCTCGCTGCGCGCGGGACGCGGCTCGTGCACCCGCCGCTCGGCATCGCGCGCGAGCATGCCGGGGTCACGCTCGAGGTGCTCGCGCCGCGCTACATCGCGCACGAGGGAGCCCAGCCAATCGAGGCGGCGGATCCGGTGCGCTCGGTCAATGACAACTCGCTCGTGATCGCGATCCACTACCGCGGGCGCACGTTCCTGATGACGGGCGACCTCGAGCGCGAGGGCGAGGACGCGCTGGTCGCCTCAGGGCTCGCGCGCGTGGATGTCGTGAAGGTGCCGCACCACGGCAGCCCGACCTCATCATCCGAGACCTTCGTGGCGGCGAGCCGCCCGGCACTGGCGGTGATCTCGTGCGGACGAGCGAACGCGTTCGGCTTCCCGTCGCCCGTGGTGGTCGCGCGCTGGCGCGCGGTCGGTGCGCAGGTCGAACGCACCGACATCAGCGGAAGCATCACGGTGGTCGTCGATGCGACCGGTGGCCTCGCGGTGGAATAGCGTTTCGTGGTTCAATGCGTGCGTGGTGACACCGGCGCGCGACCGCGAAGCCATTGAACAGGCCGTGGCGACGGGGAGCGAGCAGCTGAAGGCTGGTCGCCTCGACCTGGCGCAGACCGCGTTCCGCGACGCGCTCGCAGGTGATCCCGACAACGCGCGCGTGCTGGCGCTCCTCGGGCTCACGTACTTCCGCGGCGGACAGTTCACCGAGGCTCAGCCGATCTACGAGCAGCTGGTCGAGAAGGCACCCACCGATGCCTCGCACCGCCTGAACCTTGGTCTCGTCTACCTGAAGGTCAACGAGCACGAGAAGGCGATCACCGCGCTCGAGGCGAGCCGCGCGCTCGATCCGAGCCAGGGCCGCGCGGTGAACTACCTCGGCCTCGCGTACGCGCGCGCCGGCCGCTATGCGGAGGCGTATCGCTCGTTCTTGATCGCCGGCCAGAACGAGCTCGCGATCGAGATCGAGGCGAACCTCACCCAGACCGAGCGCGACGCGATCCACAACCAGCTCGGCCGCACGCCGCACGGCCCGGGTGGATCATCCGCAGGGATCGCGATTCCACGCACGATGACGCCGCCACCGGCGGTCGCGCGCACGGTCACGCCGCAGCCGGCGGTGGCGCGCGCCACCACGCCCGAGC
>JACCRC010000284.1 GCA_013813765.1 Deltaproteobacteria bacterium | reverse complement strand
TCGCGATCGATCGGCAGCGTGGTCGCGGCGAGCGCACCCGAGCCGAGCGGCGAGACATCCGCGCGCTTCGCCGCGTCGGTGACCCGACCGCGATCGCGCTCGAGCATCGCGTCGTACGCGAGCATGTGGTGCGCGAGCCGCACCGGCTGTGCACGCTGGAAGTGAGTGTAGCCCGGCATCAGCGTGTCGACGTGTGCACGCGCCTGCGCGAGGAATGCGCGGCGCAGCTCGTCGATCGCAGCGACGATGTCGTTGCCCGCGGCGCGGGCGTACAGCCGGAGGTCGGTCGCGACCAGATCGTTGCGGCTGCGCCCGGTGTGGAGACGGCGGCCGGCATCGCCGATCTGATCGATCAGCCGCGCCTCGACGTTCATGTGGACGTCCTCGAGCGCGACATCCCAGGGCAGCTCGCCCGCTGCGAGCTTTGCCTCGACACTGCGCAGACCATCGACGATCGCCTTTGCATCGGCAGCCGTGATCAGGCCCTGCACCGCGAGCATCTCCGCATGCGCGATCGATCCGGCAACATCGTGGTGAAGCAGGCGCTGATCGAAATCGATCGAGGCGTTCATCTGCGCCGCGATCGGATCGAGCGCACCCTCGAACCTTCGACCTCTCGCGCCTTTCGGTCCGGACATGCCGGGGTTATAGCCCCGAGAACGCCATCGGTTTCATTGTGCTGCGCCACAGTGTGTTTTCGTCTATCGTAAAGGCGGGGCGACCTTGGCGAACCCGGCGCTACGACCGCGCTTTTTGGCTCCCGGCGACAAGCTCGGGAAGTTCGACCTGATCCGCCAGATCGCGGTCGGGGGAATGGCGGAGCTGTACCTCGCGCGCACGATGGGCATCGAGGGCTTCGAGAAGCTCGTGGTCGTGAAGCGGATCCTCCCGCAGTTCGTCGACCAACCGAGCTTCGTGAACATGTTCCTGAACGAAGCGCGCCTTTCGGCCACGCTTCACCACCCGAACATCACGCAGGTCTACGACATCGGCGTCGAGGAGGGCGATTACTTCTTCTCGATGGAGTACGTGCACGGCGAGGACCTCGGTCGCCTCAACGTGACCGCAGCGGAGAATGGAGTTCCGGTCTCGCTCGACTGCGCGCTCACGCTGGTCGCGGGCCTGTGCGCGGGTCTTCACCATGCCCACGAGAAGGCGGGCCCCGACGGCAAGCCGCTGAACGTCGTCCATCGCGACGTGTCGCCCTCGAACGTGCTCGTCAGTTACGACGGTGCGGTGAAGGTCGTCGACTTCGGCATCGCACGCGCAGGCAGCGCTCCGGCGACGACGCGCGGGGGGCTCAAGGGAAAGATCGCGTACATGTCGCCCGAGCAGTGCAAGGGCAAGGTCACGCTCGACCGGCGCAGCGACATCTTCTCCGTCGGCACGATCCTCTACGAGCTGACGACCGGCCAGCTGCCGTTCACCGGCGAGACCGAGTACGGCGTGCTCAACCAGATCGTCAACAACGACGCGCCGCGACCGAGCTCGATCGTGCCGGGCTATCCGCCGCCGCTCGAGGCGATCGTGATGAAGGCGCTCGCGCGCGATCCGGATCAACGCTACGCCACCGCCCTCGAGCTGCAGGGACACATCGAGGACTTCGCGCACGAGAGCCGGCTGCGTGTTTCACCGCTCGTGCTCGCGCGCTTGATGTCCACGCTGTTTCCCGCGCGCCTCGAGGAGTGGGACCACGCGCGCGCGCAGGGGGCGTTCTTCGTCGAGCAGCACGTGGTGCGAACGCTGATGGAGAGCGGCAGGACGAGCGAGACCCCGGCCGTCGAACCGCCGCCGCAGGCGCCACCCGAGGACGAGAAGACCGATGTCACCTCGCTGCGCCTGCTCGACACGAAGGTCGGTCCGGCCCCCGTGCCCGACGCGACGACGATGAAGCAGCCGCGCAGGAGCTCGTCAGGGCTGCCGCCCGAGCACAAGCTCACCGACACGCTCGCGGGTCCGGCGCTCGCACCCGCACGGCCGAGTCCGATGCCGCTGCACGTGATGACGCCGGACCCGATCGTCGCGTTGCCGCAGCCCGGTACGCTGGTCTCGACCGTCGCGCCGAGGCCGTTGCCGACGCGCAACGACACGACGGTGGTGGGGCCGCCGCGCTCGCGGCCGATGCTGTTCGTCGGCATCGGGATCGCGGCTGCTGCCGCGGGCATCGCGTTCATCGCGTTCAGTGGCGGTGATGGCAGCAACGAGACGACGTCGTCGACGGAATCCGCGAAGACGAACGCCTCGGAGACCAAGCCCGAGGTGCTCGACGAACCCGTTCCGGAGCCCATGCCGGTCGCGAAGGAGCCGGAGCCCGAGCCGGCGAAGGAGCCCGAACCTGCGACAGCAGCGCCGGTTATCGAGAGGAAACGCCCGCCCGTCGTGAAGACGCCGGCGATCGTGAAGACTCCGGTCAAGCGCCCGGCGCCACCGGTCGTGAAGAAACCCGAGCCCAAGAAGGATCCCGCATGGAACGCCGAGTCGCCGTTCATGCCCGTGCGCCTCGACAAGAAGTGAGGTGGCTCGCGGCGATCGCGCTCGTGTTCGGCGCATCGACCGCGAGTGCCGCACCGAAGGGCGCCGAGGCGAAGGCCGCGTTCGACACTGGTGTCGCGGCGTACACGAAGGGCGACTACGCCGCGGCGTCGGCGGCCCTCAACAAGTCGTACGACCTCGAGCCCGACATCGAGACGCTGTTCGCGTGGGCGCAGACGGAGCGCAAGCTCGAGCGCTGCGATCAGGCGAGTGCGCTGTACGCGAAGCTCCTCGCCGCGGACATCCCAGCGGAGAACAAGGCCGTCGTGCGCGAGAAGTTCGAGGAGTGCCAGAAGATCCTCGCTGCACAGCCGCCGAAGGAGCCGGAGATCCCGGTGGTCGCGCAGCCCGCGCCCGCGCCGCCGCCACCTCCGCCGCCGCAGCAGCAGGAGTCGTCGCACGCGTGGTGGAAGGATCCAGTCGGCGGCGCGCTCGTCGGTGTCGGAGTGATCGGGCTCGGCGTCGGCGGCGTGTTCCTCGTGCAGGCCCGCTCCGCCGACAAGGACAAGGCGAGTGCGCCGAGCTACGGCGAGTTCCAGCGCCTCGAGGATCGCGCCGAGTCGCGCGGCAAGCTCGGCGTCGGCGCGCTGATCGGCGGCGGGGTGCTCGTGACAGCGGGCATCGTCTGGTACGCGACCCACCGCGGGAGCAGCAAGCAGACCACCGTGACCGGCTGGTTCGACGCCGGCGGCGGCGGGCTCGCGGCGGTCGGTTCATTCTGAGCGTAAGGTAGCTCGCATGGTGGAGCAGGCGACGGACCCAATGGCCCCGACGGCAGCGGACACCGAGCCCGGAAGCGCCGCGACGATCGACAGCCAGGAAGCTGCGCGCACCTCGACCGCCACCGCGATCTCGCTCGGCGTCGTCGAGCGCGGGCTCTACACCGATCGCCAGCTGCTCGCCGAGGGCGGCATGGGCAAGGTCGTGATCGCGCACGACGCACGGCTCGGTCGCAAGGTCGCGATCAAGGAGCTGCGCATCGATCACCCCGCGGCGCGAGCGCGGTTCGAGCGCGAAGCAGCGCTGACCGCACGGCTCGAGCATCCCGGTATCGTCGGCATCCACGAGGCCGGCAAGTGGCCGAGCGGCGAGCCGTTCTTCGCGATGCGCGTGATCGCGGGTCGCTCGCTCGACAAGCTGTTCGCGGAGCGGAAGGATCGTCGCGATCGCCTCGCGCTCGTCCCGAACGTGCTCGCGGTCGCCGATGCTGTCGCGTACGCGCACCAGCTGCGAATCATCCACCGCGATCTCAAGCCGCAGAACGTGATGGTCGGCGAGTTCGGCGAGACCGTCGTCATCGACTGGGGCCTCGCGAAGGAGCTCGGGAGCGACGAGCTCGCATCCATCGACGGCAGCGCGCAGAGCGGCGACCTGACGACGGCGGGTTCGGTGATCGGAACACCGATGTACCTGCCACCCGAGCAGGCGCGCGGCGAGGAGGTCGACCGCACCGCCGACGTCTATGCGATCGGCGCGATCCTCTACGAGCTGTGTGCCGGTCGGCCACCGTACACGGCGCGCACGGTCGAGGAGCTGCTCGAGATCGTGATCGAGGGTCCACCCGAGGCGCTTCCCTCCGATGTACCCGCAGAGCTCGTCGCGATCACGGGGCGGGCGATGGCGCGCGAGCGCTCGGACCGCTATCCGTCGGCACGCGAGCTCGCCGAGGATCTTCGTCGATTTCAGACCGGTCAGCTCGTCGGCGCGCATCGATACACGACCGGTCAGCTCCTCGGCCGCTGGATGCGCAGGCACCGCGCAATTCTGGTGACCTCGGCTGTCGCGCTCGTGGCACTCCTCGTGCTCGGCGTCTACAGCGTCTACAACATCATGGCCGAGCGTCGCGAGGCGAATGCGCAGCGTGCGCTCGCCGATAGTCGCAGCGAGCAAGCGCTCTCGCTCGTCTGGTACATGCAGAACGATCTGCGTGAACAGCTGGAGCTGCTGAATCGCGTCGACCTGCTGGATCCGGTGTCGCGCACGGTGATCAAGACGTTCGAGGGTCACCCTGACCAGAGCGGGAACTCCAACATCGGGTTGATGATGGCCTACAAGAACCTGGCAGACGCACTTCGTACGAAGGGCGATCTCGACGGTGCAACCTCCGCGGTGAAGTCGGCTATCGCTGCCTTCGATCGACTGCGCTCGCCGCAGGTACCACCCCGTGCGGACCGAGCGGCGTTCTCGATGGTGCTCGGTGACATCGCGCAAGCACGCGGGGACAAGCAAGCCACGCTCGCGCACTACCGCGACGGTGTGTCGCGCATGGAATCGCTCCACGCCGAGGAGCCCGCCAACCTCGAGCTGACATTCGCGCTCGCACAGCGCCGTGGCCAGCTCGCAGAACAGCTCGGGGAGAACGGCGAGACGAAGGCGGGCCTCGAGGAGGCACGGCGGGCCGAAGCACTCCTGGGCGCGAAGCGCGAGGTCCCCGCGCCGTTGGCGGATCGACTTGTCGAAGCTCGCGCCGGGCTCGCGGTCACCCTCGCCGAGCTGTTGGCGAGCAGTGGCGACAGCACGGGTGCCGCCGAGCAGCTCCAGCGCGCAGTCGATCTGCGCACGCAGCTTGCGGGACGTGACAAGCGCTGGACCGCACAGCGCGCACTGGCTCTGTCGCTGCAGCGGCTCGGCGGCCTCCGCGCGAGTACGGGTGATTCGCCCGGCGCACTCACGGCGTTCCGTGCCGCGCTCGCGATCGTGCAGAAGGCGCACGATGCGGATCCGCGCAACGCGGTGGCCGAGCGCGACGTGGGAACGATGAACCGAATCCTCGCGAGCTCGCTCGTGAAGCTGAAGGACTTTCCGGCTGCGCGCACGCACGCCGAGGCCGCGCTCACGATCGCAGAACGCGCCTCGGCGCGGTCACCCGAGAACGACGATCTGACAGGCGAGCACGCGACAGCACTCGACAGGCTCGTCCTGCTCGAGGGCGCGGCGAAGAACTGGAAGCGGGCGACCGAGCTCGCCGCGCGCGCTACCGAGCGCCGCTTGGCCGTGGCAACGCGGAACCCGAAGAATGCCGCGCATCGCAGGTCGTTGATGAGCGCCTACAGCCGCCACGCTTCCGTGCTGAAGGAGACCGACGAACGTGCGGCGGCAAAGCAGGCCGCGGTCGCCGCTCTCGAGATCGCGACCGAGCTAGCCAACGCCGCTCCCGCGGATCGCAGCAGGCAGCGTGATCTATCCGTGATGCACTCCGAGCTCGCCGAGCTGCTGACGGATCTTGGGGAGCATGTTGCTGCCCTCGTCGAATACCGCGCGGACTTCGCGATCGCCGAGAAGCTCGCGGCAAGCGACCCGACCAGCACGAAGTCGCAGAAAGACCTCGCCGAGAGTCACGCCGGTCTCGGCGTCGGACTCGGGAACCTAGGGAAGCGAGTCGAGGCAGACAAGGAATTCGAGACCGCGTTCGCGGTTCTCGCGAAGCTGCCGCCGGACCCGGAGCTCGTGCAGGAGCTCACGGCCAAGCGCGACAAGTGCTGCCGCTGATCAGCCGATCTCTTCGGCGTACGTCATCACGAGGTACATCACGGCCTCGTTGCGCCCGACGTTGCGATACGCGTGCGGCGTGTCGGCCTCGAACAGGATCGAGTCACCTGCCTCGAGCTTGTGCGTGTCGCCCGCGACGTCGATCTCGACGGTCCCGGCGGTGACCACGAGGTTTTCGCTGGTACCGGGCGGGTGCGCATCCGCGTCCTCGATGGAGCCGGCCGACAGGCGCAGCTCGTAGAACTCGACACGACGCGGCTCGTCGAACGGGAACAGGGCGCGCGAGCTGAAGCTGCGGTCCTTGCTCGTGAGGATCTTCGAGTCGGTGGAGCGCAGCACGAGCGCACCGGACTGCGTGCGTGCCGAGATCAGAGCGGAGAACGTGACCTCGAGTGCGCGGGCGATCTTCCACAGCACGTTGATCGTCGGTGCGGACTGGCCGAGCTCGATCTGGCCGAGCATCGCGCGCGACACGCCCGAGATCTGGGCCAGGCGCTCGAGCGAGAGACCGCGGCGCGTGCGGAGACGACGAAGGTTCCCGCCGACCACCGGTGCGAGATCGGTCTGCGCCTCGGCGGGTCCCGCGGCGCTGGTCGGAGTGGGAACGATCGGCACCTCGGCGGTGGCCGGCTTGGTCACGGGTTTCTTCTTCACCTGGGCCCGTGAACGTATATCACGGGTGCATCTGCTATAGCGGAATTGCCCGGCTCAGCCCCCGTGCGTCGCCGAGCCGGCGCCGCCGTAGGCGGACTCCCCGTGGAGTGCACCATCGAGGCCGTCGTGCTCGACCTCTGGGTCGACGCGCAGGCCGACGACGAGATCGATGCCCTTCAGGAGGACGAACGTGACCACCGCGGACCACGCGCCCGCGGCGCCGATCGCGATCGCCTGCTTGCCGAGCAGCGACACGCCGCCGCCGTAGATCTCCATCGCGAGGATGCCGGTGAGCAGCGCGCCGGTCGCGCCGCCGACACCGTGCACGCCGAACGCGTCGAGGGCGTCGTCGTAGCCGAGCTTCGCCTTCAGGAGCACCGCGCCGTAGCACACCGCACCGGCGATCGCGCCGATCGCGAGTGCTGCCATCGGCGACACGAAGCCCGCGGCGGGCGTGATCGCGACGAGACCGGCGATGAGCCCGGATGCGAAGCCGAGCATCGTGGCCTTCTTGATCCGCGCGCCTTCGACGATGCACCAGGTCAGCGCACCAGTCGCCGCCGCGAGGTGCGTGTTGACGAGCGCCATCGACGCGCGGCCGTCGGAGAGCGAGCCGCCGCCCGCGTTGAAGCCGAACCAGCCGAACCACAGGATGCCGGCGCCGACGACGGTCATCGTCAGATCATGCGGCGGGTGGCGCGTGGTCGGATAGCCCTTGCGCTTGCCGAGCACGAGCGCGATCACCAGCGCCGAGACACCCGACGAGAGGTGAACGACGGTGCCGCCGGCAAAGTCGATCGCACCGAGCTTCATGAGCCAGCCCTCGGTGGCCCACGACCAGTGCGCGATTGGATCGTAGACGAACGTCGCCCACAGCACGGTGAACAGGCAGTACGCCGAGAACTTGAAGCGCTCGGCGTACGCACCGGAGATCAGCGCCGGGGCGATCACCGCGAACATGCACTGGTAGATCATGAACGCGAAGTGCGGGACGGTCGCGCCCTCGGTCATGGGCCCGGTACCGACACCTGCGAGGCCGACGAAGTCAAAGCCGCCGATGAGACCGTTCCAGCTCGTGCCGAAGCACAGCGAGTAACCGACCAGTGCGAACTGCACGGTGACGAGCCCGAGCGCGAAGAAGCTGTGCATGAACGTCGAGAGGACGTTCTTCCCCTGCACCATGCCGCCGTAGAACAGCGCGAGGGCGGGGGTCATGAGCATCACGAGCGCTGCCGAGATCAGCAGCCACGCGGTGTCGCCAGTGTTCATGCCCCAATCGTCAGGGGATTCATGTTTCCGGCGCGTAACCGAGGCGCAAAAAGCGCGTCAGAGACGCAGGCGCACACCCCCGAGGATCTGGAGGTCGACGCTGGTGTATTCGAACCGCGCGTTGTCGGGGTCCGTGGGGTTGTTCGGGTTGCCCTCGGTCGCGTGATAGGCGATCGGAAGCACCAGCTCGACCCCGACCTGGGTAGAGCCCGCGCCGACCGTGAACCACGCGCCGCCGCCGACCTCGAGCGCGAAACCCAGGTCGGTGTCGGAGCCCTCGAAGCGAATGCCCAGGATCGTGGCATCGACCGCAAGGCGCATGATGTCGATGCCCGCGCCGAAGCGGCCGGCGAGCTCGACCTTGGGCCCCGCCTTACCGCGCGCGACCACGTGCCCGAGGATCCGGAACCGGTTGAAGTCGACAAACTGCCCGTCGTCGGATGCGAGCGGTGTCCAGTCGACGCTGAACATCCCGCCGACCCGCGGGCCACCGCCGCCGATCCGCACGAACAGATTCGGGCTCGGTTCGACGTAGCGGGTGTACTCGTCGTCGGAGACCGGGATGTTCAGGCCACCGCCGAGCTCGACGTACGAGTCCGCGTGTCCGATGGCAGGGACGAGCAGCAGCACGATCGCGAGCGCGCGCATCACTTCGTCCCGAACAGGCGATCGCCTGCGTCGCCGAGGCCGGGGACGATGTAGCTCTTCTCGTTGAGCCGCTCGTCGATCGCCGCCGTGTAGATCGGGACCTCGGGGTGCGCCGCGTGAAACACCTTGATGCCCTCGGGGCAGGTGAGCAGGCACACGAACTTGATCGAGCGCGGGTTGCTCTCCTTCAGACGCGCGACGGCTGCGACGGCGGAGTTGCCGGTGGCGAGCATCGGGTCAACCACGATCACCTCGCGACTGTCGAGGCTCTCGGGGACCTTGTAGTAGTACTCGACGGGCTCGAGCGTCTTCGGATCGCGATAGAGGCCGATGTGGCCGATGCGCGCCGAGGGCAGCACGTCGAGCATGCCTTCGAGGATGCCGCCGCCGGCGCGGAGGATCGCGATGATCGCGGTCTTCTTGCCGTCGAGCATCGGTGCCTTCATCGGCGCGATCGGCGTCTCGATGTCGACGAGCGACGTCTTGAGATCGCGCCACACCTCATAGGCGAGGAGCATGCTGATCTCCCGGAGCAGGCTCCGGAACTTGCTGGTGCTGGTCTCCTTGGACCGCATCAGCGTCAGCTTGTGCTGGACGAGTGGGTGGTCGATGACGTGGACCGTGCCTGCCATGGCACGGACCCTACACGACTAACGCTGGGCTACGTGCGTGCTGGACGCGGCGACCGCGGTGCCAACGCCGGTGATCGACACGACCGCGGCGAGGGCCACGAACGCGGCAAACACCACGTCACGAACGAAGCTCTTCTTCTGGCGGGTAGCGATGGTGTCGAGTCGGGTCATGGTGGCTCCTTCTTTCTTTTCGATGCGGCATTCACGCCGCGAGTACCACCATGTTCAACAGACGAGCCAATTCGAACCTACCGAATTTCGGTCACTTGCACTGCGTTTTGCGAGGCTGAGACCTGTCGCACCGATCGTCGCAGGAGGGACGCTGTCGCACCCTGCCGCGCGGGATTCAGCTCGTACGCGTGGTCGTCGGGTCGTCGCTGATGACGAGCGGAAACTTCGGCGAGCTGGTCAGCCGGAGCCGCGTGGGCGGGGCCCCGCGATACGCGGCCTCCGGAGCCGCGTTCGGATCGGGCTCCCGAACGCCGGAGCCGAGCACGGCGACGGTCTCCCCGATCTCGATGATCGCCTCGCGATAGCGCAGCGACTTGTTGAAGACCCAGCCTTCGCTCTTGTGACCGTGGCGCGCGAGGAAGGCTTCTTGAACCGGGTCAGCGTCGTTGAACGTGCCCGACTTGCTGGTGCCATCGAAGTCGAGCGCGACCTGCGCGCCGTTCGGATCGACGATCGCCCGGCCCGTGCCGTCCTCGATCATGAACGGAACACCGCGGGTCTCCGACACGATCGTCTTCCAGTACGTCGAGCGACCTGTCGAGCGCTGCTCCTCGACCATCGCGACGTAGTAGACGCACGGGCGGCCGGTCAGCGGCCCCTGCAGCTGCTCGCCGATCGCATGCGCCTGACCGATCACGCGGCCGTGCGTATCCTCGGGCAGCTCGCTCAGCGTCCACGGCTTGGCCGCGAGCAGCTGTCGCTTCGTCCGTTGCGCCTCGCTGAAGTACCAGCTGAGGACCATGATCGCGAGGATCACGAGGATGATGACGAGCCACGCTCCACCGGAGAGCGAGCCCCTCGCCATCACACCCCACACGTGCAGCTGACTCATGTTTCCCCCACCAATAAGGATACGATGTTCCGGCTGAGACCATGAGCCTCGCGGAACGACGCTGGCTGCGACTCTTCACGCTGTGCACGCTGTACGTGGCGCAGGGCATCCCCTGGGGCTTCACCGCGGTGACCATCCCGGCGTACCTCGGAGAGCGCGGGCTCGACACGGCTGCGATCGGCTCGGCGCTCGCGATGACGACGCTGCCGTACTCCTTCAAGTGGGTGTGGGGACCGATCATCGACGCGTACACGCTGCCGCGGTTCGGTCGGCGGCGCCCGTGGATCGTGTTCGCGCAGGGGATGATGGCGCTGACGATCCTGTCGATGATCCTGATCCCGGATCTGACGGTCGATCTGAAGATGCTCGCGTGGATCGTCCTGGTCCACACGGTGTTCAACTCGCTGCAGGACGTCGCGGTCGATGCGCTCGCCGTCGATCTGCTCGAGGAGCACGAGCGCGGCCGCGCGAACGGCCTCATGTACGCGTCGAAGTACGGCGGCGGCATCATCGGCGGCAGCGTCATGGCGACGATCGTCGCGGCGTCGAACCTCGAGACCGCGCTGATCGTGCAGACCGCGATCCTCGTCGCGATCATGATGGTGCCGCTGCTCGTCCGCGAGACGCCGAAGCCGCTCGAGGAGCGACCCAGGCTCGGCGATGTGCTGCGGGGGCTCGTCGAGGTGTTCTCGGTGCGCTCGGTGCTGATCACCGCGCTGCTGATGCTGAGCGTGAACTTCGCGCTCGGCGTCGTGACCGCGAACGGCTTCGTGCTGTTCACGCAGAATCTGAAGTGGACTCCGGAGGAGTACGCCCGGCTGACCGGAGGCCTCGGGCTCGCCGCCGGATTCGGTGGCGCGGTCCTCGGCGGCTGGCTCGCGGATGTGGTGGGCCGGCGCAAGCTCGCCGCGATCGCATCGATCTCGCTGGCCGTGGTCTGGATCGTCTTCGGGTCGCTCACGCAGTACTGGGATAGCGACGCGTTCATCTACGCGACCGCCATGCTCCAGACGCTGGCGACCTCGATCATGACGGTGACGCTGTTTGCCCTCTGCATGGATGTGTCATGGGCGCGCATCGGAGCTTCACAGTTCACCGCGTACATGGCGCTCGCGAACTTCTCGACGACGGCGGGCTTCAGGTTCTCGTCCACCTTGACCTCGTGGCTCGACAGCGACTACGCCCGCTGCTATCTCGTCGTTGCGGCGATCCAGATCGGGGTCACCGCATGGCTGCTCTTCATCGATCCGAAGCAGACCGCGCGCGAGCTGCCGCGGCCCGAAGGTGCTTCGCTGCCGGTCAGCGGCATCGTCGCCGTGTCGGGGCTCGGCGTCGTGCTCGCCGCGCTGACCTACTACGTGATTTCCCCGATGCTGTGATCGCGCGTGGGCGCACTGGTGAGGAAGCGGTTAGCCGACCGTTCTTCGTCGAGAACGCCCGCTAGTGTCTGCCCACGTGAAGTTGTTGTCTCGGTTCTCCGACGTCGCCGGCCGCGAACAAGCGGCCACCGAGCTCGCGCATGCTCTCGGCGTCGCGCGCGTCGTGATCTATCTGCGCGACACGGTGCTCGACGTGATGCTTCCAGCGCCGGGCTTCTCGCACGCGCTGTCGGGTGGCCCGAAGTGGCGCTCGTTCGTTCACGAGCTCACCGTCCCGGGGATGCACCGCGGCGAGCTCGACGGTGGCGATGGACCTGCGCTGCCCGCGTTCGCGCACGTCGGGACCGACGGCGTCGCGTTGATCATGCTCGGCAACGAGCCCTATGCCGATCTGCTGACGAGCGTGCTCGACTACTTCCCGCTCGTCGGTGCGATGTTGCGCGCGGAGCACAACGTGTTCCTCTCCGACGGCGAGGCACGAGTCGCGAAGCTCGGGGGAGTCCAGGCCCGCGACCTCGCATGCGCGCTCGACGCTGCACGCACCGATATCGAGCGCGCGCTCGCAGAGTCCGCGCGGCTCAACGCCGAGCTCGAGGAGCAGTCGCGCCGCAAGGATGACTTCCTCGCGATGCTCGGTCACGAGCTGCGCAACCCGATGGCTGCGATCTCGGCGGCCCTCGAGCTCCTGCGCAGCGGTCCGAGCGATCCAGGCATCGTGATGCGCGCGGAGGCGGTGCTCGAGCGGCAGACCGCGCAGCTCTCGCGTCTCGTCGACGACCTGCTCGACGCCGCGCGCGTGACCCGCGGCAAGGTTTCGCTCGCTCTCGAGCTGCTCGAGGTGTCCGATGTGGTGCGGCGCGCGCTCGACGCCACGCGGGTGCAGTTCGATGCCAAGCGCCACGCGGTGCAACTCTGGGTCCGCGATCGCGTGCACGTGACTGCGGATCGCGTGCGTCTCGAGCAGATGATCACGAACCTCTTGCTCAACGCAGCGAAGTACACGCAGGAAGGTGGCGTGATCGAGATCGCGGTCGCACACGAGTCGGGGACGGCGGTGATCGAGATCTCAGATACGGGCGTCGGCATCCCGGCGTCGGTGTTGCCCCTGATCTTCCAGCCGTTCGTGCAGCTCTCTCCGTCGGTCGATCGCCGCTCCGGCGGGCTCGGCGTCGGACTCACGGTCGTCCACCAGCTCGCGCAGCTCCACGGTGGGCGTGTCGACGTGACGAGCCAGGTCGGCATCGGCAGCCGGTTCACGGTGCGGATTCCCGCCGCCGAACCGCGCATCGCCCTCGATCCGCCACGGGTCGAGCGAGCGGCCTCCGCGCAGACGTGCGTGCTCGTGGTCGACGACAATCTCGATGCAGCCGAAATGATCGTCGCGCTGCTAGGTGCGTGGGGCCACGAGGCGCATCACGCTGCGGATGGTCCCACGGCCGTCGCGATGGCGCGCGACCTGACACCGGCGGTCGTGCTGCTCGACATCGGCCTCCCCGGGATGAACGGCTACGAGGTCGCGGCTGCGCTACGCGACGATCCGCGCACGTGCGACGCGCGGATCATCGCGGTCACCGGCTACGGCATGGAGTCCGACCGAAAATGCTCGCGCGAAGCGGGCTGCGACGAGCACCTGGTCAAGCCGGTCGATCTCGAGCTGCTCGAGCGCGTGGTCGGTCGCCCGGCTCAGCCGGCTTCCGCCAGACCCAGAGGATAACGCACGGCCTCCTGCACGATGCTCGGTGCGGGTAGCTGCGCATCTCGAAACGCGCGGCCCATCGCGTCGAGACTGCCGTAACCGACGACCTTCGCCACCTCGCTCGGTGTGGCTCCCGGCGCGGAGAGGAACACCACCGCGGCGCGGAGGCGCAGCACGCGCATCGCATCGCGGAACCCGGCGCCGAACAGCCCGAACGTGCGCGTCAGATCGCCGAGATCGCGGCCGAGCTGGCGCAGCGAGAGCTTCGCGACGATCGCGATCTGCTTCAGCGACGCCGACACCGCGAGGTCCTCGTACAGCGGCTTCAGCACCGTCCACAGCCGCACGAACCGCTCCGGCTCCTCGGCGACGACGCTCGACGTGAGATCACTCGACAGCACCCCGGCCTCGCCCAGCCGCACGATCAACTGATGCAGTGCGGACTCGCCGGGCGCGGCCTCGAGCGCGGCGTACGCGTCCCACACCGGTGGGGGAAGCTCGAGCTGACCGTTGCGCAGGCCGATCGGGCGGCGCAGATCACTCGCGGGGACCCGCAGCTCGCAGATCGTGCCGGGTGCTCCCCACGAGCGGAAGGTCGGTGCACCCGGTGTCACGCGATCGAACTCGTTCTCGGCGAGCACGTAGGCCTGCGGACCGGTCACCGGCTCGCCGCGATCGAGCGAGAAGCTACCCCTGAGGCTCGCGTAGAGATGAACGAACGCGCTCGCCTTCTTCGCCGGCGGAGAGAACGCGGAGTCGAACAGCAGGCGGTCGCGGACCACGAGGTGCGCGCGGAATCTGCGCTCGAGAAAGATCGTCGTCTTGAACGTGCTCTGCCCGAACGGGCGGACGCTCGTCGCGGAGAGCACTACTTGCACTCCAGGATCGCGCTGCACTGCTGCTGCTTGTGCACGCAATCGATGTGGCGCTCGACCTTCGCTCCGTTGTCAGCCTTGTCGGCCTCGAGCGCGGCGCAGGCGGCGACGCATTCCTTCTCGTCGAACGGCATCTTGCTGCCGGTCGAATCGACACACTCCGCCTCGCGCTTGCAGACTTCCTTGCAGCGGGCGCTCCGCGTCTCGGTACACCCGAGCATCGCGAGCGCGGCGAGCACGAGGAGGCGGCGCATCGCGCCGATGATAGACGGCCTGACTAGTCGATGTCTTCCGCGGTCCGGAGGATCTCGGTGATGAAGTCGCGGCGGATCTTGATCAGGCTTCCGTGGTCGCCGAACGTGATGAAGCCGCTGCCGATGTTGTCGTGCGTGGGAACGCCGCCCGTGACGTCCTCGTCCTCGATCGTGAGCACGCAGGTCTTTCCGGCCTTGCGCGCCTTCGCACAGTCATCGGAGGCCATCGTCGTGACGTCGGCGGCCTTGGCCGGCTGAGCGAGGGCGGTGGCGGGGAGGGCGATCAGAGCGGCAATCAAGAAGCTGCGCATGCGAAGGAGACACGACCCCCAGGAGGGGGTTGCACGGGAGCGTCAATCCTCTCGGCGTTCCGCCAGCTTGCGACGCTGTGTCCGCCACTGTGCGAAGTGTCGCTCGATGACCTCGCGCTGGCCCCGGGCATATGCGAGCCGGCCTCGTGCGGTATCGACCGCGTCGAGCTGACCCCGATGCGCTGCGTCGGCGCGTAGCCTGGCGTCGATCGCGCGCTCGAGCTCGCGCCGCCTGCGCACCACGAACTGCTCGCCACGGAGGATCGCCGCGGCGCTCCCAGCCACGGTCGGTGCGCGTGCAGCGTCGAGCGCCGCGCGGGCGCTGGCAACACGCTCGGTCGCGCGCGCGAGCTCCACTTCGGTGCTGCGAGCCTCCCCGACCGCGCCCGCTAGCTCGCCCTTGCGAACCTTCTCGTCGCGAGTCCGTGCATCGCGCAACGGATCCAGGCGGTAGCGGTTCGCATCGCTCATGGACTCGGGATGTTACACTGCGCGCTCATGGTCGACGTCGGGGGAGCACCGATCGATCGCTACGTCGTCCTGGAGCATCTCTCCGAGGGCGGCATGGGTGCGATCTATGTCGGCAAGAAGCTCGGCGCCGGCGGCTTCGAGATGGAGGTCGTGCTGAAGCAACTGCTGCCGGAGTTCACGCAGCAGGAGGAGTTCATCGACCTCTTCCTCCGCGAGGCCAAGCTCTCCGCCACGCTCGATCACGCGAACATCGTCCACACCATCGATCTCGTCACCGCGGGCGGCGAGTACTTCATCGTCATGGAGTACCTGCCGGGCGGGGATCTCCGGAGCCTGATCAAGCGGGCGAGACGGCGCGGCAAGCGGTTCTCTCCGGCGGCGGCGATCCGGATCTGCCGCGAGACGCTGAGCGCGCTCGCGTATGCGCACGTCAAGCGCGACTTCGACGGCCAGCCGCTCAAGCTCATCCACCGCGACGTCTCGCCGTCGAACATCCTGCTCTCGTACACCGGCGAGGTGAAGCTGACCGACTTCGGCATCGCGAAGGCGGCCACGCACAACTCGCTCTTCTACAAGGTGAAGGGAAAGATCGGCTACATGTCGCCCGAGCAGGCGAAGAGCGAGCCGCTCGACCACCGTAGCGACCTCTACTCGCTCGCGGTGTGCATGTACGAGGTGCTGACCGGCGAGCGCCTGTTCGTGCACGCCGGCCTGACGACCTCCGCCGAGGAGATCTATTCGCAGCAGGTGCCGAGCATCTCGAAGAAGGTGCCCGGCGTACCGGCGGATCTCGACGCGATCATGAAGAAGGCGCTCTCGATCTCGCCCGACGATCGCTACCAGACGGCGGGCGAGCTCAACGAAGCGCTCACGCGCTGCGCGCATCGAAACGGTCTCCTGATCAACGCGCCGGATCTCGCTCGCGAGCTGCTCGCGACCTGCGGACCCACGGATCAGTGGCGCGGTGACGACGACGATGACGACCTCGGCTATGTCGAGGGCAAGCGCGCCGGCACCGAGGTCTACGACGCGAGTGCGGAGGACGACGAGGACGAGGACAACCAGGACGAGGATCTCGGGATCGGGCCGGTGTCGATCCACTCGATCGCGCTCTCCCGTGCGAAGACACCGCACGGTAGTGATCGTCCTTCGCGCCCGAAGACCGAGGTCGGCAAGTTCGCGGGCGTCGAGCTGACCTCGATCATCAACATGATGGATCTCGAGGTGGAGGGCGGGAAGCCGCTCGTCGATCTCAACAAGGGACCCACACTCGACTCGGGCCCCCGCCTGATCGACTCCGCGCCCTCGCCGCTGCCGGCCCCGCGGCGTCCCCCACCGCCGGTCCCGCAGCAGTCTCCGGCGGGTATGCGTGTGGCCCCTACGCCCGTCCCCCGGCCGTCGACCGCGGGCCGCCGCACGAAGAGCAGGATGCCCTGGGTGATCGTGATTCTTGTGTTGCTCGCTGCCGGTATTGCAGCCGCGGTCGTCGCGATGTCGGGGCCCGACGTCACCGTGAAAGAGAAGTAAGCCGGGCGCGTATTTACACGGGGTTGGCCCGGGGCTACGATGGCGTGGCCGGGAGAAGATGTCGAAGGATCGCTCCAACGTCACGGCGTTGCTCGACGACGCGCCGTCGTACTCGCGGCAGACCCAGGGTGGCATTTTCATTGTCATCAAGGGTCCCGACCGCGGTGAGGCGGTACGGCTGACCAAGACTGGTGAATCGGTCTCGTTCGGCTCCGGTCCGCAGTGCAGCCTCGTGCTCACGGACAAGACCGTCTCCCGCAAGCACGTCGAGGCGCAGCTCATCGGCGATGAAGTGATGATGATCGACTGCGGGTCGACCAACGGCACGTTCATCGCGGGCTCTCGCTTCGAGCGCCTCACGATCGGCTTCGGAGCCGAGATCAAGCTCGGCCGCACCGTGATCAAGTTCCTCCCCGACGAGGAGATCGTCGATCCCGAGCCGAGCGCGCAGGCTGCGTTCGGCACGATCGTCGGTGGCGACACGAAGATGCGCCAGATGTTCACGCTCCTCGAGGAGGTCGGCGCCACGAACGCGACCGTCTTGATCGAGGGCGAGACCGGCACCGGCAAGGAGCTGATCGCCGAGGAAGTCCACAACCACTCGCCGCGCCGCGATGGCCCGTTCGTGGTGTTCGACTGCGGCTCCGTCCCGCGCGAGCTGATCGAATCGATGCTGTTCGGTCACGTGAAGGGATCCTTCACCGGCGCGATCACGGATCGTCGTGGTGCCTTCGCCGAAGCGCACGGCGGCACGATCTTCCTCGACGAGATTGGCGAGATGGCGCTCGACCTGCAGCCCTCGCTGCTGCGCGTGCTCGACAAGCGCGCCGTTCGCAAGGTCGGCTCGAACACGTACGAGAAGATCGACGTGCGCGTCGTCGCCGCGACGAACCGCGATCTGCGCGCGGAGGTCGCGAAGAAGGCGTTCCGCGAGGATCTCTACTACCGCCTCGCGGTCATCCGTGTCAGCGTGCCGCCGTTGCGCGAGCGCGGGAGCGACATCCCGCTGCTCATCCAGCACTTCGTCAACGGCTTCGGCCCCGGCCTCACCGTCACGCAGGAGGACATGGCGCGACTCGTTCGCCACAGCTGGCCGGGCAACGTGCGCGAGCTCCGCAACGTGATGGAGCGCGCGTGCCTCCTCGCGCGCGGCAACACGATCAACCTCGAGGACGCGCTCGTCAGTGAAGCCGCGCCGAGCCTGGGCATCCGCACCGACCTCCCGTTCAAGGAGGCGAAGGGCCAGCTCGTCGAGATGTTCGAGCGCGAGTACATCGAAGACCTCATGCGGCGGCACAAGATGAACCTGTCGGCCGCGGCGCGCGAGGCGCAGATCGATCGCAAGCACCTCCGCGAGCTGATCCGCAAGTACGGCCTCGATCCGCGCCAGAAGCTCGACGGCGACGAAGAGCCCGCGGCCGACGATTAGCTCGCTACTCGATCTTGATGCGGTGCGATAGCCGGGTGTCCTTCACGACGACATCCCACTTCTTCTTCGCCTCGCTGACCGCGTCGTAGACCTCGACGGTGTGCGTGCCGAGCTCGGTCTCGATGCGCTCGGTCGGGCACATCATTCCGGTCGGTTTGCCGTCGAGGAAGACGTAGTAGCGATCCTTGTCCTTGCACTTGAGGACCTTGATACCAGCGGGGCCCGCGGGCGGCGTGACTTCCTTCAGCGGGATCGCGAACGCGCCGTGGCCGTCGACCTGCGCGATGTAGAGATCGTGGCCGGCGAGGAGGAGCGCGATCGTGTGGCGATCGGGTGAACCCTCGCGGTTCAGCGGCGTGACGCCGGCATCCGAGCCGTCGATGTAGACACGCGCGCCCGCGGGCGTCGACGTGATCGTGAGCTTGTCGGTGTTCGTCGGATTCGTCGGATTCGTCGCGACAGCGGCATCGGGCTTCGTCGTTGCGACAACGGCGGCGTCGGCGGGCGGCGCCGCGACCTGTGCGTCGGGGCTCTTCGCAGCGGTGCCCGCATCGATCGTCGCGGTCGCGACCTGCGCGGCATCGGGTCTCGCAGTGGCGACGACCGCGGCATCGGCGGGAGGTTGCGGCGTTACGACGACGTTCGATCCGGACCCGGCCGTGGTGCCGTCGTCGGTCTTCATCAGCTGCCACGCCGCGATGCCCGCGCCGGCGAGTGCGACGAACGCGAACCCGAGCACCAGCGCCGTCTTCGAGGAGCGTCGAGGGGCCGGCGGCGCGGCCTCGGTCAGCGACGGGATTCCGGCCTCGCCCTCGACGACGGAGGAACCCGGACGCGCGCCCATCACCGGCGGGACGGCGGGCTCGGGACGCGGAAGCGCAGCTGCGGGTACCTGATCGACGGAGAACATCGGCGCGCTGGGCCGATCCTCCTCGATCTGCACCTCGGGGAACTCGGAGGTCTCGCGCCACACGCGCGCGAGCTGCTCCTCGGGCGCCTTCGCGGCCTCGCGCAGCATCTCGCCCTGCAGCGGCGACATCTCGCTGGTCCGGATCTCGCGTTCGCTCGTGCGCGTGCGCGGCATCGCTACCGGAGACGTGGGCGTGATGCCTCTCTTGCTATCGTCGACGAACGGCGGCGAGTTGTTGTCGCCAAAGAGGGCGCCCGGATCGAAGCCGCGCTCGCGCGTCGGTTCCTGCGTGTCGGCGCGCGCGGGGATCTTCGGGATCATCGGCGCGGTCTCACCAGCCGACGACGGCGGATTGGACGGTGGGTGGCGCGCGGAAATCGCAGGCACCTTCGCCGGGACCGGCGGTGCCTTCGCCGAGATCCCGATCAGAGTCGCCGGTGCATCACGCATCGGCGGAGGTGGCGCTGCGGACAGCGTGTGGACGCCGGGCGGCACCGGGATCGGCGGCGGTGCCAGCCCGGTCATCGTCGTCATCGGCCGCGGCATGTCGGGCATCGTCACCGACGGACCGACGAGCGCCGAAGGTCCGTGCACCGGGACGTCGGGGCGCACGAACTCGTGGGTCGCGAGCTCCGCGTGCGAATCGCGGCCGAGCGTGGGGATCTCCGGTGCCGGCGAGCGCGGCCCGGGACCGGTTCCGACGTTGAGCGCGACCATGCCCGACAGCTCGCTATCGTTGAGCTGCTGCAGGCGATCGAGCGTGGCCTTCACCTGCGAGCCGATGTCCTTGCGCGTGCCCGGCACCGGCGCGACGCGCAGAGCTGCATCGAGCGCATCGGCGAGCGCGCGTGCATCGGGGAACCGCTCGAACGGAGACCGCGCGAGGCAGCGATGCAGCACCCGAACGATCGGCCGCGGAAGCGCGGGCTCCGACGGTGGCCCGGCCATGATCGACTGCGCGATCTGCTGCGGAGTATCGCCGCGGAACGTACGTTGACCGGTGACGAGCTCGTACGCGATCACGCCGAGCACGAACACGTCGGTCGCCGCCGAGGTGGCCTCGGACGCGACTTGCTCTGGCGCGAGGTACTGGATGCGGTGCTGCAGACGCGCGACATCGACCGCCCGCTGCGGCAGGCCGGCGGCGAGGATGCCGAAGTCCGTGATCTTCACGTCACCATCGACGTTGACGATCATGTTGGTCGGCGAGAGGCCAAGGTGCGTGAGCCCGCGTCCGTGCGCGTACCCGACCGCGCGCGCGGCTTGCGAGATCAACGCGAGTGCACCGCCCGCGGCGAGCGACATCCCGGCGAGCCGTGCCTCCGCGACGAGCCGCGCGGAGTCGAGCCCGGCGACGTACTCGACGGCGGTGAACGTCTGGCCCTGCGCGACGCCGAACTCGCTCATCCGCGCGATCCGCGGGTGCTCGAGTGATCCATACGCTCGCGCGGCAGCAGACAGCGCCTGCGCGAGTGCGTTCGTGATCGTCAGCTCGGGATGGAAGCGCTTCACCGCGAACTGGCGCTCGAACCCGGCGACGCCGAATACCTTCGCGCGCGAGACGACACCGCACGGACCATTGCCGATCGGCTCGAGGAGCTGGTAGCGCCCCACGCGCTCGCTGGGTGTCGAGGCCGTCACCGCGACTTCAATGTATACGATGCGGCGACATGACGCGACGCGTTGGCACGAGCATCGTTTGCGCTCGTCAAACTTGCCCTCGACGGCGAACGCTGGCACCAAACTAAGCAATGGCGAAGGGCAAGCCGACTCCCGAGAAGTCGAAGATCGCGCGCGTCCGTCCGCTCGCGTATTCGCGCCGGCAGAAGGGCGAACAAGGCGACGACGGTGGCGACGACAAGGCGGAGGCACCAGCAGCCGACGAGCCGGTGAAGACCGACGAGGCCGCCGCGCCGGAGGCCCCGAAGGCCGAGGCCGAGGCCGAGACCCCGGTGGATCCCCCCGCGATCGAACCGCCGCCGCCCAAGGCCGAACCCTGGCCCGAGGCGACCCCGCAGCCGATGCGGCCCGTCGAGGCGCCGGTGCGTGCGCGCAGCCAGACCATCTCGATGCCGCCCACCGCCGCGATCGGCGCGCCGCCGGCCGTCCCTGGCACCGTCGAGGACCCCACCCAGATGCCGGGTCCGCGCGACGTCCCCGAGGGCAACGTCACCGACGCGGCGCTGCCGCCCGGCCGCGTGCCGTCGGGTGATTCGCGCTCGCTGCGCAAGGACAACGAGTTCGCGCTGATCTACCGGGTCGGGACCGCGGTGATCGAGCGGTTCGGCACCGTCGGCCAGCGCGGTCAGTGGCGGGTGGTCGAGTACCCGACACCTGCCTTCGCATCGAGCGCGTTCGCAAAGGAAGTGTCACGGTTCGTCGGCGAGGGCTTCTCGGACTATCGTGATTGAGGGTGGTGCGCGAACGATGAGTCCGTCGAAGCCGAAGTCGTCGTGGCTCGTGCGCTGGGCGCTCGAGGCACCTCGGCGCTGGCTCGGCAAGCGCAGCACGATCGGTCAGGACATGACCGGTGGCGCTGACGGGCTCTCGTATCTGCGCCACCTCGTGCGCGGCAATCGGATCCGTCGCGGCGCGGGGTTTGACGAGGTGACGCCCGAGGCGCCGCCCGTCCTGATCATCCACGGGTTCCTGGGTACGCGCGGATCGATGTACATGCTCGAGCGCCGCCTCGTGCAGGACGGCTTCGTGTGCGTGTCGTTCAACCTCGGCACGTTCAACGTCCGCGACATCCGGCGCTCGGCGTTTCTGATCCATCGAAAGATCGAGCGCATCCTCGCGCAGACCCCGTCGCAGAAGATCGACATCATCGGTCACTCGATGGGCGGCCTGATCGGCCTCTACTACGTGAAGAAGCTCGGCGGGCACGCACGAGTCCGAAAGCTCATCATGATGGGTACGCCGGTCCGTGGGACCTGGGCCGCGCTCGCGGGCGTCGTCACGCTCGGCCTGTGGTCGACGTCGTCGTGGCAGCTCCTGCCGCGTAGCCGGTTCCTCGACGAGCTCGCGCAGGGGCCAGCGCCTCCGGGCGTCGAGCTCCACACGATCGCCGCGGCGCGCGACTGGGTCGTGCCGCTGGCGACAACGCGCGTGCAGGGCGCCAATGCGATGACCGTCCCGCTCGGGCACTCGAGCCTGGTGGTCTCCGAGGAGGTCTACCGGCGCGTCGTCAACACGCTGCGGCCCCCACAGCCCGAGTACCAGGGCGATGATTCGCCCGAAACCGACTAGGCGCTGAACGCTTCAACAGTGGTTCGCTCGGGCGTTTGCTTGCGCACCTGGAGCGAAGGGCACTAGAATTTTCGAGTCTCTTGCCCAATCCATGAGTGATCGTCCACGTTTCGCGCTTCGCTTCATCTCGGGCAAGTACCAGGGAGGCGAGTTCCCGCTTCGCATGAACCGGGAGATCATCATCGGCCGTTCCAGCGACCTGGATATGGTCCTGGTCGAGGACATGGTCTCGCGGCGTCACGCGAAGATCAGCTCGACGGATACCGAGGTCTACATCCAGGACATGGGCTCGACGAACGGCACGTTCGTCAACGGCGAGAAGATCGCCGGTCGCGCGCTGCTCCACGAAGGTGATCGCATCCTCGTGGGAACGTCGATCATCAAGGTCGTCGCGGTCGAAGGTGCGCTCGCGTCGACGACCGAAGCCGAGGCGCGCCGCAAGCTCGAGGCCGGCGCGCAACAGCGCCAGCAGACGCAGGGCCGACCGATGTCGGGCGTGATCGAGGAGATTCCGCTCCCCGATCTGCTCCAGTTGCTCTCGACGAGCCGCAAGAGCGGCGTGCTCACCGTCAACAACGGCGTCTCGCTCGGCAAGATCTACCTGCGCAAGGGCGCGATCTACTTCGCGACGATCAACGACGACTTCGCGGTGTCGCCGCAGAAGGCGATCTACCGGATGCTCACGTGGCTCACGGGCACGTTCGAGCTCGAGCCGAGTGTCGAGATGCAGGTGATGGAGGAGATCCAGGAGTCGACCGAAGGTCTGCTCATGGAAGGCGTCCGCCAGCTCGACGAGTTCCGCAACATGCAGAAGAATCTGCCGCCGCTCGGTTCCCCGCTCGCGGTGCCCACGCCGCTCGCCGGCAAGCTGCGCGATCTCACGCCGAGCGAGCTCGACACGTTCCAGCTCGTGCTCGATCACGGGCAGCTGCAGAAAGTTCTCGATAACTTCCCGGGCACGGATCTCGACGCTGCGCAGAACATCATCAGCTTGATGAAGCGCGAGTTCGTCGTCGTTCCGTGACGGCGAGGCGCGCCCGGATCAAGTCGATCCTTCGCTGGCTGCTGACCGTGTTCATGGTCGCGGCCGGCGTGAACCACTTCATCAATCCGGCGCCGTACCTCGGCATGATGCCGGCGGAGCTACCACAGAGCTGGCACCTCGGGCTCGTCTACGTCTCCGGCGTGTTCGAGATCCTCGGCGGCCTGGGCCTGATCTTGCCGGCGACCCGACGGTGGGCGGCGTGGGGATTGATCGCACTGCTCCTCGCGATCTTTCCAGCCAACGTGAACATGGCGGTGAACAGCCTGAAGCTGGGGACCTCGGAGGTGCCAACGTGGGCCCTGTGGGCGCGCCTGCCGCTCCAAGCAGTTCTGATCCTGTGGGCCTGGTGGTTCACCCGCGCCGAACCGGCGGATCGCAGTAGACTGGGCTGATGCGAAACGTCTCGATGGAGACGATATCGAACGAGCTGCGTCTGCGCAGTCCGTATCGCGGCATCGAGACCGGCAAGGACACGCTGCGGATCCGCGTCGCCGTCACGCCGCGCGGAGGTGATCCGTTCGATGTCGTGATCGAGGTCGACGACATCGCGATCGAAGTCCACGAGGGCAGCGACGCCTTCGTGCTCGGTGCCGGCGCCATCGATGCGCTGTTCGTCGTCGAGCGGCAGCCACGCTCGGGGTTTCTCACCTGGTTCGGCGTATTCGCGCGCCGGCGAGGCCGCGCCGATCGGCTCGTGCTCGAGACTCCGGAGGGACGCGTCGCGCGCTTCGTCGAGCGGCAGATCGAGGACTGGCTCGGTCTCGACGACGAGCCGATTCGCGGCGAAGTCCGTATCGACTGAAAGGTCCGGCTCTGCCGGACCGCGCAGCACCGCCGAAGGCGGTGCGCAGAGTCGATCGACCGTGGTAGGAACGTCGTCGTGACCGCGACGCCGCTCCGCGAAGCCTCGTCCGTGATCCTGCTGCGGCGCGCGCAGCCGGCGGGCTTCGAGGTGCTCCTGCTGCGGCGGCGCAAGGGCGCATCGTTCATGGCCTCAGCGTTCGTGTTTCCCGGCGGCGGCGCCGACGCGAACGAGGATGCGCGCACCTGCGCGGCGCGCGAGCTGTTCGAGGAAGCCGGCGTGCTGCTGGCGAAGGACACCGGCGGCGACATCGAGACGCTCGCCGATGGGCAGATCATGTCGGTCGATGGCCTGCGCAAGAAGGTGCTCGGCGGCATGGACGCGACCGCGGTGCTCGCCGCGTCGGGGCTCGGCTGGTGGACCGATGTGCTCGCGCCGTGGTCGCACTGGATCACGCCGTCGATCGAGCCGAAGCGCTTCTCCGCGCGATTCTTCGTCTGCGAGCTGCCCAGCGGCCAGGATCCGAGCTTTGATGACATCGAGACCGTCGAGCAGACCTGGGTGACGCCCAAGGATGCGATCGCACGCGCGGGCGAGCTCGCGTTGCCGCCGCCGCAGCTCCGGACGATGTGGGAGCTCGCGGAGCATCCGACGATCGAGCGCGTGCTCGCGGCCGCGAAGCAGCGCGCCGACGAGCCGTTCCCGATCCTTCCGCGACTGAAACAGTTCACGACCGGCGACAAGGGCGTGACGCTGCTGCTCCCGTGGGATCCCGCGTACGTCGACGGCGCGAGCGGTGACAGTGCACCGCTGAACTACCAGCCCGCGTGGGCGCGCGGCCCGAGCCGCTTCGTCCTGGAGGACCGCACGTGGAAGCACGTCAGCGCACCCGGTTCGACGAACGCGGGCTGATCGTCATCGGTCCGAGCGGCGAGCGGCGACTGCCGTTCTACGCCGGCGCGATGCACTACTGGCGCGTCGATCCGACGCGCTGGGCCGCGTGCTTGAAGGCGATCCACGCGCTCGGGCTGACCTGCGTCGAGACCTACGTGCCGTGGCGCGTGCACGAGCCCGCACCGGGCCAGTACGACTGGAGCGGCGCGAACGACCTCGCGAAGTTCCTCGAGCTGGCGCGCGCGGCCGGGCTCTCCGTGGTGCTGCGGCCGGGCCCCCACATCAACGCGGAGCTGACCGCGTTCGGGTTTCCCGATCACCTGCTCGCGGATCCCGCGATCCAGGCACGCACCGCGCACGGCACGCCGGCGTGGCTTCCATCGCCGCCGCGCGCGTGGCCGCTGCCGTCCTATGCGAGCGCGGCCTTCCACGCGAAGGTGAAGGCCTGGTTCGCGGAGGTCGCGCGGATCGCGGCTCCGCACCTCGCGCCCGAGGGACCCGTCGTCGCGCTCGGCGTCGACAACGAAGCGCAGATGTTCTTCCGGCTCGGGCCCTACGATCTCGACTACCACCCGGAAGCAGTCACCTGGTGGCACGAGGCATCGGGCATCGAGGGCACGCCGCCGCGCGCGTGGGACCCGGCGGACGTGGGGCGCTGCATCTCGTGGGTGCGATTCAAGGAGCAGTACCTCTCGCGCGCGCTCGGAATGTTCGCGCACGCGCTCGACGACGTCGGCTTCCGCGGTATCGCGCGGTTTCACAACCTGCCGCCCGGTCCACTGGGACTCTCCGACCTTCGCGGCGCGCAGCACGCGATCCACGGCCCGGTCGGTCTCGATGCGTACACCCCGCGCGCTGAATTCCGCGAGCTCCGACGCCGCGCGATCCAGGTCGCGACCGTCGCATCGCCGGTGCCGATCGCCTTCGAGATCGGCGTCGGGTTCTTCCCGTGGTTTCCGCCCCTCGACGCCGGCGACGATCCGCAGCGCGAGCGCGACCACCTGCTGACGCTGCTCTCCGGCGGAATGCGCGGCTTCAACCTGTACATGGCCGTCGAGCGGGACCGCTGGTTCGGTGCGGCGATCACGAAGGACGGCGTCGCGGAGCCACACGCGAAGTGGATCCCGCAGCTGACCTCGACGCTCGCGGACATCGACTGGCCGTCGCTGCGCCGCACGGTTCCGATCGCGCTCGTCGATACGCGCGCCGATGCACGGTTCGGTCTCGCCACGAACGCCGTCGATCCGATGACGCCGGTGCTCGCCGAGGTGCTCGGCCTCGGACACGCTGGAGCCGCGGAGCTCGGCACGGATGCCGCGGCGCTCGCTGCGCGTCGATGGCATGCGGCGATCTGCGCGGCGCTGGAGCTCGCGCAGGTGCCGTACGCGATCATCGACGAGGCGGCGACCGAGGACGAGCTCGCTCGGTTCCGCGCGGTGATCGTACCGACCACGACGCGCCTCGACCGCGGCCTCGCGATCCGGCTGCGCGCGCTCGCCGAGCACAAGCGCGCGGTCGTCGTGATCGGTCCGGGCACGCCGGTGCATGACGAGCTCGACCAGCCCTACGTGGAGCCGCTGCCGCGCCGGATCGGCAAGATCCGCGAGGGCTCGCTCGATGACATCCCGGGGCTCGCCGAGGATCTGTCTGCGCTCGCGGGCGAGCTGCCCGAAACGTGGCAGGTCGAGCGGCCCGATACAGTGCGCTGCTTCGCGTACGCCGACGCGGCTGGCACGGCGCGCGCGATCTTCCTCGTCAACGACGGCAAACCGGCAACCGCGGTGCTCCTCGCCGACGAGCGCTCGGCGCTGCGCGATCCGTTCACCGGCGAGACGTTCCACGTCACCAGCGGCAAGGTCAGCGTGCCGGTCGCCGGCGTGCGCCTGCTCGTCTAGTCGGTGGTGAGCTTCTTGTTCCCATCGGCGTCGGGGTTCGCGAGATCCTCGGGCGGCTCCTCCGCCTCGATCACGACCTCCTTCGGCTGGGTCATGGCCGCCGGCTGCGTCTGGATCGGGATCATGCCGGAGAGCGTCAGGCCCTTCTGCTCGGAGTCCTTGATCCGATGCGCCAGCTGGCCCGCGATCACGGCGGACTCGGCAGCGGGCTTTCCGTCGGAGAGCCGCTCGTAGATGTTCTCCGCCTTCTCGTCACGGGCCCTGGTGACATCGGACGGCGGCGCCTCGCCGGGTAGCTCGACGCGCAGCTCGCGCACCACCATCTGCACACCGGCGGCGATCGGCAGTGCGATCAGCGCGCCGAGGATCCCCATCAGCGTGCCGCCGATCAGGAGCGCGATGATCACGATCGCCGGCGACAGCCGGAGCACGCGGCCGTACACCTTCGGGACGAGGATGCGCGTCTCGAACTCCTGGTAGATGAACATGATGATCGTCACCAGGATGACCGAGGTGGAGCCGTGGGGGACCACCGCGATGATCACCGGCGCGCTCGCGATGTACCCGCCGACGAACGGGATGATGTCGGTGAGCCCTGCGAACAGCGCGAGGGCGAGCGCATTCTCCACCTTGTAGATCGAGAGCAACACGAACACGAAGACGAAGATCGACACCGACGTGATCAGCTGGCCGCGCATGTAGCCGCCGACGATCACCTTCAGCTCGAGCAGGATGCGCGCGAGCTTGATGTGGTAGTGGCGCGGCACCACGGCGTAGAGCAGACCCTTCGCGCGCAGCGGATCGGCGAGCAGGTAGATCGCGAGGAACACCGTCGAGAGGCCGTAGCCGATCAACAGCAGGATCTGTTGCGAGTACCCGAGCAGGTGGTTGCCACCCTGCGCGACGAGATCGTTGATCGGCACCGCGCGGATCGATTGGATGAGCGGCTTGGCCCACGTGTACTGTCGCAACCAGTCGACAACGTGATCGCGCGTCTTCGGCAGGCCCTCGAGCATCGTGAGCATCTGCGAGACCAGCGGCGGGATCGTCAGCAGGAGGACGGCGGTGATCGCGAGGATGATCACCGTGAACACGAGCACGAGCGCGCGGCCGCGCCGGATACCTCGTCGCTCGAACCAGGCGACCAGCGGATCGAGGGTACCGACGAGCACGAGCGCGACGATCATCACCGTCAGCACCGTCGCGAGCTCGAACGCGAGCCAGACGGCTGCGATCGCGATCAGCACGTAGAGGATCGTGCGCGGAGCGACCTCGATCCGGAAGGACGTGCGGGCCGGCTTCTGGCTCACGGCCGGACTATGCGCTCAGATTCGAGTCCGGGACTTCCCGGTCGGATCATCTTCCATGAGTCTCACGGGAGGCTGGGAGCCCATGAGTCGGTTGGTTTCGATGACCAGCTCTCTCGGCTCGCACGGCTTCGCGAGAAATGCCGCGGCGCCGATGCGCGCAGAGATCTCCGGCGCGAGCGGCGAATCGGAGATCAGCACGATCGGCGGTGGATCCGGCAGCGCGTCGATGCTGTGCGCGAGCTCGACGATGCCGTTACGCGGATCGTAGGCGTCGATCACGACGACATCGATGCCGCCTTCGCGAAGCACCGGCACGACCTCACGCGTGAGGATCGCGGTGATCACCGAGTGCCCTGCCTCCGTCAGCGCCGCCACCCACGAATCACTCGTCATCGGATCGGCCTGCACGAGGAGGATACTGCCCACACGAAATCGTACCCTGGATCACCGGGTTTTGTGCCGGTGAGACGGGTCATCTAGCTGACATTTCTCAGCTGGTCGGCGGAGGCTGCGACTTCCGCTTGGCTCGCTCGTGCCCTTCGGTCCAACCAATTTCCTTGGTGATCTGCATGGCGTCGCTGATCCGGCCGGGGACGACAACCGCGGACTTCGTAGGAGTATCACTGAGTAGCAGCTCGGCGGTGGCGCGGCGGTCGCCGAGGGTCCGCATCTCGTTGATCGCGGCCGCCCTGTAGCGCTCGGCCTTACCCTGCAGGCCGGCCTTGTCGCAGAGGCTCGCGAGCAATTGCTGCACGCGGGCGGCGCCGAGCCGCGACCGCACCCGCTGCGCGTGGAACAGCGCGGCTTCCGCGAGGCGGAGCGCGCGGTACGAGTCGCCGGCGTTGTCGATCATCTGCGCCTGCGCGCGGAGGATCCGCCAGAACGGCTCGGGCCCGTCGATCGCGGTGAAGCCCTCGCCGAGCGTCGCGAGGTCGATGCACTCGACGAGCTCGTGCAGCGCCATCTCCGGATCGCCGGCGCGCAGCAGCGAGGTCGAGAGATCGAGATACAGCTCGCACACGATGTTCATGTCGCCGGTCGCGATCGCACGGCCGACGCCGCGGCGCAGTCCGGAGACCGCACCATCGACGTCTCCTTCGGAGAGCGCGATCGATGCGCCCGCGCGATCGATCATCGCCACCAGCATCGGTGCTCCGGACCAGTCGCGCGCCTCGGCGAGCACACCACGCGCGAGTGCCGTCTCGCCGCGGGTGCGCAGCACGTCCGCGAGCTTGACGGACAGCAACACGAACTGCGTCTCGGCGGTGCCGTCGTCATCACCGACGAGCACGGCCTGTCGCACGGCGACGAGCGCGCGGTGAAAGAACTGACCGGCACCGACATCGTCGAGCTGCTCGGCGGCGTGGTCACCGGCGCGGCGCAGCAGCGTGATCGCTTCCTTCGCGTGGCCGGCGAGATCGTGGTGGTGACCGAGCAGCGCGATGTCCGGCGACAGCGCTTCGACCGCCGCCGCGGCCTGCGCGTGGAGCGAGCGGCGAACGTCGGCCGGCGTGGCGTCGTAGACAATGTCGCGCACGAGGCGGCTCGTGAACATCAGCTCGCCGCCGGGATCGTGACCGAGCAGGCCGCTGCGCTCGGCGTCGACGAGCGCGAGCTCGAGTGCGTCGGCGGGGAGCATCGCGCGCAAGAGGTCGAGCTGCGGTTCGATGCCGAGCACGGCCGCGGCCTGCAGCGCATCGCGCGTCGACTGCTTGAGGATCGACAGGCGCGCGGAGATCAAGTCGGGGAGCGAGGTCTGCGTGTCCTCGGCCTTGCCGCCCTCGAGGAGGTAGCGGACGACGTGCTCGACGTGGCCCGGATACGCGCGCGTCGTCTCGAACAGCCGCTGCACGGGCGGCAGCTTCTTCACGCCGGCATCGGTGAGGGTCTTGACGATCGACTCGAGATCCTTCGACTCGAGCGCGCCGATCTCGAGGCGCGGCACGCTGGACGGCCACTGCGAGCCAAACGCCGTCGTCGACGTCATGATGATCGGCGGCAGCGTCAGCTCGTGGACTTCCGTCACCCGGCGGAGGATCTCGAGGCTCGGGTGATCGAACCGGTCGATGTCCTCGCACACGATCGTCACGGGGCCGGCCATCGCGGCTCGTTCGAGCGCGCGCAGCGTGGACCACACCATCTCGCGGCGGCGCACCGGCGGCTCGAGCTCGAGCAGCGACGTCGGGTGGCCGAACAGCTGCGCGATGCCGGGCATGTCGCGCTCGTTCAGCCCGAGCTGCATGACCGCGTCGCGGAGCTCGATCTCGCTCGAAACGGGCGGCAGCTGCAGCACGGCGGCGAGCAACGCGCGGATCGGATAGAACGGTGCGGCGAGACCGCTCGGATCAGGGCCCGTCTGATAGATGACGCGGCCTTCGTTCGCGATCCGCGGGTACGCGTGGCGCAGCAGCGCGCTGCGGCCCGCGCCCTCGAAGCCCATGATCAACAGGCCCGTCTCCTTGCCGGGAGACTTGCGCGCGTGATCGAGGAGGATCTCGAGCTCGTCGCTGCGGCCGGTGAATTGCAGCGGCAGCAGATCCGGTGCGGGTGCCGCCGGGATGTCGAACGTCTTCGACACGCGCGACCGCGGCGTGCCGCACTCGGGGCAGAACTTGAAGCTCGGTGGGCACGACGTGCCGCACGACTGGCAGAGGTCGGTCTTCGGTGCGCGCGTACGCGCCTGCAGCGAGCTCAGTGCGGCGCGCATCTCCGCCGCCGACACGAAGCGATCCGCCGGGTGCTTTGCGAGCGCGCGCGCGACGATCGCGTCGAGCTCCTTCGGCACCTGCTCGCGGCGATTCGAGAGCACGGGGATGATCGCCTTCAGGTGGTTCGCGAGGATCTCCGTCGTCGAGCCCGCGAAGAACGGCGTCTTGTACGCGAGCAGCTCGTAGAGAATGATGCCGACCGCGTAGATGTCGGAGGCGAAGCTCGGAGGCGCACCGCTGATCACCTCGGGCGCCATGTATTCGGGCGTGCCGCTGATCGAGCGATCCTCCGTCTCTCTCGCGCCTGTCACGAGGCGAGCGATACCGAAGTCGACGATCTTGACGACGTCGATGCTCGCGCGGCGCTGGTCGAGAATGATGTTGTCGGCCTTGAGGTCGGCATGGATCACGCCGGCGAGGTGCGCTTCCTCAATGCCGGCGAGCGACTGCATCGTGATGTCGACGACACGATCGACCGCGAGCGGGTTCTCGTTGACGAGGAGCTGCGTGAGGGTCGGTCCCTTCACGTACTCCATCGCGAGGTACAGGAGGCCGTCGATCATCGACTGGCCGTAGTCGATGATCGAGACGCAGTTCGGGTGGTTCAGCCGCGAGGCGCTCATCGCCTCGTCGCGGAACCGCTTGATCATTCGCGAATCGGCGGAGAGGTCCTCGTTCAGGATCTTCACCGCGACCGTGCGTCCGAGCGCGATCTGGTCTGCCTTGTAGACCGCGCCGCTACCACCGATGCCGATGCACGCGGTGAGCTTGAACTTGTCGCCGAGGACCCGGCCGACGAGCTTGAGCGATTTGGCGACTTGGTCCTGCACGCTGGTCATGTGACTAACCGACTGCTACCCGAGAATGCACCGAGAGAGCCCAATGTCGTGTGGGCTCCCTGACAAAGATTGTCACCAATATTAGCGGTCAGGCGCGTTCGAGAATCACCGCGATTCCCTGGCCGACCCCGATACACATCGACGCCAACCCATATCGAGAAGACGTGGTCTCGAGCTCGAGCATCAGGGTCAGTGCGAGCCGGGCACCCGATGCACCGAGGGGATGGCCCCAGGCGATCGCGCCGCCGTTCACGTTCACGCGCGCCGGGTCGAGCCCGAGCTGGTCGATGCACGGCAGCGCCTGTGCCGCAAACGCCTCGTTTAGCTCGGCAATTTCGATCTGCTGCGCGGTCAGACCAGCTCTCGCAAGTGCCTTCTTGGTCGCCGGCACCGGGCCGATGCCCATGTAGCTGGGCTCGACCCCGGCGGCCGCGCCGGTGACGTAGCGAGCCCGCGCCGTGAGGCCGAGCTCCTTGATCGCGGCCTCGCTGGCAAGCAGGAGGGCGGTCGAGCCATCGTTCAATCCGGAGGCGTTGCCGGCCGTCACGGTCCCGGTCTTCGAAAACGCGGGCTTCAGCTTCTGGAGCTGCTCGAGGGTGGTCTCCGGGCGGGGGTGCTCGTCGGCGGAGACCCGCAGCTCCGCTCCCGTCTTCTTGTCGGTTCCCGTCAGGATCGGCGTCAGCTCACGCGCGATGCGGCCGGAGGCGATCGCCTTCCCGGCATGCTGCTGCGACGTCCACGCGAACCGATCCTGTGCCTCGCGCGAGACGTTGTACTTCTCCGCGACCTTCTCGGCGGTCTCGCCCATCGCGAGCGTGCCGTGCATCGCTTCCATCGTCGGATTGACGAAGCGCCAGCCCAGCGTCGTGTCGAACAGCGTCTGGCTGCCGCGCTGAAATGCGTCGGTCGGCTTGGCCATCACGAGCGGTGCGCGCGACATCTGCTCGACGCCGCCGGCGATCACGAGGTCGGCCTCGCCGGTGGCGATCAGCCGCGCTGCATCGGCAACCGCTTGCAGCCCCGAGCCGCACAGCCGGTTGACCGTGACGCCGGGGACCGACACCGGCAGGCCCGCGAGCAGCGCCGCCATCCGGCCGACGTTGCGGTTGTCCTCGCCGGCCTGGTTCGCACATCCGAAGATCACGTCGTCGATCCGTTCGGCCGGGATCTTGGTCTTCGCGAGGAGCGCGGCGATCACCTGGCCGCCGAGATCATCGGCGCGGACACCGGCGAGACCGCCGCCATATCGACCGAAGGGAGAGCGCAGACCGTCGACGAGGAAGGCGGGACGCATGCGGCGGACCATAGCAAGTCCCACCTTCGGTGGGGCGCGCAGCAACGCGAAGCGTTGCGAAGGTAGACGCCGAAAACTGGCGCGTGAGAATGAGCGGTGCGTAGGGTCAGGGATGATCGGAAATCATCAGGAGCTCGCCGAGCACGACGTGAGCTGGCTCGCCATCCGACAGCCCGCCGTGATGCGCTTGCTCGAGCGCGAGCTGGCCACGGACGACAACGATGCGTTCGCCGCGGGCCTCGAGCTCGCGTGCCGGGTCCTCGGTGGGCGCACCCCCGTCGGTGACATGCGGCTCGATCACCAGTCGCTCGCTGTCGGGCTCGCCGCGGTGCGCGGGGGCAAGTGCGATCGCGCGATGGTGCGCTCGCTACGCGATCAGATCGAGGAGCTCAATGTCGTGCTGCTGCCGCAGGAGGCCGACGCGGTCGCGACCGTGATCGCCGCCGTGATCTGGGCCGTGCTCGACATGAGTGTCCGCGAGCTCGACGACACGCTCGTCGCCTGATCCATGTTGATCGATGCGCTCCGCCGGCGGCTCGGGGATCCGTCGGCGTCGAGCTTCCAGCTGATGGGCGAGGCCCTTCAGCGGATCACTGTCGAGGATCTGCGCGCCGCCGTCGCCTCGCACGAGGCCGCGATCGCGCCGCAGTTGCGCGACGCGCTGTACGCCGAGGAGGCCGCGCTCGGCGCCGCAGCACACGAGTGGCTGAGGAAGTACAACCGCAGCCTCTACGGCCGCATCGCCGGCTACTGGGCGCTCGCCGAGCGACTGTCGTTCCGCTATCCGTGGCCGATCATCGCGATCCTCGGCATCGTCCAGGTCATCGGCGGGATGGATCGCGCACGCGTCTACGGGCTCGCCGGGCGGCTCGCGAGCCGCCTTGGCTACGACACGTACGAGAAGCTGGGCGACGGTTCGGAGGATGTCCTGCGCCGCACCAACCGCGGCATCTTCGCAGACTCGGTTCCGACGGTGCTGCGCGCACTGCGTGCCGAGAAGCTGATCCTGGAGGGCAAGCGCGAGCTCGCCGACGCGGTGACCGAGGGCCAGGCGACCGTATTGTGGGACGAAGAATCCCGCGAGCTGTGCCGCGCGATCGTCGAGGGGCTGATGACCGCCGATGAGTCCGAGCGGTTTCGCTCGCTGTCGGCGACGACCCTGCGCCACTTCTCGCGGGAGCAGGCGATCTTCACCCATCACATCGGATCGAAGTCCCGCAACCGCAAGTTGCCGGCAGCAAAGGCAGTTCCGGCCCCCGTGATCGAGCGCGGAGAGCTGCGGTTTCGGTCGTTCGCGCTGCCCGGAGGCTTCGATTTCCGCGACCACGACACACGCGTCGAGGCCTTCGGGAAAGCGTTCGTGTCCTCCGTTACCGGGTCCCAGGACGACTACCGGGTCGCGATCGGGTGGGTCCGCGAGCGTTATTCCCCGAAATGACTGGGCGAATGGGCAGGACCGCACGGTTGACGAGAGGTCCGTTGGTCACTACGGTTCCCACATGCTCTCGAAGACCAAGGTGCTCGCTGCCGCTCTCGCCTTCTCCGTCGTCGGCGCCGTCTCCGGCTGCTCGACGAACGACGAGGGCACCGACCGCTGGGCAACGACCCAGAACACGAACGTCGCGATCGACTGGGACAAGGTGAACGAGGCCTACAAGCTCGCCGAAGGCCCCGAGGATCTCGAGAAGCGAATCAACGAGATCTACGAGGGCGACGAGATCATCTCGATCGCTGTCCACGATCAGGAAGACAAGACCCAGATCGTCACCGGGTTCTTCGACAAGAACACCGACGGCAAGGTCGACGAGCCCGAGAAGATCTTCACGATGAAGCGCGTCCCGAGCGGCGAGGGTGGCGCGACCGTGCAGACCACCGGTCACGGTGCGTACTACGGCTACCACTCGCCGATGATGAGCATCATGACGGGCATGCTGATGGGCCACATGCTCTCGAGCATGTTCATGCCGGGCTACTCGCCGATGTATCGCCAGGGGTACACGACGCCGGCGAGCCGCGTGTCGAGCCTCGGTAGCCAGCGCGCGAGCCATCGCGCGGCGAACCCCGGCAAGTACTCCAGGTCGAACAGCGGTCGCTCGTACGGCAGCCCGTCGTCGTCGGGGCGCTCCAGCGGCGGTGGTCGTAGCGGCGGTGGCCGGTTCGGTCTCTCTCGCGCGGGTCGCACGGTTCGTCCGACGCGACTCACCGCCTGAGCATTGACGGTTCGTTCGGTCGCCGAGCTGCCGTTTCTCGAGCGGCCAGTCCTCGAGCTCCTGAACCTCGTCGAGGAGCGCGAGCTTCCAGACCACGACTACGCCGGTTTCGGCTGGGCGCGCGTCGACTCGCTCTGGCTCGCGGTCGGTGATGCAGAGCAGCCGATCGTCGACGCGCTCGTGCTCGCCCTGCACTCCGCCGATGACGGCGAGCCGATCGCGGACGACGTCGAGCTCGAGTTCGAGCTGCCCGATGGTTCGGTGGGCGTGCTCGCATCGACGTTCCTCGACCGCTGGCTGCCCGTGTTACCCCGCACGAAGAGCGTCGTGCTCGCGCTATGCAACGCGCATCGCGCCGAGCTGCGCCGGCCCGCGGGAGCGACGACGCCGATCCACTACGGACTCGGTGACGTCGAGAGCTGGCGCGAAGGCGCAGAACGCATCATTCTCACCGCCGACGCATGGCGAACCGTCTAACCGAAGAGCAGAAGCAGACGTACGCGGGCCTCTTCTTGATGAAGAAGCTCGACCTCAAATCCGAGGATGGCGGCATGCTGATTCCCGTCGTGTTGCCGTCGGAGCTGTCACCGCTCGACGAGACGCTGCAGCAGCTCGCCGTTGATGACCTGATCTCGATCAATGCGAAGAAGGGCCGCTACGAGCTCACCAAGCAGGGCATCGAGTACCTCGGCCGCACGATCGACGAAGCGTCCGAGCTCGTCGACGAGCTCGACGACCTCGAGCTCCACGAAGCGATCGAGGAGATCAAGGAGCGCAAGCTCGACCTGATGCGCGCGCGGTTCCTCTGGGGCTGGTTCGAGGGCGAGTTCGATGACCTCGTACAATTCCAGGCGCGCCGCGGCGTGACTCCCGTCGAGAAGATGTGGGCGTTCTACCTGATGAGCGACGAGTTCTACGACGAGCTCGCGCGCGACTTTACTCCGCAGCTGTCGTGATAGCGTGGCGGCCATGCCGCAACAGCAGGGGTTCTCGTTAGCGACGGTGGTGCTGAGCTACTTCCTCGTCGGAGGGGGGATGTTCACCGCGATGCTGATCGCGGGCTTCGCGAAGGTGACGAGTGACGTCATCGTCTACGTGATGATGGCAGCGGGCGCGTTCCTCGGTGGCTTCGTGGCGGGACGCGCGAGTCGCGGGGCGACGATCCTCGAGCCGGCGATCGGTGGCATCGCGGTGATCGGGACGATCGTCGGGCTCGCCGCCGGCACCGAGGTCGGCAAGTTCCTCTGGAACGTGGACTCGGGCGGCACGATGAAGTTCGTTGGCCTCGTCGGCGGCCTCGCGGCTGGCGGCGCGCTCGCGGGCGCATGGATCTCGGAGAAGGCGCTCGGCGAGTCCACGCAGTCGTCGGGCCCGTGGGTGATCTACAGCATGCTCGCCACGTTTGGCGCGTGCGTGCTCGCGACGGTGATCGCGACGTTCATTGTTGTCGGCAGCGCCAGCCCCGAGACGAACGCAGATTCGGTCGCCACCGGGCTGATCATCGGCCTCGCGAGTGGCTGCATCATCGCGGGCATCTCGATCGGGGTGTCCGCCCGCACCCGTCCGCTGCTCTCATCATTCCTCGGCGGCGTGCTCGGTACCGGCGGGTTCGCACTGCTCGTGACGCGCGCGGGTGGAGAGCGGGGCGGCAGCCAGGACGAGATGGCGATCCTCGGTGTGTTCGCCCTCGGCGGCGGCATCGCGACGCTCATCGGTTGCGCGATCGGCTGGGCCGCCATCGGCAAGAAGCGCCAGGGATAGCGGTCGGTCGGCCGGTCGCTCGGTCGGTCGCTCGCTCCCGGAGCAGGGCGTGTGCCTCCGCGCTTCGCGCGGCGCATGTGCGGGCCCTGCGCTGCTTCGGGGTCCCCGGGGTCCGCCTGTTCGGGCGGCACGCCGCTGCTCGCGCGTCGCGCTCGCCTCGATCCTCGGCGGGCTCGAGCTTTTCTGCTCCGCGCGGGGGCCGGCCTCAGACCGGCGTGCCCCGGGGACCCGCTCGCGCGCTCCGGGCCGTCAAAACGAGCTCCAGCTGTGCCGTTAGCGCTTCTTCTTCGCTGCGCGCTTCTTGTTCGCAGGCGGCGGCTTCTTGGTCGCGGACTTGTTCCTGGCCGCAGGCTTCTTCGTTGCAGGTGCCGGCTGCTTCTTCGCTGCGGGCTTCCTCTTCGCTGCGGGCTTCTTCTTCGCTGCGGGCTTCTTCGGCGCGGGCTTGTTCGCCGCCGGCTTGGGCTTCTTCGCCGGAAGCTTCGACGTGTAGTCGAGTGCCTTCTGCAGCCAGCCGCGGAGCTCGGCCGGCTCGTCCATCACCGACTCCGGCAGGTGCACGGTGTCCTTCATCAGCCGGCCATTGCCCATCGGATCGAACAGCTGCGCTCCGTCGAGCGCGAGCGCTTCGGTCTGATCGGTCGGTGACAGCTTCACGATCGCCGAGTGTCCGAACAGACCGCCGAACATGTTGCCGTTCACCTTCGCGGCGATGCCGCCGAACATGTTCAGCGTCGAGACGCGTCTGTCCTTCGGCAGCGCGGCGTGGAACAGCGGGTGGTTCTCCTTCGGGATCTTTACCCAGGCCATGCGCCGTTATCCCACGGCGTACGCGCGGCGGCAGCTGGCGATCGCCGCGGCGAGATCGTCCGCGAGCAGGCAGTCGACGACGAGCAATCCGCCGTCGGGGTGCGGGACCGAGAGCTTCGTCGCGTGGAGTGCGAGGCGGTGCAGGCCGTGCTCGGTGCGGAAGATCCGGTTGTGCTCGCCCTTGCCGTAGCGCACGTCGCCGATCAGCGGACACGACAGGTGCTTCAGGTGGCGGCGGATCTGGTGCAAGCGGCCGGTGTGCGGGCGGGCTTCGACGAGCGCGTAGCGACCGAAGGTCTCGCGGAGCCAGATCTCGGTGCGCGCCTCGACGCGATCCTCGCCGGGGGCCTTCGGGATCGGGTGATCGAGTAGCGTGTGCTCGGCGGGATGGCCGCGTGTGATCGCGAGGTAGCGCTTGTCGGCCTCGCCGCTCATCCATGCATCGGTGAACGCGCGCGCGGCCTCCTTGTCGAGCGCGAACAGCACGATGCCCGAGGCACCGCGATCGATCCGGTGGATCGGATAGACGTAGGCGTTGACCTCGTCGCGCACGCGCTGGAGCAGCGCGTCGTCGGAGTCGTCCCAACCGCGGTGCGTGGACAGGCCGCTCGGCTTGTGCACCGCGACGCAGCGACTGTCTCGATGCAGGATCACAGGTGCTGACGAAAGAAGTCGATCTGCACGCGCTCGCGCGCGAGGTTCAGCTTCGGATCGGGGACCATGTGCGTCGCCGACAGCGTGATCACCTCGGCGCGCTTGCCCTCGATGTAGAGCGCCTCGATGAACGCGAGCGTGTGCGCGAAGTGGACGTTGTCATCGGTGATGCCGTGGATCACGAGCAGCGGGCGCGTCAGCTTCCCGGCGTGGGTGAGCGCGCTCGACGACGTGTAGCCGGCGGCGTTCGCCTTCGGCGTCTTCATGTAGCGCTCGGTGTACGCGGTGTCGTAGAGCGTCCAGTCGGTGACCGGCGCGCCGGCGACGCCGGCCTTGAACACGTCCGGCCGCAGCAGCACGGCGAGCGCGGAGACATAGCCGCCGAACGACCAGCCCCAGATGCCGACGCGCGATAGATCGAGCTCCGCGTGGCGCGCACCGACGGCGTGCAGCGCGCCGATCTGATCCTCGAGCGGAACGGTGATCAAGTCGTTCAGGATCGCGCGCTCCCATTCGCGGCCCCGCGAAGGCGTGCCGCGGTTGTCGCTACGCACGACGATGAAGCCTGCATCGGCGTACCACTGATCCATCACGTAGGTGTCGCGGGCGTCGAGCACGGTCAGTGCGTGCGGTCCCCCGTACACCTTCAGGAGCACCGGATACTTCTTCGACCTGTCGAAGCTGCGCGGCCGCGTGATCGCGACGTTGTGCAGCCGGCCACCGAGCTGCACGGTCTCGAGCACCGTCGTCGGCACGAGCTTCGGTTGCTCGGCGACGCTCGGCAGCACGCGCTCGCCGGTGGCCGAGAGCGCGGTGACCGTACGGCCGCCCGCGGCGAGCTGCGTGTCGATCGCGATCACGCCGTGTTTCGCCTTCATCACGTTCGCGACGCCGTCGTGGCGATCGATTCGCTTGGGAGCGCTGCCGTCGAACGGCACGCGCCAGACTTCCTGTCGAGTCTGCACCGGCGTGACCAGCACGATCGCCGCGTCCTTCTCGACACCGCCGACGTGATGGAGGTGGAAGTCCGGCGCCGTGAGCTGCTTCACGAGCGCACCGGTACGATCGCGGTGCTCGAGGACCCACGCGCCGGGGCGCTCGGTCATCCACAGGAAGCCAGAGCCGTCCTCGAGCCACTTCGGTGTGCCGACGTTGACGTTGATCCACGCGTCGTCGTGCTCGGTCAGGAGGGTGGTCGTGCGCTTCGTCGCGACGTCGAAGGCGAGCACCCAGACGTCGTCCTGATCGCGATCGAGGACGACTGCGGTGAGCGGCGCGTTCGCGGTCCAGGTCACGTCCGCGAGGTACTCGACCGCGGCGTCCCACGTGAACATCACCGGCGCCGCGCCGGCGAGGCCGACCACACCGAGCGAGACGATCGCGTTGTTCGTGCCGGCCCGCGGATACTTGAACTTCACCGGCTCGCGATCCGGGTGCCGCGGATCGGAGACGTAGATGGAGTCGACGGGACGCAGGTCCGAGCGCTGGAACGCGATCTGCGTGCTGTCGGGGGACCACCAGAACCCGCGTCGGCGGCCGAGCTCCTCCTGCGCCGCGAAGTCGGCGACACCGTCCTCGTGACCTTCCGGCGGCTGCGTCAGCTGGCGCGCGGCGCCGCTGCGGCCGATCATCCACAGTGCGCGATCGCGGACGAACGCGACGTGCTTGCCGTCGGGCGAGAGGTGCGGATCGTAGGCCGCGCCGCCGGGATCGATCGAGGTGCGGCTGCCGCTCGCGCGGTCGATCAGCACGAGCTGCCCGCCGATCGGCACCATCACCGTGCTGCCGTCGTCCGAGACGTCGAGATCGACGACGCCCTTCGTCGCGGTTCGCGAGCGCTCCCGACGCGCCTTCTCCTCGTTCGACAGCTTCTCCTCCGCCGCGCCGAGCAGATCGGCGGCGGTCGCGAGCGTGCGCACCGTGCCGGTGGGCGAGAGCTCGAACAGGTCGGAGGCGAAGGCGCGGGCCGGCGTGCGCCGGAACAGCACCGCGCCGTCCGCGGTGATCGCGAGCGGCGCAGGAACGCCGAGCTTGAAGTTGTAGGTCGCGGCGGCGTCCGCGAGCAGCGGGTCGTCGAGGGCAGGCCAGGTGGACATGGGGACCTTGGGGGTGCGCGGAGCACAGGCCAGCAGCACTCCGAGGGCGACGGCGTGGGCGCGCACGGCGGAGACCTTACCGGATCGGCGATTTGTTGCCCCCGGCACCGCCGGTTGGGACCATTATTTTCATGTTGATCACCGAACGCCGGCGTCGCCGCGCCAATACGGCCGTCCAGGCATTGAAGTACCAGCTCGCGCAGTGCTGCGAGGATGGCCGCATCGAGGCCATGGTGGTCGCGGATGGAGATGGACTGCCGCTCGCCTCGTCGGGGGACACGTTCGCGTGCGACGAGGTGGCGGCCAGGATGGTGCTCGTGGGCGCGCGCATCAAGGAGTTCTCCGGCACCCTCCTCGGGGTCGGGAACGCCTGGCAGGTCCAGATGATGAAGGTCGAGGTCGACGGCTCCGAGCTTCTCGTGTGCGCCGTCGGCGGCACGCCAGAGTCACGGAAGCGTCAGATCACGCGCGGCGCCGAGGGCGCGGTGCGGATCCTCGCGGCGTAGACCAAACGCGCTAAGGTTCGGGCATGCGCAGCCTGCCCGTGATCGCGTTCGCTCTGATCTCCGCCTGCTCCTCGTCGAAGTCCACGAACGTCGTTGCGGACTCGGAGGCCAGGCAGCTCCTCATCGATCGCAACTGGCTCGACGTCTACCCCAAGACCGAGCGCGATCATCTGTTCGTGTATCGGTTCGTGCCGTCGATGGGCGGCGGCGTGTTCCAGGACCGCACGCTGTTCAAGGGCACGTTCGAGCTGTTCTCGTTCGCGGCCACCGGCAGCGACATCACGTTCACGCTGCACGAGACCAAGGACGAGGTCACGAGCCCGTACACGATCGAGAAGGTCGATGGGCCCGAGCCGTTCGATCTGAAGCTCACCGTTCCCGATGATCCGCGCGGACCGAAGGTCTACTACGGCATCAAGGCGGAGACGGATCGCGACGGCCAGCTGCTCGAGCAGCGGCTCGCCGCAACGGCACGAGCGGCGAACTGATTCCGGCTTACGTGGTCGGCACGTTCGCGTAGAAGATCAGCTTGTTGCCGGAGGGGTCCTGGATCGACAGCTCGCGGCAGCCCCAGTCTTGATCCTGCGGCAGCCCGGTCGGGCGTGCTTGTAGTTCTTGCCGGCGAGGAGCTTCGCGTAGTCATCGAGATCGGTGGTCTCGATGCGGACCGCCGCACCGGGCGAGCCATCGCCGAAGTGCCCCGACAGGTTGAGCTCGCAGTCGCCCTTCTTGATCCCCATGTAGAGCGGGGCGCTGTCCTCGAACCTGTGCTCGAAGCGGATCTCGAACTCGAGGAAGTCGACGTAGACTGCTTCGTCATCGCCTCGTCGAACATCCGCAGGATCGGGATGGCGCGCTTGCAGCTGATCGTCATCCGCGAACTGTACGACGCCGGCGCGCGAGCAGGGCGACCACGCCCAGCCCGAGCACGAGCGGCGCACGCGGATCCGTGCCGGCGGAGCAACAACCAGCGTCCTCGTCGCGGCAGTACTGCGTGCAGCCGTCGTCGTCCGAGGTATTGCCGTCATCGCAGTCCTCGGTGTGATCGATGACGCCGTCCCCGCACACCGGGTGCTTGCCGATGCCGACGAGGCAGACATCGTCCAGCGTCCAGCCTCCGAGCTCGCGGCTCCGGTCGCTCGTGAGGAGCCACGACGCGGTGATCGAGTGTCCCGCGTACTTCGTGACGTCGATGTCCTTGAACCGCCACTCGCGATCCACGTGGTCGCGGCCGCCGTTTCCGGACTCGACGTTCTGCCAGACCGTGGTGCCGTTGACCACGACGGAGGCGCGATCGTAGACGCCGTCCTCCACGCTGAGCCATCGCCAGTACTGGAGGTGAACCTCGTCGTACATCCACGTCTGGATCTCGGGCGCGGTGATCGAGGTGGTGGTCTCGCGCGGGTAGCGTCCATCGCCGAAGATCTTCGTGCCGAGGATGTGCGTGCCCGTGTGCGTGACGATCGGATCGCCGCTGACCGAGAGCGGCGAGGGCACCGACCACTCCCAGCTCGCGTCGGCCGATGACGTCCACTGCGGATTCTCGTCCATGCGCGCGCACCAGATCTCGGTCGGCGTGCCGGTGAACAGCTCGTACTCGGGATCCGCCGGGTTGTCGGGATAGGTGATCGTGGCGCCATCGGCCAGTGTCGCGACGACCTTGTAGTAGACGACGCGATTCGGCGTGAGAGCGGGCAGGGCGCCGGTCCACGTGCCGCCGTTCGCGGTGAGGTTCGCCGTGCCCGTGGCACCCGTGCTGTCGTGGTAGCGGATCTGCACGTTGTCGACGAGCACCGGTGCGCAGGTCGTGCCGACCGGCACGCTCGTGGTCACGGTGAACGTGGTGCCGTCGAACACCGGCGGATCGACGCGCGTCGACAGGTACGACGGACCGCCGAGGCCGTGCTTGCCGAACGCGCCCTGGATCGCGCAGAAGTGCGGCGTGCCGTTGCCGAGATCGCCGTCGTCATCGTCGGCGATCTGCGCGGCGAGAAAGGCGCCGGTGATGTCGGGCGCTCGCTGCAGCACGCTCGCGAACAGCACATCGGTGGTGGCGAGGCCGGCCGCCTGACCGAGATCCGCGATCAACTTCGCGCGGAGGTCCCACAGCGCGCCGCCGATGATCAGGCCGGTGATGTGAGGGTCCGCGCTCTTGTCGCGCGGCCACACCGCCTCGATTCCGTCCGGATCGAGGTCGCGCGTCGCCATGTTGTCGAACCTGAACCCGCGGCCGATCCCCGGATCGCCCACGACCATCGCGGCGAAGAAGTCGGAGACGCCCTCGCTGAGCGCTGCGTTGAAGCCGCCGGCGCCCGGGATGATCGCGTGCTTGTGCAGTGAGTGACCGAACTCGTGCGTGATCACATCGGCGAGCCGGCCGGTGTTCTCGCAGGTGGGGCCGCGCCGGTAGAAGTGGATGTCGTTGCCCGTCGAGTACGCGTTGCAGATGTCGTTCTCGTTCACGACCACGGGCAGCGGCTGATCGAGCCACGGCGCGAGCGACGGCAGCAGCACGCGCGCGCGCTCCTGCGAGATGCCGACGTGCACGAACGAGGTGAGCTGTGCATCGCCGTGCTCGTCGCCGGCGAGGCTCCAGCGCACCGTTCCGCCGGGCTGCGCCGTGAGCGACGCGGCCGCCAGCGGGCCGGCCGCATTCTCGACGGCAACCGTCGGTCCGACGAGGCCCGGCTCGACCGTCGCCGCCGCCGTCTCGCTCCAGCTGAACGTTCCGTCGCTCGCGGTGGTTCCGGAAACCCCATCGGCGACGAGGCCCACCAGCCGCGCCGGTGCATCTCGCCGCGTTCCTAGCGGATAGCGCTCACCGACGTCGTAGACGAGCGTGCCCGTCGCGAACCTCAGCTGCGAGGCGCGCAGAAGCGGGGCGCCGTCGAGGCCGACGTAGACATCCCAGCGTCCTGCGCGATCGAGCGCCTCGATCTCGACGTGGTCGGCCACGCGGTAACCGCCATCGATCGGCAGCACGACGCGCGCACCGATCGAGCGCGTGATCACGCGACCGCCGATCCAGTCCTCGACGCGCCGGGTGGTGACCGCACCGGTGCGCGCCGGCACGTCAACGCTGACGTTCGGCTGCGCCTGCGACTGCGCGGCGAACACGCGATCGTTCTTGATGAAGATCGCGAGCTGCCCACCCACCACGCGAGCACCGCGGTGCATCTGTGCGAGGCCGATCGTGCGCAGCCCCCGCTCGAGATGGTTCGCGACAACCACGAAGTCATCGCTGCGCGCGCCTGGTGCGAGGAGCGCGAGGTGATCCGCGAGGAACGCGCGCGCGGCCTTCTCGGCGATCGCCGGATCGGCTACCGCGCCTGGCGCAGGCACGTACCCGCCCCACAGCTCCGCGACCACGCCGGTCTCGCGATCGCGCGCCCCCTGCCAGCCCGCAGGCAATCCACGTCCCGCGACCAGTGTCCGGTCCGCCCGGAGACGCAGCGCTCCAGCCGCCACCTCCGGCGGCTCCCTGTCCGGCTGGGCGATCCACGCGCCTGCCGTCCCGCTCGCGAGCAGGATGGCCGCTGCGATCACCCGCGTCCGCATCGGCCAACCTTGGCACGAAGCCCTCCCGGGAGTCCGTGGTTTCCGCTCGCAGCGGTGACCCAGATCGCAGCCGCGGCGCCTCAGGAACCGGGTTTTCCCGACGGGGTCAGGCCCAGAGCTCGGCGCGCGCACCGTCGAACAGGGTCTGCATCTGCCCGGGGTCCGGGATGCCGAGGTCACGGGTCAGGGCGGCCGGGGCTCCGCGCCGGACACCGCGGGCGAGGCGAGCGACCGCGCGGCGCTGCGCGAGCCGGACACGCTGCTTGGCGGCGGGCGAGAGCTTGGCCTCCGCCCAGGTCGCGACCTCACGCGCGAGCTCGGCGTGGCGAAGCTCGTCCTCGGCGATCGCGGCGTAGGCAGCGCGCAGTGCCGGATCGGCTGCGTGCTGCGCTTGCCAGTAGGCGATCAGCGCGGCCCAGGTCTCGCCGACCACGCCTTCGGTGACGTTCTCGATCGCGAGCGCTTCGAGCGAGCGGCGGCGCGGCGCCGAAACGACCGCGGGTGCGGGCTCGGCACCGCGTGCACGAGCGAGCTCGCCGACGACGCGCGCGTGACGAACCTCGTCGATCGCCGCGATGCGCGCTGCGTGCTGGAGCGCCGCCGGTGCGCCGTGCCGGGCGAGCTCGCGCGCCATCCCGACGAACGCGTGGACGGATCCGGCTTCGAAGTGAGCGGCGCGCGCGAGGTGAGCGCCGGCGATCGTCGCGCGGCGCGGACGGCAGCGCTTGAGACCCGGCGGGCGGCGACCATCGATGGGGCAGCCCGAGTTTCCGGTCGCGACCTCGTAGGTGATCTTCACATCGTGCCCGGTGGCGTCGTGCTTCACCGAGCAGCCCTGGAAGCCGCCACCGTATGGACGCTCGCGCATCAGCACCGCCTCGCAGAGCTCGACACACTTCGCTGGATCGGCCTCGCATGCGCGCAGCACCATCTCGAGCTCCATCGGCGGCGGCTCGAGCACGCGGAACGTCGTCGTCTCGTCCTCGTAGCAGTCGCCGGGGATGAAGCATCCCGACGAAGCGAGCGGCGCGGCAGCGAGAACGAGGTTGATCAGCGTGCGACGGAGGGTGGGGCGCATGAGCTGTCGATGTGCAGCGAGCGTGCCCTCTCAAACGTGCGAAAGGCCGGATGCTGGTCTCGGATTTCCGAGGGCACCCGGCCTTTGGCGGGAGGCGCCCAGAAGTCAGGCGCCGAGACAGTCGTGTCGTGGTCTAGGCGCGGGCGACCGCAGAGCCCTTCTTCTTCGCGGGCGGCGGGGGGGCCTTCTTCGCGGACTTGGACTGCGCCTTGGTGGGCTTCGCCACGATCTTCGGCGTCGCCTTCGCAGCGGCCTTGCCGTTGCCATTCGTGTGGCCGTTCGTGTGCTGGCCATTCGTGCCGTTTGTCGCGGCAGCTGCCTTCTTGCCCTTCGGCGCAGCGGCAGCGGCAACCGGCGCCTCGACGACCTTCACGGCCGGCTGCTTCGCAGCCTTGACGCCCGCGGCGGCCTTCAGCTTGTCGACGAGCGGCGTCTGCTCCCACGAGAAGCCCGTGCGACCGAAGTGGCCGTACGCGGCAGTGGGGCGGAAGATCGGACGGCGCAGATCCAGCTCCTGGATCAGCATGCCCGGGCGCGCATCGAACGTCTTGAGGACGGCCTTCGTCAGGATCTCGTCGGAGACAATGCCGGTGCCGGCGGTGTCGACCAGCATCGAGACGGGCTCCGCGACGCCGATCGCGTACGCGAACTGCACCTCGCAACGACGAGCCAGGCCCGCGGCGACGATGTGCTTCGCGATGTAGCGCGCGTAGTACGCGGCGGAGCGATCGACCTTGCTCGGATCCTTGCCCGAGAAGGCGCCGCCGCCGTGGCGAGCGTAGCCGCCGTACGTGTCGACGATGATCTTGCGGCCGGTGAGGCCGGCATCGCCCTGCGGACCACCGATGACGAAGCGGCCGGTCGGGTTGACGTGGATCTTCGTCTTCTTGGTGATCAGCTTCGGATCGAGCGTGGGCTTGATGACCAGCTCGCGGATCGCCTCGACGATGTCCTTGTGGCTGACCTCGGGGCCGTGCTGCGTCGAGACGACGATCGCCTCGATGCCGGTCGGCTCGCCGTCCTCGTAACGGACCGAGACCTGGGTCTTGCCGTCGGGGCGGAGCCAGTCGATACCGTTCGCCTGCTCCTTGCGGACCTGGGCGAGCTTGTACGCGAGGTGGTGCGCCATCTGGATCGGCAGCGGCATCAGCTCGGGGGTCTCGTCGCACGCGTAGCCGAACATCAGGCCCTGATCGCCAGCGCCCTGCTTCTCGGGGTTTCCGCGATCGACGCCCTGAGCGATGTCCGGAGACTGCTGCTCGATCGCAACCATCACCGCGCACGTCGTGGAATCGAAGCCCATGTCACTCGAGGTGAAGCCGATGTCGCGCACCGTGTTGCGGACGATCTTCTGGAAGTCGAGCTGCGCGCGCGTGGTGATCTCACCGGCGAGCAGCACGAATCCCGTCTTCGCCACGGTCTCGCAGGCGACTCGGCTGAACGGATCGGTCTCGAGGCACGCATCGAGGACGGCGTCGGACACCGCGTCACACAGCTTGTCGGGGTGACCTTCGGTGACGGATTCAGAGGAGAACAGATAGCTGGCCATGGAGTTGGGCGGACTATTCAGTGATGGCGCGGCGCTGTCAACACGGATAAGAGGTACGATATAGCGGATGCGACTCGTGCTGGTTGCGCTGGTCCTCCTCGTCGGGTGCGGAGGCCAAAAGCCGGTCCCGAAGCGCCTCGTGGTCGAGGGCGACCTGGGCTCCTGGAAGTACCGGCGTTTCCAGGGACCTCTGCTCGATGTCGAGGTCTGGATCGCGAACAACAAGGGCGAGGCCTACAGCGCGAGCTACATCACGAGTGATGCGGAGAAGCGCGGCAAGATCGAGGACAAGGATCTCGTCAACGTGACGGTGACGTCCTACGAAAAACCCGATGGCGTGGTGCGCGAGACCGTCAAGCTGGTCCGCCGGCTCGCGCAGGAGAAGGGCTACCAGGTCGACGAAGAGAAGATCTCGGGCGTCCGCGCGCTCACGATCAAAGGACCCGCCGAGGCGTGGGTGATGTGGCCGTCGAAGACACACGTGGTGAAGGTCGGCGGGCAGGGCCGCACGTCGGTGCCGGGCGCGGTGGTCGAGAGCTACGGTGATCGTTATCCATCGAAGCTCCCCGGCGGCTCGCTGGAGGGTCCGCTCCCGGCCGGTCCCGACGACAAGCCGAAGAAGGACAGCGAGACGCAGAAGTACGACCCGAACAACCCGCAGGCGAACCCGGAGAACTACGACCCGAATCGGGTGAAGATTCCGGAGAAGCAGATCGAGCCCGACGATCTTCCGCCGCCTGAAGACAAGAAGAAGCCGAAGAAGAAGTGATGCTGAAGCAGCTGCGAGGCCTGGCCCAGGCAGCGGGTCTACTCGATCGTTCGACGCGAATGGCCGGCTCGATCGACGAGCAGGTCGCCGCGATCCTCGCCGACGTTCGCGCTCGCCGTGACGCCGCGGTCACCGAGTACACGCGCCGGTTCGACAACCGAGAGCCCACCGACGGCAGCTACGAGCTGTCGCGCGCGCGCTGGGCCGAGCTCGCGTCGAAGGTCGACGCGAAGGTGCACGCCGCACTCGAGCTGGCAGTGCACCGGATCCTCGCGTTTCACTCGAAGCAGATCGACCCCGAGGTCGACATCGCCCTCGATGGCGTGCGCCTCGAGCTGCGCGTCAGGCCGCTCGCGCGTGTCGGCCTCTACGTCCCGGGCGGCACCGCGCGTTATCCGTCGAGCGTGCTGATGACCGCGATCCCCGCGAAGGTCGCCGGTGTTCCCGAGGTGATCATGGTGACGCCGGGCGCGTCACCCGAGGCGCTCCTCGCCGCGAAGCTCTCCGGTGTCGATCGCGTGTTCGAGCTCGGCGGCGCGCAGGCCGTCGCTGCGCTCGCGTATGGCACCGAGACCGTGCCGCGCGTCGACAAGATCGTCGGTCCGGGCAATGCCTGGGTCGCATCGGCGAAGCGCCAGGTCTACGGCGAGGTCGACATCGATTCGATCGCGGGTCCGTCCGAGGTGCTGATCATCGCCGACGACACGGCAAATCCCGCGTGGGTCGCCGCGGATCTGATCGCGCAGGCCGAGCACGATCGCGAAGCTCGGGCGGTCCTCGTGACGACGTCCGAGCAGCTCGCGACCGCCGTGAACGCGGAGCTGATCCGCCAGCTCGCGGATCTGCCGCGCAAGGAGATCGCGGAGGCCTCGCTCCGGGACCACGGCGCGACGGTGATCGTCGATTCGGTCGACTCCGCGATCGCGTTCGCGAACACGTTCGCCCCCGAGCACCTCGAGTTGCAACTCGCCGACGCCCGCGGCGCGGCGTCTCGATGCACGACCTCGGGCGCGATCTTCGTCGGCGCCTACTCCTCGGAAGCGGCGGGTGACTACCTCGCCGGCGCGAACCACGTCCTCCCCACCGGCGGCGCCGCGCGCTACGCCTCGCCGCTCGGCGTCCACGACTTCCGCAAGCGGACCTCGATCATCGAGTACTCCGCCGACGCCGCTTCCGCGCACGCCGATGCGATCGCCGCGCTCGCCGCGTGCGAAGGCCTCGACGGCCACGGTCGCTCCGCGCTGATCCGGAGAAAGCCGTGACCGACGGGCTCGGACCACTGGCGGCGCGGGTCCCCGAGGCGCTGCGCGGATCGAGCGCGTATCACGTGCCGAAACCGCCGCGCGTGATCGCGAAGCTCGATGCGAACGAGCTGCCCTACGGGTTGCCGGCGCAGCTGCGTTCGCCGCTCGCCGCCGCGCTGTCGGAGGTGCCCCTCGAGCGCTATCCGGATCCACAGGCCACGGGGTTGCGCGCGGTCGTCGCGAAGCAGCTCGCGGTGGCGGGCGAGCAGATCGTGTTCGGCAACGGATCTGACGAGCTGATCGCGATGCTGTGCAACGCGTTCGCCGGTCCGATCCTGTATCCGACGCCGACGTTCGTCTATTACAAGCTCGCCGCGATCGCGCGCGGGTTGCCGACGATCGAGGTCGACCTGCGCGCGGACTTCACGCTCGACGAGGATGCCGTCGCGAGCGCGATCTTTCTGCACCGGCCGAGCGTCGTGTTCCTCGCGCTGCCGAACAATCCGACCGGCACGCTGTGGCGGACCGACTTCGCGCTCGAGCTCGCGGCGCGCCACCGAGACACCGTCATCGTCTCCGACGAGGCGTACGTCGCGTACGCCGGCGTCACGAACCTCCCGCAGCTCGCCGCGCACCCGAACCTCGTGGTGATGCGCACGCTGTCGAAGATCGGCCTCGCCGGTCTGCGCGTCGGCTTCACGATCAGCTCGCCGGCGATCGCGCACGTGCTCGAGAAGGTGCGTCCGCCCTACAACCTGTCCTCGCTGGATCAGCGCGCCGCGGAGCTCGTGCTCGAGCACGGCGCCGAGTGGTGCGCCGCACGTGCTGCCGATGTGGTGACCGAGCGCGCGCGCCTCGCCGCTGCGCTCTCCGCGGCGGGCCACGAGGTGTTCCCGTCGGAGGCGAACCTCCTGCTCGTGCGGTTCGCCGATGCAGCGGCGACGTACGCGAAGCTCTTCGCCGCCGGCGTCTCGGTGCGCGCGTTCGGCGCGACCGGCGCACTCGCGAGCTGCCTGCGCATCACCGTCGGCACACCGGCCGAGACCGACGCGCTGCTCGCGGCCCTGCAGGCGTGAGAGCGATCGACCTTCGCACCGCCTCCGGCGGTGCTGCGCGGTCCGGCTCGCCGGACCTTGC
>JACCRC010000272.1 GCA_013813765.1 Deltaproteobacteria bacterium | reverse complement strand
CCCCAGACGAGTGCCGTGCGGTCGACGCGGGCGAGGAGCTTCTGCAGCGGCTCGGGAACCGCGCGCACGGCGACCAGCGGCTCGATCGCCTCGGGCTCGTCCATGCGCGAGGGAACCGCCAGGACGATGCGATCACCAAACCACGCGGCGAACTCGGTCGAGTCCTTCTGGTCGTACTTCGTGATCGGTCCCTCGGTCACGTTGATCGGATCGTCGGCGACCTTCGCGATGCAGTCGTGCAGCCGCTTGCGATCGAACGTGGTCTGCGCCACGAACACCGTGCTCTCCTCATCGGCGGTGAAGGCCAGTGCTGCGGCGTCGAGCACGGTCCATGGATCGAGGTTGCACCGCGCGGCGAGACGCTCGGCGACCCCCGGGGCCTCGTAGGCGACGACCTGGATGACCTTGCGCCAGAGCGGCCAGCTCGCGAGCTCGGTCAGCGATCCTGCGACGATCCCCTCGCTGTCCGCCGGCAGGTGCTCGAGGAGCTTGTCGGCGGCGACATTGTTCGACGTCGAGGCCGTCGGCGCGCTGCGGCTGCACGCGATCAGCAGCGCCAGGAGGGCGAAGGACAGACGGCTCATGCGGTTCCTCACTCGTGATCCGGGTCTTCGTCACCGTACACGGGAACGTCCGCGCGTTCGGGCCGTGGCCGCACGATCGTTCCGCGCGGCGCGGCGGAGGCATCGAAGTCGACCTGCTGGGTAGTGCCTAGCTGCACCTCCACGCCCTGCTGCATCACCCGTTGCTCGTGCTCGAAGGCGGGGATCCCGAGCTCGACGAGCCACTTCCCGGCTGGAATCGCAGGCAGCACGAACGCACCGGCGTCGTCGGTGATCGCTGCGGCGTACGGCTCGGTCGGACGAGGACCGATCGGCCACGCTGTCACGGTGGCGTCCGCGAGCGCGGCGCCGCCCGACGTCGCGACGCCGCGAATTGTTCCGCCGGGCTGCATCAGGAGCTTCACAGCCGTCGTGCTTCCGCCGGCACCGAACGACTGCGTCGCGGAACGTCCGAACTGCGGATGCGAGGCGCTGATCTGCAGCGGTACACCCGATGGTACGGTGGCCTCGAACTTCCCCGCACGAGTGCGACGCGTGATCGCATAGCGACTGTCGATATCGATCCGGACCGATGCCGACTGCAGGAGCTTGCCCGCCGTATCAAGCACGACCCCTGCGACCTTGCGGCCGGCCTCGACCTTGACGTCGCCGACATCGGTATCGCGACCCCCGCTGACCTCGACGTCATGAAGGTAGATCTCCGGGACGCCGGCGCCGGTGATGCGCAGCTGGTAGCGCAGGGCGGGGAGCCGTTCGATCCGGAACCGGCCATCAGCGCCGGGTCGTCCGGTGCTCAGAGTCTGTTGATCGCGAACGACGATGCGCCGCGGATCGACCGCGCCCACGATCCGACCGACGATCGCGCCGCCGGCGGGGATCGTGATCGTGACGTCCTGCCCGCCACGCGCGTGCACGGCCGCCGCATGCTGGCCGAACGAGCCATCCTGCGCGCGCGCGGCGCTGAGGAAGTACGTGATGGAGGGCGAAACACCAGCGATCCGGAACCGTCCATCGTCGCCGGAAGTCACGACCGCGGGGAACAGGCTTGCCTTCCCCTTCGGCCGCTCCTCGAGGTAGGTGATGACGGCATCCGGAATCGGTCCCCCGCGATCGTCGACCACGCGGCCGGTGATCACGCCGGCCAGGTCGAGCGGAATCACCGCTCCCTCGACGTCCGCGGACACGAGGTCGATCGCGATCGGCGTGCTGCGAGCATCGTCGGTCATCGCGAAGACCTCGATCGGTGCGCGTGGCAGCCCGCGCAGCTCGAAGCCGCCGCCATCGTCCGTCGTCGTCGCGCCCAGGATACGCGTCCCGTTCAGCCAGCGGGCCTCGACGTTTGCCCCGCCGACCTCGCGATCCGAGCCGTCGACGACGACACCGCGCAGGGTGCGGCCAGTGCCAAGCACGATGCGCAGCTCGCGCCTGGCTTCGCTCTTCGCATCCACGAAGATCGGATCCGTGACCGTCACCTCGCGATCCGGTGCGCTCGCCACGAGCACCCAGGTGCCGGCTTCGAGCCCGATCCGGAAGGTGCCCTTCGCATCGCTGCGCACCCCAAGCCCGGTGCGCAACCCGGCGTGTGGATCGGCGGCGCCGACCGTGCGCGCGGTCCGCGCTTCGTCCTGGGCGCGATCACCGAGCTGATACGGGATCGCCTCGACCTCGCCGTTCTCGATCGGGGCTCCCTTGTCATCGACGAGTATCCCCCGGACCTCCGTGACCGCGCGATGGAGCGCGATGCGCAGACGTCGTACCTCGGGTATGCGCTCGATCAGATCGGGACCCGGGCCGCGGCGGTCATCGGCGAACCCGGGCGCCGAGACGCGTAGGTCGTGGCCGATGAAGGTCAGCCCCGGGAGGTGCGCGATGCCATCGGCGCCAGTCTTTGCGCTCTGGCGACCCGCGCCGGGAAACATCGAGATCAGCGAGACCTCGACGTCGGCACCTGCGATGGGCGAGCCCGTTCCGGCGGCAACAACCTCGACCTCGAGGTTCCAGCCCTGGTAGAGGCGCAGCACGACATCTCTCGCGCGCGCGTCGAGCTCGACACCGACCGGTCCAGCCGTCAGCGCACCCAGCCGCGCTTCGACGCTGTAGCGTCCCGGGAAGAGGTCCCGGATCTCGAAGCGCCCGTCGGTGCCGGAGCGCACGACCTTCGCGGGAACCGCGAGCGCGACGGTCGCGCCGGAGACCGGTGCGCCCGCGCGATCCACGACGATGCCGCGGAGCGCGACTCGAGCGAGCGACGGTGCGGGCTTGCCCCGCCGGACCTCACCACTGCGCACGGGCAGGCGGGTCTTGGCGGACGGCGCGACGTTCGCCGGCGTCTCCAGCTCCGCGGAGGGCGGCTCAGGCGACCGAAGCCGCCGCCACCCGAGAATCACCAACAAGATAACCGCTACGACTGCGACGATCTTCGCGCCGGTTCGCACCGGTCGCGACACTCAGCTCACCACCCAACGGTTGCCCAGGTCGACTGCCAGCTGTCCTTGACGTAGGTCTTCCAGTTGTTCCAGTGGAAGGAACCCAACGAAGCGGCGGCCTTGCCCAGCCCCCTCGAGCCCGACAGGCAGTAGTAGTGAGCGGACGCTCCGCTGTAGCCGGCACACTTGTAGTCCCTGATGCAGTTGTCGTGGTTGATGCATGCCTGGGTCACCGTTGTACCGAAGTACGTGGAGCAGCCGGGGCCGCATCGACCCGCGCACGCATTGTTGTAGCAACCACCGTAGTAGTAGTCGTCCTCGCGGTTCTCCTGCTGGTAACCAGCAGAGTCGCCACCGTACCCAGCGATCGAGTCGCGCGAGAGCGCGAGCGTGAGAACGAGAGCACCGAGGATCGCGAGGCGGAAGAGTGTTTGGTTCACTGGGTGGTTCCTTGTTGGGGAACAAGCCCCATTGCAGCCAGTGCGCCATCGATCGATGTAAGCATTTCAGCAGGTTGCGCGTTGTTCGATAAAGCGCCTCGCCTAGGTTTTGAGCAAGTCGCGCAGCAGTTGCGCAAGTCGCATTCAGCTCAGAGCAACTCGCAGTGCCCCGGCACTACTTGACGGTCCATTCGCTCGGCTGGACGCTGAACTTTGTCGCGCCGGCTTCGATCGTCGAGGCCGCGCTGCGCAACGTGCCCGCGAGCGTCGCGATCACCTTGTACTTCGCGTTGAACGTCTGACCGGGATCGAGCGCGGGGATGTAGAGCGTCAGCTTGCCGTCGGCGTTCTCGTACTTCGTGATCGTGCTCGCGGTGACGAGCTCGTCGAGCGACGCCGTGTCGGGTTGCACGCCCGCGGGGAGCGACTGCACGATCTTGACCTCCGTGCCCGACGGCGCGATCGCCTGGATGGTCAGCTCGACGGGCTTCCCGATCACCGCGGTCACCGGCGCGGGAGAGACGGTCATCTCGAGGCCCTGCTGCGTGGTCTGCTTCTTCCACGGCACGTAGCCGCGCAGCGCGAGCGCGTAACCGAGACCGGGCACCGCGGGCTCGGCGATGATCTGCCACTCGTGCTCGCCGGCGATCCCCGCGGGCGTCGCGGCTTCGAGCGACAGCACTTCCTTGAGCGCGTCGCGATCGAGCGTGCCCTCGGTGACCTTCTGCCCGTCCATCAAGAGCGTGATCTTCACGCCGGCCGGAACGGGCGCCTTGAACAGCGCGAGCACTGCCTGCATGGAGACGAGGTTCGCGCGCCCGTCACCCCAGCCGCGATCCGGGCTGTACGAGCCGAGCAGCGTGCCACCGAGATCCGGGAGCGGCGCCTTCGGATCACCGTCGAGCGCGAGCACCGCGAGTGCCGTCGCTTCGGCGCGCCCGGGCACCGAGCCATCCGCGCGCACGACACCGGTCGGAACGTCGAGGTACTTCGAGCCGTCCTCGTTGTCCTTGATGCCGGCCTTCACGCGCTCGACGAGCTTCGCGCGGTTCGTGGTGGTCGCGCCGCCGCTCGCGAGGATCGCGGCCGCGGTGTAGGCGTCGGTGACTTGCTCGAGCGTGCGATCGAACGCGCCCTGCGCACGCGCAGTGACACCGAGGGCACGCTGCCGCTCGCTCGCCGTGATGTGCGACGAGCCGACTGCGCGCGTTGCCTCCGCCGTCGCGACGAGCACGCGCTGCAAGGTCCAGCCGGTTCCGCCGGCGAACGTGCCATCCGGGCGCTGGTTCTTCGCGAGATATGCCGCCGCGCGCTCGCCGAGCCGCGCGAGCACCGGATTCCCTGGATGAGCGAGCGCCGCCGCGGTGAGCAGTGTCGCCTTGTCGACGTCGAGGTTGCGGCCGTCGCGGATCGCGCGCTGGCCGGTGAGGATCGACAGCGTGCGGATCGCCTCCGGATCCGCCTTGTCGCCGAGCTTCGCGAGCAGCTCCGTCGCCTGACCCGCGAGCAGCAGTGCGTAGGCATCGTCCGCGACACCTTCGCGGTACGTCGACACGCCGAGCTCCGAGCGCAGCAGCGACAGCGCACCGGGATACACGAGCAAGCGCACGCGATCCGTCGCCGGATCGGAGCCCTCGGGGCCAGTGATCTTCAGCGTGCGCGGTGCGGCGAGCGTGCCGGTCTTCGAGATCGTCTCGGGTCGTCCCGACGGGCGCACCTCGATCGTACGAACGACCGCGTCGGTGTTGCCGAGCGTGGCCTTGACCTCGATCGTCCCGGCCTTCGAGGCCTTCAGCACGGCGAAGTCGACGGTGCCGCCCTGCGCGGGAATCGTCTGATTGCCGCCACCACCGGTCAGCGTGCCGTTCTTCACCTCGAGCGTGAGCGGGCTCGTCTGCGCGGCTTCGGTGGTGTTGACCATCTGCACGGGCAGCTTGATCTCGTCGCCGATCACCAGGAACTTCGGCACCACGAGATCCACATAGGTCGGCAGCGTGCCGAGGAAGCTCGTCGACGCGCCGCCCTGCGCACCTTCACGCGAGTGGGCGAGCGCGAGCACGTGCCATGACGTCAGGCGATCCGGAACGCGCACGGGCACCGTCGCTGCGCCACCCTGATCGGTGACGACGAGCGGCTCGAACAGGAACGTCTCGGGGAACCACGCGCGTGTCGCGGTCTCGGGCTCCGCGTTCGCGGGTCCGCCGGCAGAGCGACCGCGCATGCCGCCGCGTCCCCCACCGACGCCGTAACCCGAGCCGGTGCCCGAGCCCTTGCCGATCGTGCCGTACTTGCCGCTGCCGATCGTGCCCCAGCCGGTGCCGCCGCCACCGGGACCGTAACCCGAGGAGCCGAAGCCGAAGCCATCGTCGCCCGATGAGCCGAGGACCCCGGAGTTCTTCGCCTGCTCGATCGCCTGCTGGCGTGCGAGCTGCGGGTCCTCGTTGTTGCTCTTCATCCTGTACTGGCCCTCGGCGCGATCCGAGTCCCGCTTGCCCATCTTCCCTTCGTCGAGGGCCATCGCCATGCCGGTACCACCGGACTCGCCCTCTTCCTCTGGCGGCGGCGGATCGTCGTCGCGCGACGCACTCACCGCGTACTCCTGCGCGCGTGTGTTGCTGTGTGCCTTGTCGCGACCCTTGCACGCACCGATCGCCGCGAGCATCAACACGAGAGCGAGTTGCTTCTTCATCACGGCTTCTCCTTCGCGACCCACTGCGACCAGTTCTCCGTGTCCTCGGGCAACCTCGTCCCGATCACCACCACCGCGCGCGGATCCGTCAGCGACAGCAGATCACCGGGCAGCATCGACAGCCGGAGCCGCCGGCCATACGCATCGGTGACCTTGTCGCCGCGCTTCTCGACGGCGTCGAGTGCCGCCGTCCACAGCTTCGCCATCGTCGCGGGCCGCATCTTCTCCGCCGGCGGCGCCGACGCTTCCCACTTGCGCGCCTGCACGTGCAGCTCCGCGAGCACCGCGTAGAAGTGATCGGTCAGCTCCTCGACCGGATCGAACTGTGATTGCGCGCTCGCATTCACCACGGCATCGAGCTCCGGTGGCTTCGGGACCGCGCTCACGCGCAGCACGGTCGCGGCCGCCGCATTCGCTCCGCGGATGCGGCCGAGCGTCAGTGCTTGCCCGTCGAGCATGCCGAACGCGGGCGAGCTGGTCTCGACCTTCGGCTGCAGCCTTCCCATGCTGTCGGGCCCCGGCAGCGACACGAGCTGACCGAGGCTCGCGTCGACACCGAACAGACCGACCGCCGCCGGCGCGCCGACGCCGCCGATCTTCGTCGACAGCTTGAGCTGTGCTTGATCGCCGGGCTTGTAGCGCGGTTGCTCGGGCTCGATCGACACGCTCAGATCCGACTTCGACTTCACGAACACGAGGGCACGCGCACCCGGTGCCGAGATCTCCGCCCAGCCCTCGATCGTGGTGTCGATCGCGAACGTGGCCTTCTTGTCCTGATCGAGCTCGACCTCCTGCTTCCCCTTCAGGTGCGTCAGCACGAGCTTCTTCGGCAGCGTGCCGCGGAAGCCAGGTCCGCGGATCAGCTCCGCGACGACGTTGTCGCCTTGCTTCGGCAGGATCGGCGTCACGCGCATGCGCAGATCAGGAATCTGACCGGGCTGGACGCGCAGCTTCGTCGACGGCTTGCCCTCGACGTCGGCCGTGACGGTGAGCTCGTAGCCGAGCATCGTCGTCGCCTGCGGCCGCTCTTCACCATCGGAGCTCGCCGGCGGCGACACGCTGAACGTGATCAGACCGAGCGCATCAGCGGTGTACGGCTCCTTCAGCGCGATCCGGTTGCCGTACTGCCTGCTCACACAGCCGAACGCGGCCGCGGCCTCAGCGCCGCCACCGTCTTCATCCTTCGCGATCGTGATCCACGGTCCGAGCTCGATCTCCTTGCTGCCCTTCTTCACTCGCCACGTCAGCGCCTTGCCAAGCCCGCCATCGACGTTCTGCGGCAGGCAGTCGCGCGTGCTCTTCGCGAGGTTCCCCACCGCCGTGCCGAGCGTCTCCGGCTGCTCGAGCGCGCTCTGCACCTCCGCCGACAGTGTCGAAAGCTCGGGATCCTCGAAGTTGAACGTCACCGTGTAGAGCCGCTCCGCACCGGCGGGCAGCCGCTTGCCGCGCACGATGCCCGCAACGCACTGGCCGAGCGGGTGCCCTGCGGCTCCAACGGTCGCGATCGCGCCACCGCCGTCGACGCGCATGCCGATCCGCGCCGAGCTCGCGCCCTCACCGTCCTCGTCGTCATCGGCGGTCGCTCCGACCCACTTCGCGCACACACCGAGCGGCTTGAGCCACCGGTCCATCTCGACTTGATCGGCGAGCGAGGCGCCCTCTCCGCCGATCAGCTCCTCCGCCTCGTCGCGCGTGACGAGCGCGACCTTCGGCTGCGGCCGGAACGGCAGCGCCGGAATGACGATGTTCACGGGCGCGCCCGGATCGATCTGCACACTCGCGACGCCGTCCTCGTCGAGCTCCGCCTCGATGCCCTGGTCGTTCTGCTCCCACGAGCGCTTCAGGTTCACCTTCGTCTTCCGCACGACCTGGCCATCGGGCGTGGCGACGCGCACGTACAACCGGTTGTTGAAGCCCTCGACGAGGCCATCGCCAAGCTCGGTCACCGACGAGACCGAGATGCCATCCTGCGACAGCAGCACCGACGCCGAGCCCTCGACGCGGTCACCCGCTGCATCGATCGCGGCGATCTTCGCCGACATCGTGACCTGACCTTGGAGGTCCTTCGGAATCTGGGGCAGCTCGAGCTCGAATCGTCCGTTGTCCCCGGTCGTCGCCGTCTTCGGCAGCAGCTTCTCTTGCCAGTCGAGCGGCGGTGGCCAGTCACCCTCGATGTCCCACGCGATCTCGATCTTCGCCTTCGCGACCGGTGCACCGGAGCTGTAGACCACCGCGCCCTTGATCGTGGGCTTGTCGCCGGGCCGATAGAACGGCTTGTCGTTGTTCGCCTCGACGCGGAACCTCGGCAACTTGAACGGCTCGACGTTGAACGTCACGTCATCGACCGCATCGGCGGACTGCCACATGATGTGCCAGTTGCCGGTCTGCGCCTGCTTGTCGAGCGGGAACGAGCCAGCGACCACGCCCCACTCCGTCGCCGGTGCCTTTTCCTCGAGGAGGATCTCGCCGGTCGGATCCTTCACGATCCAGCGACCGGGGCGCCCGTCGAGCGGTGCGAGATCGCGCGCGCGCAGCACCACCGCACGGAACTTCACCGTGTTGCCAGGCTCGTACAGCGGGCGATCGGTGATCACGTGCACGCGCGCCGGCGTGTACAGCGCGAGGTTCGCATCGAGCTCGCCGGTCCCCAGCCGCGTCTTGTACGTCGCGTGCAGCTTGTAGTCCCCATCCGGGACCTCGGGGACCTTGAACGTCGTCGCGCCGCTCTTCCACGGCTTCGTCGCGAGGGGCGTGCTCTTGTTCTTCGAATCGACGAGCGACAGCGTAACGTCTTGCAGGTCGGGAAGCGGGAGCGTCTGCACCGCATCCGCACTCTCGATCGTGTAGTGCGCCTGCGCGTGCAACGTCACCGTTGCCTCCGCACCGCGCCGCACGCCCGACACGGTCAGCTTCGCGGTCTGTCGAGTCACGCCCGACGGACACTGCTTCATCGTCAGGCCGTGATTCATGAAGGCCGGCTCGCACCGACCGTCGTGCGTGTCGAACCGCCCGACCAACACCGCGCCCGCAAACACGAGCACGATCGACAGATATCGATTCATCAGCGTCCCCCCATCGACCAGCGTATCAGTCTCAGGAGACGCGCGATCCGAGCCGGCGATCTAGTTTGCCCCACCCAAGAACGACACCACCGAGGGCATCCAAGTTCCCGTCACGGCACGACGGCGTCCCAGAAGTCGCAGAGCGCGGCTTTGTACTGTGTTTGCTCCGCAATCGTCGGAGCAATCACCAGGTACTTCTCGTTCGTCGCATCGTACGGCGACCATGTGGGTGCGCCGTCGCCGTTCGGATCGCCCGTCTTCGCGAACCGGACCCAGTAACTCTGGATCGCCTGCGCAGCCGCTGCACCTCCGTTTCCAACTCGCGCGAGGGGGAACGTCGGATCCGTCCCGAACACGAACGGAATCTCCGACGAGTGGAACACCCCGAGCCCTTGCAGGAACGGCGCCTCCGGCGGCTGCTCGAAGCTGTACATGTACGTCGGCCCGCCATTCGCGGCCATCGCCCGCGCGGCGCGCCGCATCGCGCACGAGAAGAACGAATCGCCCGACACCTCCGCGATCGCGCGATTCACGCTCGGAAACGACGCGACTGGATACTTCGCGACGATCGCATCCACATTCGCCGCCCCGAACCTCCGCGCGAGCGCCGCCCGGTAGTCCACCTCATCCGGCACTTCCTGCGCGAAGATCGTCGAGTGGAACAGCGTGCCCTCATCGCGCACGCCACCGATGATCACCGGCCGCTTCTCGTACCCGCCATCGGCGAACGCCTCGCGCAGCGGCTTCTTCAGCACGAAGCCATCCACGTTCGGCAGCGTGGAGAGTGCGTTGCCCATCGCATAGAACGGCCCACCCGTGAACATCTGGTTCGCCGGCGCAGGCGGGTTCGTCGCCGCGAGCAGCACCTCCGGCGTCTTTCCGCGCAGACACGCCGCTGCTGCCGCGCCCGTTCCGGAACATCCGACCTTCTCCGCCACACTCACGCCCGCCGCCTCCGCTTCGGTCTTCGACGGCTCGCGGAACATGATCGCGCACAGCCCGCTCTGCGAGATCGCATACGCGAACAGCCCCGCCGCTCGCGGCGATGTGTAGTGCGCGCACGTCGAGAAGCCACCCGCGGACTCGCCGAACAACGTCACCCGCGCCGGATCGCCGCCGAACGTTGCGATGTTCCGCTGCACCCACTGCAGCGCCGCGATCTGATCATCCAGTCCCCAGTTTCCCGACGACGGATACGCCGGATCCTCCGCAGCGAACGCCGGATGCGCGAGAAACCCGAGCGCTCCAAGCCGGTAGTTCACCGTCACCACCACGACGTCGTACGCCTCCGCGAGGTGCTGGCCCCGGTAGAACGGATCGCCCCCCGAACCGAACACGAACGCGCCGCCGTGCAGCCACACCATCACCGCCTTCTTCGTACCGTCGTCCTTCGGGGCCCACACGTTGACGAACAGGCAGTCCTCTTCGCCGCCCGAGCCGCTCAGCGAGAACGTCTGGTAGCACTGCGTGCCAACGCCCACCGCATCGCGCGGCTCGCTCCACGGCTCCACCGGTTTCGGCGGCTTGAAGCGGTTCTCACCCGTGGGTGGCGCCGCATACGGGATCCCGAGGAACCCGCGCGCTTCGCCCTGCTGGACGCCGATGACAACGCCTGTATCGATCTCGACCCTCAGCGAGTCGGCATCGTCACCGCAACCGACCGCGAGCAGCACGGCGAGCACGCACCAGCGCATGCTCGCATCCTACTCGCTAGCGGCAGCCCTCGCCGTTACAGGGAGGTTTACAGG
>JACCRC010000257.1 GCA_013813765.1 Deltaproteobacteria bacterium | reverse complement strand
CCGCCACCACCGCCGCCGCCGCCGTCGCCGCCCAGCGGCGGCGAACCGCCGAGGGCGGGATCGATCAGCACTGCGGATCCGCGGCCGCCCGCTCCACCTTGTTGCGCTCCCTGCGGAGGACCGCCGGTCGCCGCGGCGTTGTACGTCGACGTGGTGCCGTCGGCGCCCGGCTGACCCGCACTCCCATCACCGCCGCCGCCTCCTCCGCCGCCATTCGCGGCGACGGTGCCGAGGATCTGGATCGACGGCGCATGGAGGACGACGAGGCCTCCGGATCCCCCGCCTCCGCCTCCGCCCTTCGTGCCAACGACCGCGCCACCACCGCCGCCCGCACCTGACGCGTAGACGGAACCGGCCGCGACGATCGCGATCTGACTTCCTGCATAGAACACGAGCGCGCCTCCGGAGGGACCGATCGCTCCTTCGCTCGGACCGCCGCCCTTGCCGCCGAGCCCGCCCACGCAGCCGCCACGGATCGCCGTGAGCGGAGCCACCGCGCCCGCGACTCCGCCTGCCGCGCCGCCGCCACCCGATCCACCATCTCCACCGCCCGCCCCCATCGTACCGAAGCTACCGCCGGCCCCGCCGCCGGCCTCGCCCTGCATTCCGTTCTGCGCCGCCGAGCACGGAGTCGCGACCGCCGCTGCCCCGATGCGGCCACCGCGGATCGATGATGCGTCGATCGAACCGTTGACGGTGATCGATCCGGCCGCGATGAACACGAGGGCACGGCTTCCGATCACGAGCGTGTTCTCGATGCTGATCGTGCCGGCGGGGATCACGCACAGCTCGGGCAGGCCCGCGGCCTGGGTCATCACCACGCAGCGCGGGTCGGTGCTCGTGTCGAGGGTGCCGGCGATGATCACGGTGCCGAGCGGCGGCTGCGTCAGACAGATCGACTTCAGCGTGCCGAAGCACAGCTGCGCGTCGGCGACGAACGTGTCGGTCGCGGCATCGGATCCCGGGCCTGCATCCACGGTGGCGAAGTCGTCGATGCCGAGCAACGCGTGGCAGCCGGTGGACGCGAGCAGCGCGACGAGCAACGAAGACCGCACCACCGACGAGCCTATCACTCGACCTTGAGCGGCGGTGGCTTGCGCGGAGGCTCGCCGTCGGCGGTCTCGGTGGCTGCCTCGCGCGTGAACGACACGAACGCCATCGACGGGCGCCGCGAGTGCTCGGTCATCACGAATCGGATGCCCTCGAGCGTCCAGCCCTGCGGCACCCACTCGTTGACGCAGAGCTCGAGCGATTCGTCGGTGACGATCGACAGCTCGACGAACTTGAACTGGAGCGCCACGCGCTAGCCCTTCGCGAGCAGCTTCGCGGCGAGCGGCGCGTGATACGAGATGATGATGTCGGCGCCGGCGCGGCGGATGCCGGTCAGCGTCTCGAGCACGATGCGATCGCGATCGATCCAGCCGTTCTTCGCGGCGGCCTCGATCATCGCGTACTCGCCGCTGACGTTGTACGCGGCGATCGGCATGTTGATCTCGTCGGAGACGGCGCGGATCACGTCGAGGTAGGCGAGCGCGGGCTTGACCATGACGATGTCGGCGCCCTCGGCGACGTCCAGCGAGCACTCACGCACCGCCTCGGCGACGTTCGCGTAGTCCATCTGGTGACCGCGGCGATCGCCCGACGCCGGCGCCGACTCGACGGCCTCGCGGAACGGACCGTAGTACGCCGACGCGTACTTCGCGGAGTACGCCATGATGCCGACCTGATCGAAGTGCTGCTCGTCGAGCGCCTCGCGGCACGCCCCGACGAAGCCATCGAGCATCCCCGACGGCGCGACGATGTCGCCGCCCGCCTTCGCGTAGCTGACGACCGTGCGCGCGAGGTTCTCGAGCGTCGCGTCGTTATCGAGCTCGCCCTCGTGGAGCACGCCGCAGTGGCCGTGATCCGTGTACTCGCAGAAACAGGAGTCGACCATCACGACCATCTCGGGCCGGGCCTTCTTGATCGAGCGGATCGCCTTCTGGACGACCCCGTTGTCCTTCCACGCCTCGGAGCCGACCGCGTCCTTGTGCTCGGGGATGCCGAACAGGATCACCGCCGGGATGCCGAGGTCAGCCGCGCGCGCCGCCGCATCGGTCGCCTTGTCGACGGAGAAGTTGAACTGTCCCGGCAGCGAGTTGATCGGCTTCTCGACGCCGGAGCCGGGGACCACGAACAGCGGGTACACGAAGTCGTCGACGCTGAGCCGGGTCTCGCGGACCATGCGGCGGAGCCCCTCGGTGCGACGCATCCGGCGCGGCCGGTACTCGGGGAAGTTCATGGTCTGTGTGTGTATACTGATGCGACCGCGTTCGCCAATCCCTCCGGCGTCGGTGAAGCGGCGACCGCGATGTTCGCGACGCCCGCCTCGCGCAGCACGGCGGCGGTCGTGTCGCCGATCGCCACGAACGGAACGCGCACCGCGGCGAGCGGACCGAGCAGCGCGGCGAGCGCCGCGACCTGGGACGGCGCGAAGACCGCGCACACGGCCGCGGTTCCCGTGGAGAGGAGCTGTGCGCCCTCCGCGATCACCGGATCGTCGGCGGCGGTCGGCACGGTGCGATACGCGATCACGTCGACGACCTCGATCCCGGCGGAGCGCAGCACGGTGATCACATCGTCGCGGCCGTCCTCCGCGCGTGGAACGAGCACGCGGCGGCCCGCGAGCTCACGCGACGCGATCATCGCCTGCGCGAGGCTCGCGCCGTCGATCGCGTCGGGTGGATGCTGCGCGGTGATCCCGGCGGCGGCGAGCGCGCGGTGGGTCGCGGGCCCCACGGCGAACACCTCGGGCAGTGTCGTGACGTGCGCTCGGGCCTGCGCCAGCGCTGCCGCGCCACGGGCACTGACGATCACGATCGCCGCGTGCCCACCGTGCTCGAGCGCGCGGGGGAGCGCCAAGGGATCACGCGGTGGCTCGGTGTGCGTCACGGGCATCGTGACGACGTCGAGCCCGAGCGCGCCGAGCGCAGCGATGTATCCTGAATGGGCATCGAGCTCGCGCGTCAGTACAGCAGACGACATGTCGATATCTTACGTGACCTGGCACACGTCATGCTGATGCTCATGGAATGGCGATGACGACGCCCGTTCCGATGCCTTACGCGGTCCCCCGTGCGCGCCGTGGCTCGGGCACTCGTACGGATCCCGAGCTGGATCGCGTCAAGAAGATCGCCAACGTGCTCGATCATCGTTTCGTCGATCCGGTCATCGGCCTCGTGCTGCCCGGAGCCGGCGACATCCTCGGATCGTTGCTCGGCCTGTACACGGTCACGCTGGCGATCCGTCGCCGGATGTCGCCGGTGATCGTGGCGCGCATGCTGATGAACCTCGCGATCGATGCCGCGATCGGCATCATCCCGCTGGTCGGCGATCTCGCGGATATCGGGTTCAAGGCGAACAAGCGCAACGTCGCGTTGCTCGCGGAGCGAACCGAGCAAGGCGGCAAGGCGTCGACGAAGGACTGGCTCGCTGTCGTCGGTGCAGCGCTCGCGTTCGGGCTCGCGATCGGTCTGGCGATCTACGCGGTCGTGCGCCTCGTCGGTGCGATCGCGGGCGCGCTGTAGCTACGGCTGGATGCCTTCAAACCGCACGCGCGCGCCGGCGTTGACGCCGTGCGAGCGGGTGTAGCCGCCGTTGACCTCGAGCACGTAGTACGAGGGGAGATTGACCCGGCGGAGCTTCTCGGTCTTCGGCTCGGCATTCTCGACGACGCCGGCGACCGTCAGGTCCTTCCGGATGAAGATCATGTCGAGCGGGATCAGCGTGTTCCGCATGTAGAACGCGTGGTCGCTCTCGAAGCCCATCTTGAACAGCATCCCCGCATCTGGCGCGAGGTGCTCGCGGTGCATGAGGCCCTTCTCGATCTTCGGCCAGGTGTCGACGATCTCGACCTCGACGGCGACCTCGCCGCGCGGTGTGGAGAGATAGACCTTCGCGCCGCTCGTCGTGGGCTTCGGCGGCATCGGGTCACCGTCCTCGCGCTTCGCGCCGGTGTTCGAGCAAGCAGCCATCGCGAGCACGAGGACGAAGGCGCAGCGCACGGCCGAACACTATCATGGCCTCGCGCCGCTGCCAGAACCGGTGCCCGGCGGCGGCGGATCGGCGATGAACGGCGGCAGCTCGACGGGCACGTCGGAGGACTGGGCGGACGGTGCTGACCCGACGTTGATCGACTTGCAGTACGCGGGAAGCTTGTCGCCGTGGCGCTCGCCGTAGCCCATCGCCGCCATGCCCTTCACCTCGGCGGGGAACGGCGCGACGCACGCGCTGTACTGCCCGGGCGCGACCTCCTTGAACACCGCGGGCTCGCCGCTGCGGATGATGATCCACTGCGACGCACCCGGGCCCGCCGCGGCCATCTTGAGCCCGAGCTCGGCCGAGGTCTTCACGGCGATGACACCGGTCGTGAGCCACACGCTCGCGACGCCGAGCTCGCCGGCCTTCGGCTTCGGTGTGACGGTCAGCGTGACCGCGCCGGGCTCGACCGCGAGATCGATCGTGACCTCCTTGCCCGGCGGCACCGTGATCTGCTTCGAGTAGAACTTCATGCCCATCATCGGCATGCCGAGCGTCGCCGAGACCTTGTAGGTGTCGGGCGCGAGCTTGTCGAACCGGTACGTTCCGTCGGGTCCCGATGCGACGTTGTAGAGCGCGCCCGGTGTCGTGGTGGACTGCGCGCTGACGAACACGCCCTCAGCGGGCTTGCCACCCTGGCGCAGCACACCCGAGAGCGCGCCGAACGCCTGCAGCTCGAGCGTCAGCTCGGTCTGTCCCGGCATCTCCGTCGGGAGCCGCATGGCCTTCGAGCGGCCGATGCTCGCGTGCTCCGCCACGATCGCGATGTCGCCACTTCCGAAGCCCGACATCGTGAACGTGCCGTCGGGCCCGGTGGTGGTCTCCTTCATGCCGCGCGCCATCGGGTTCATCATCTGCGCGGTGTTGGACGAGCCGGTGCCGAAGATCATGCGGCCCGCATAGACGTTCGCGCCGGGAACCGGCTTGCCGTCGGCGAGCACGAGGCCCGCGAGGCCCCGGCCCTTCTCCACGGTGATCGTGCCGACATCGGTCGTCTTCCCGGGTTCGATGGTGACCTCGAGCAGGCGCGTCTGGAAGCCGGGGCCACGGACCGACAGCTCGACCTTCTTCACCGGCGCGAGCGAGTCGAGCGTGAACTCGTCGGTGGTGAACGCTTGCTGCTGCATGCCGACCGCGACGGTGTACGCGTCCGGAGCCTTGCCATCGGCGAACGCGACCTTGCCCTTCACGGCGCCCTCGGGCTCGAGCACGATGCGGAGATCCTTCGTGCCGGTCTGCGCGGGCATTCCCTCGCCGAAGCTC
>JACCRC010000251.1 GCA_013813765.1 Deltaproteobacteria bacterium | reverse complement strand
CTCGTGGGACGCCCGCACGCAGACTCTGGTTGATGTCCTCGACAAAGATCACGCAAAGTAGTCCCACGGCCTGGTTTTATGACATACACTCTCTCAGAGTCACCAGTCAGGGTGGTCGGTGCCGAGCAGTAGCTACAGAGAGGTACGAGCGGTGAGCCTGTTAGACATCATCCGTGCGGTGCGCCGGCATCTCGTCGTGGTCGTGCTTCTGCTGATCGCCAGCGGGGCCGCCGCCTACGGCGTGTACAGCCAAGTTCCCGTGTACTACCAGTCCGACGCCACGATGGTCGTGCTGCTGCCGAGCGTGGCGCGCGGGGTGGACGACCAACTGGTGCCGGTGAACCCGTGGACGAACCTGGGTGCGCAGTCCTCACAGGTCGCGGCCTCGGCCCTGGCCAGCGTTGCCGCCAGCGAGGACTTCGAGACCAGTCTCATCGACGAGGGAGTCACCAGCGACGTCACCGTTGAGGTCGCGCCGAACTACGGCGGCGGTGTGGTGCTCACTCTCAACGCGGTCAGCCTGCAAGCCAGCGCCGCACAGCAGGATCTCGTGAGTGTCAGCGCCCTGGTATCTGCAGCCCTGGCGGCGCGGCAGGTCGGCGCCGGGGCGCCGGAGGGCACCCTGCTCACCGTCACGGACCTCACGTCGGCCACGAGCCCGGCCGCACTGGCCACGAGCGGGATCAAGGTTGCTGGCGCCACCGTCATCATCGGGATCGTCGTGACCGTCGTCGTGGTCCTGCTTCTCGAAGGCTTGCGTAGCCGCCGGCCCCGCCCGGCCGCCTCCGAGGCGCCCACGGGTGCCCCCGAGACTCGCCCGGACGCCTCTGGGCCCACGCTTGACGCCCGACAGGAACGTCAGGAGACCGCCGAGCCCAACCACAATGATTGGCTCGACGCGGACCTGTGGACCGACAGCAAGCCGCTCGTCTCGCAGAACCGCTAACATGGGCGGGCCGGTCACCGCCAGGAGTCCCCGCACAGTCGTGGTGAGCGGCCTCGTCGTCGTCGGCGGGCTGGCCACCGTGGTACTTCTCGCCCTCACTGCGTTGCAGGCCGGTCCGGCCCCTGCGCTGTCCATGCTGGGGCTCGTCCTGCTCATTCTCGTCATGGTGCTGCGGCGCTTCGAGGCGATCGACCTGCTTCTCGTGGCCTGCTTGCTCCTCCTGCTCGTTCCCGCCAGGTACCGAATCGAGGAACTCGGTGCTGCCGGCACGCCGGCCGCGCTGATCGGGATGCTCACCTTCGCCATCTGGTCGCTCGGCGTCGCCCTCAACCGCCCGTGGCTTGCTCTCAGGTGGCACCCATTGCGCTGGGGCCTGCTCGCGGTGACCCTCTCGGTTCTCGCCAGTTACGTGGCCGCCGGTTTCCGTCCGCACGACGCCCTGGAAGCCAGCGCGGCCGATCGCGGCATCCTGACGCTCGTCGGAATGCTCGGGCTGGCCCTGCTCACTGCCGACGCTGTGCTGGATCGCGGGGCGCTGCGCCGCCTGGTTCAAGTCCTCGTCGCGGCGGGTGCGGTCGTCGCCGGCTTCGGGATCATTCAGTTCAACACGGGGATCGACATCGCCGGCGTGATCCGGCTGCCGGGTTTCGCCTACCTCCCCTCGGCATACAACGATGAACGTGCCGGCTTCGTGCGGATCGTGAGCACGACCTCCCACCCGATCGAGCTTTCCGTAGTCCTCGCCGTCGTACTCCCGCTGGCGTTGTGGCTGGCTTTCACCAGCAATCAACGGACGACGCGATGGTGGTGGCTGGCAACCGGTGTGATCACGACGGCTATCCCGATGACGGTCTCGCGGACCGGCGTACTCGGGCTGGTGGTCGCTATGGCGGTCATGCTGCCCGGATGGCAGTGGCGACGGCGGATCCAAGTGCTCGCCGTCGGCGCCGTCGGCCTGGTCGCGATGCGCCTGGTCGTTCCTGGGCTCCTGGGGACGTTGAAGTCGTTCCTGTTAAACCCTGGGGAGGATCCTAGTTTGCTGTCCCGTGAGATCGCCC
>JACCRC010000242.1 GCA_013813765.1 Deltaproteobacteria bacterium | reverse complement strand
CCGGCGTTGTCGGCGTACCGGAAGAAGGGGATGACCGAGTCATCACCGACCACGACGACGTACTGCAGGCTGCCTACCCCATCGCGATAACTGTTGACGATGTCACGGACTGACTGCGCAACGAGGTTCTTCGCGTAGGGGCAGCTGATGTGATCAGGGTCGTCGGCCTGGGCGTTCAGGGCGGTGACCTTGGCGCTGTCGGCCAAGTCGATCACCACACCGCCGGTCTGCGCAGCGAGGTCGTCAAGCGCCTGAGCCAGCTCTGCCATCTCTGGCTCGCTTCCCGGCATCCGCTGCGGATCGGTGAGGATGACGGCCTGCGCCGCGCCCGGCGTTCCGCTGATCGTGGCCGTGGTGGCGTGGTCGTTCAGGGGGGCGTCGCAGGGTCCGCCGCTGGTCGTGATGCCCAGGGAGTACTGCGCGCTGGAACTGGCGGCGTTGCGGCCCTGCACCCGGACGTAGAAGAAGCCGGTGTTGGTCCACGTCGCGCTGCTGATGCTCTCCGGCGCGGTCCCGTCGCGAGCCGACACCGCGATCAGGCTGCGGGTCTGGGCGCTGGAGAAAGCCGCCGAGAACGCAGACGGGGAAAAGGCAGAAGGGCTGAACGCCGACGGCGAGAACGCCGATGGCAGGAAGACCTCCGGGCTGAACTCCTCAGGTGAGAACGCCGATGGGGAGAACGCAGACGGGCTGAACGCAGAGGGGCTGAACGCCGACGGCGAGAACGCAGACGGGCTGAACGCCGACGGCGAGAACGCCGATGGGGAGAACGCAGACGGGCTGAACGCCGAGGGGCTGAACGCCGACGGCGAGAATGCGGACGGGCTGAACGCCGAGGGGCTGAACGCGTCGGCGGCGAACTCGGCGCTGAGCTGGGTCAGGTCATCGGTGGTCGTGAGGGTGTTGAAGGCCTGCCCGATGTCCTTGAACAGGGTCAGGTCGTAGTCAGCAGGCAGGCCGGTCAGGTTGACCTCGACCCGGCTGCCGGGCAGCACCGGGAAGCGGTACCACCGGTCCTGGCCAGGCGCCGTGATCGCGCCCTGGGTGCTGCTGTTGCCGCTGACCGGCAGGGATGTCGGCCAGCTGACGTTGATGTCCTCCGGCGCCGTGCTCGGGAAGCCGAGGATCCGGCAGGTCAGCCCGAACGAGTCGAGGTCCTGCCCGACGCCTCCGAAGAACCCGGTCGCCACTGCATCCTCGGCGCAGCGGAACGGTCCCTGCGGGGACCCTCCCGGGCCACCGGCGTAGGCGCCCAGAACCTCGCCGCCCAGGGTGCCGTCGGGCAGCAGCGGCCGGCACAGCACCTGCAGGCCGTCGACGAGCGTGCCGTCGCGACCCTGGATGCCGGTGACGACGGCACCGTCGGGACAGGACGTGACCGGGAACTGGAACCCGTCCGGCGGCCGGAAGCCGGAGATCGACCCGGCCGATGCCACCGAGCCGAGGACCACGCTGCCCGGGGTCACCTGCAGGTCGGCACAGAAGCCCTCCGCCGCGGTCAGCCAGCCCAACTCGTTGACGGTCGCGGTGACCTGAGTCAGCACCTCCGAGGTCTGGCAGTCCACCACCGCGGGCGTCCCGGTGCCCCTGCCGAGCTGTGCTGTCGGCACCGGCGGCCCGAACACGGGCGGGCCGAGTGCGTCCGCCACTGCGGTGCTGGGCGCGAGGAGTTGGACGGAGATGGCCGACAGCACCGCGAGGACCGTCATGACCGCAGTCCTACGACGACGCACCCGCGGGCCGGACACTATGATCATTCTGCGGTTCGGCCCCCGTCGACGACGCGCGCGGATGTGAATTCCCAAGCGTCCGGGAAATTTGCGCCTACATAATCGCGCGGGGCGGTCCGATCCGCAACAGTTCCTCACGTCATCGCCCTCAGTGACCGAAGAGGTGGCGGCCGCTGTCGAGAAGGCCGTCGAAGGCCGCGCCAAGGATCGGCGGCAACGCCGCCCGTGACCGGTAGACCTGTGCCTGTACGTCGGTGGCCCGAGGCGAGCCCAGCCGGGCACGCGTCGACTCGGCAGCGCCCACCAGGCGCAGTGCCGACTCGGCGGACCCGGCGGCCGCCACGAGCAGGGCGACGTCGTCGTAGAGGATGGCCAGCGCCCACTCGTCGTCGTACCCCCCGGCCTGTTCCATGAGATAGCGGATGAGGCGTACTTCGCCGGCGTGACGCTGGTCTGCGCCGTGAACAACGTGCCCGCCCCGTCGTACCCGTCGCAGTACGCCTCGGTGGTGTCAGCCGCGGCCGACGACGCCTCGGATCCGTTTGCCCTCGATTGCAATCCCGCCCCGCCGGCGGAGTTCGGCGCTCCCGGAATCGACGTGGAGATTCCCCTGGCTGGACTCGAGCACCATCGTGGCGACCGGCAACTCCTTCGCCGCACCGCACATCACCGGATTCGTGGCTCGGTTGCTGTCGAAACACCCCTACCTGTCGCTGCCGGAAGTCAAGACTGTCCTGCGAGCGCTGTCGCGGACTGCTGTTCCAGCCGGTCAGGGCTGCTGATTCTTGTCCTGCAGTGCACCGGTGTAGGCGTGACCCTCCACGTCATCCTCGGCCGCTTCGATGTCCCCTTCGGCGGCTTCCGGACCCTTGGCATCCCTGGTCGCACGGTCCTCTGGGCGCGTTGCTACGGCTGGCTCATGGTCGTTTCCTCTCCTGGGGTGGTGACACAGCATGCTCGTTGGGATGATTCGACGCTGTCGCAAGGGTGACATGAAGTAGGTACCACGAGTGACTGCCGTGACTGGGTTACTAGGTGCATAGTTTGGCCAACGGACGGACCAGCCGCCCGCACCGGAGAAGGAGTTAGCATGAGCACCGACGACAACATCGAGGGCCCCGACGCTGCGATGCGAAACTCCGACGAGGACGTCGAAGGCCACCGCCTGGCCACCAACACCGACGACGACGTCAAAGGCCACCGAATTGCTCAGGCCGCAGGTGACGACGACGACGTGGAAGGCCACGTGAATCTTCGCTAGTAGGTGTCGCGGCGCGGCCCTAGAGTCTCCCTCTCGAGCGGGGGCCCTAGGGC
>JACCRC010000228.1 GCA_013813765.1 Deltaproteobacteria bacterium | reverse complement strand
GCGCGATGCAGGCGTGGTCGTGTTCGTGGTGATGCTCGGTGCCGTCGGCTTCACGCTCTACGGCCCCGATGCGTTGCTCTCCGGCGCCGGCGCGATCGACATCGGCGGCCGACACAACGCGGCGTTTGCGACCGGCATCATCGCCACGTTCGGCGCCCTCGGTCCGGTCGTCCAGGAGCTGGTGATCGCGCGGATGTACGACTCCAAGGGCGGCGACCTCGGGCCGGTCCTGATCCTGCTGTTCCTCAGCGCGGCCCTGGCAACGTTGTTCTGCCTCGCGCTCGTCGCGCGGAACCGGAAGGGCGGAAAAGGGATCTAGCGCGGGCGCTCGTGTAAGCTGGGTCTGCCCTTGCGCGTGCCGTCGATCCTCATCGTACACCCGGACCGCAAGACCCAGCGGGTCCTGCAGCGCATCCTCGGTGTGACCGGATACCGCGTCGACATCTCCGATGATCTCGATCAGGGCATCCGGCTCATGGATCACGTGCAGCCGATCCTGGTCGTGATCGATGGCAGCGCGGTGCTCTCGTCACGCGTCAACGACTTCTTCATGCACGCGCGCGCAAAGGGCGCCGAGGCGTGCATGACTCTCCTCGGATCCGCTGCGGTCGATCAGGTTCCGAAGATCCTCGGCATGGGCGCGGTGACCAACCTCCTCGTGCACCCGATGCCGGTGCTCGCCGAGGAGCTGACGATCACGGTGCAGAAGCTGATCAGGAGCGACCTGTTCGGCGCCGAGAAATATCTGCTGTGGGGCACGAACCTCCAGGAGACGACGGTCACGCGCGGCAGCCAGCGCGCGCAGCTCGTCGCGCACCTCTCCGAGCAGGTCCGCGCACGCGGCCAGAGTGCACGGGTCGCGTCGATGGCGATGCTCGTCGCCGACGAGCTGATCTCGAACGCCGTGCACAACGCTCCGGTCGACGCCTCGGGCACGCACTACCGCGCCGAGCTCGCGCGCGATCAGGAGCTCGAGCTCGACGAGCTCCATCAGGTCCGCATGCGCTGGGGCTGTGACGCACGCTACCTCGCGATCGAGGTCACGGACTTCTTCGGATCACTCGACCGCGACACGGTCCTCACCGCGCTCGCGAAGAACGACGTGCGGGAGTCAGGAGGCGGCGCGGGGATGGGGGTCGCCCTCGCCTATCGGTCCTGCGACCACCTGGTGTTCAACCTCGCCCCGGGAAGGCGCACCGAGATCATCGCACTGATCGATGTCAGGCATCCTCCCACGGAGCGCCTGTCCGCCTCCTCGTATAACGTGTTCGTGGAGCGAACCTGATGGAGACCCGCGGCCGCATGACCATCGACGCGCAGGGCGATGCCCTGTTGCTCGCCGGCTCGATCGACGAATCCGCTGCCCTGCACGAGCTGATCGGGCGCGCCACCGCCGGCCGCCTCGTCCTCGATCTCGGAGGCGTGACGTTCATCAACTCGCTCGGCGTCCGCGACTGGATCCGCATGCAGGCGGCCGCGCAGAAGGCGGACCTGAAGGTCGAGCTGCGGCGGGTCGCGGAGCCGCTCGTCCACCAGCTGAACATGATCATCGCGACGCGCGGCAACGCGCACGTGACCTCGTTCTATGCGCCGTACGCGTGTGACGCGTGCGGGCGCGAGGAGTCGTTACTGATCGACGCTGTGATCAATGCCGCGGCGCTGGTGAAGCTCGAGCCGCCGGCGATGACGTGCCCCGAGTGCGCAGCACAGATGGCGTTCAACGACTTCCCCGAGCGTTACTTCTCGTTCTTGTCGTCCTGACCCCGGACCTGTGTTAACGAGCCGTCGTGCTCGACCAGCTCGCCGCTTGGTTCAAGGACATCGTCGAGACGATGGGCTATCCGGGCCTGTTCCTGCTCATCACGCTCGAGAGCACGCTGGTCCCGGTCCCGTCCACGCTGGTGATGCCGTTCGCCGGCTACCTCGCCGGGGTTGGCATCTTCTCGCTTCCCGCTGTGTTGATCATCAACAGCACCGCCGCCCTCCTGGGCTCCGGCCTCTCTTACTGGATCGGCGCGAAGGGCGGAAAACCGTTCCTCGTGAGGTACGGCAAGTATTTCCTCGTGAGGCCGCAAGACCTCGAGAAGACCGAGCAGGCGTTCGCCAAGCACGGGAAGTGGGTGATCCTGATCGGAAGATTCATCCCGGTCGTGCGTCACATCATCTCGGTTCCCGCGGGAATCGCACGCATGCCACTGCGCCCGTTCTTCCTCCAGACCTTCCTCGGGTCCACCATCTGGGGAGGTTTCCTCATCCTCCTCGGGTACTACCTTGGCGAGAACTGGCAGACCGTTGCTGCCCAGATCAAACGTTTCGATCTCGTCATCGGTGTCTCGGTCGTGCTAGCCATTCTGGTACTGGGGATCTGGTTCGTGGTTCACCGGCGCCGCGAGCAACGTCAGAACAACGCCGACTGAGACCGTCCTTACCGTGTCGTACCAAGGCCGTACTCCAACCGACCCCCCGGGTGCCTTACACCCGCCCTCGGCCCCGTCCGTGCTAGCGTCTTCGGGCATGTCGTCGCCGCTGTCGGCACCGGCCCCGGTCTTCCCCGCGGTGCTCGATCGGCACGAGTCCGAGCTGGTCACCGCGGCGATGGCCCTGGTGAGCGAGCGGTCGCCCTCCGATGCCAAGATCCTCGAAGGGCTGATCGCGGAGCTGAAGGCGACCTCGGAGCTCCTGGACCGGCAGCGCCCCCTGCGCCGCCCCACCGCGCTCGGCGGCGAGCCGCGCGACGAGTCGACCCTGATCGAGCACCTCTGCACGATCGACGGCCTCTCCGGCGACCTCGCGCTGCCGCTCAAGGCCACGCTGTCGCGCACCTACCTCCTGACCAAGATCAACTTCCTCCGCGGGTTCGTGAAGGCGACCTGCGCGATCAAGGACGTTCCCGACTGCGCGAAGATGGCGCACGACCTCCGCGAGGAGCTCGCGCAGTCGATCTACACGCTGCTCGCGGAGGAGCTGTTCCTCGCTCTCCTGCGCAAGCCCGACGTCACCCGCCGTACCAAGCAGCGCGCCGCCGATCAGCTGATCACGGTGTGGGACGACGCGATGCTCGAGATCGACGACTTCGCGCCGCTGCTCGAGTCCGCGTGGCACGCGCGCAACCGGATCAACAGCGCCTACGGCACGCTGCTCGGCGCCACCGAGACCTTCCGGCTCGTCACCGAGGACTGCTCGCCCGACGTCCTCGAGTTCTTCGGCCGCGACGGCATGTCCGCCGACGAGAGCGCCGCGTTCGAGGAGTTCCTGTTCAACATGACGTGCGAGGAGCTCGCCACGCTGCGCCGCGCGATGCAGCAGCAGCACCTGTCGGCCGCGAGCCCGGCGTGGGCCGCCGAGATCCTCGGTCGTCAGATCGAGGAGCTCGAGCACGGCCCCGCACACGAGATCGATCCGATGGCGCTCTACCGCTCGTATCAGCGGCGCCAGCTCGCGGCGGACTTCCGCCTCATGTCAGCAGCACCCGGGCCGCGTCGTACGGCCGAGGGCTACCTGATGGTCTACTTGCTCGATCAGCAGTAGAGAACAACTACGCGGTCGCGATAGCGCCCTGGCTCGCGAGGTGCTTCTCGAGCATCTTCGCCAGCTCGGGCATGCCGTCGGAGACGTTCTTCTTCGCGCCATCGCGCATCTTGAAGTACATCTTCTTCGCGGTCGTGTGCGACGTCTTCTCGGCGCGCGCGTCGGTCACCGACAGCAGATCCTCGGCGACATCGTCGGAGCGCGAGACCAGGTAGTCCGCGAACGACGAGGTCTTGTTCGCCGCCCACTTGTCGTAGTGCGGCTGGAGCTTGCCGAGCCAGCCGTCGAGCAGCGCGTCGACGACCTCGGGCACGAACTTCTTCTTGATGCCCTTGATCACGGCGTACGCGCTCTTGATCATGAACCCCTTCTGCTTGACCTGCGCGTCGATGAGTCCGACGCAGTCTTCGATCACGAGGGGACGAACGGGATCCTTACCGATTTGTTCGACGAGCGTAGGCATAGACGGCTCCTAGTCCGTGCGTGCTACCACGATTTTTCTTACTTGTCGTTGAACGTAACCCCGTAGCGCTCGCACCTCACCTTCATCTGCTCGCGGTCGCCCGGTGGCAGAACCTGGTAGTGCTTCTCTGCCTCCGCGGAGTTGCCATCGATGCAGGCGGACGAGACCACGATGCGCAGCATGCGAACGTTCGTCGGCTCCTTCGCGATGACCTTCAGGGCGATTCCTTTGGCCTCATCGAAGTCGCCCTTGTCGTACGCCTTGTTCGCCTCGGCCATGACCGCGTCCATCCGCGGATTCGGCTTGTTGAGCTCGTCGGCGACGTTCTCGATCACGGGTGTCGGGTTGTCCAGGTTGGGCTCGATCGCCGGCCCCTTGCCCATCGTCTCCGCGGGCGCCGAGCGCACCGGCGGCGGCGGACGGCGCGACGCGGAGCGGTCCGGAGCCTTATCGGGCTGTGCAGTGTCGGGCTCTTCTTGCGCAGGCTCGGAAGCCTTCACGGGGCGCTTCGCGACGTCCGTCGTCGCCGGCGTCGCGTTGACTTCCCGGAACAGATAGACACCCGCGGCGAGAAGCGCCACGGAAGCCACGACGAGGACGATGTGACGCGGGGTCACGGCAGTTGCATAGCATTCACGACGACGACCACGAAGTCCAATGTCGCCGCGTAGTACCATCGAGGTTCGTGGGGACAGCACCGAAGCCGCCGAAGGCCCCGGATCCTCCGCCGCCGGCGGTGAAGATCGGCGACGTGATCCTCGACCGCTACAAGGTCGTCGAGCAGATCGCCTCGGGCGGCCACAGCGTCGTCTATCGCGGTCAGGATGAGCGCCTCTCACGCCCGGTGTGCATCAAGGTGTTCTCCGGGCTCGGCGGCAAGTCGGGCCTGGGGCGCACGAGCTACGAGCACTTCGTCCAGGAAGCCTTCGCGCTCTCGCGGCTCACGCACCCGAACACCCTTCGCATCTACGACTTCGGTCACCTCGGACCGAAGGACGCCGAGGGGATGCCCCTTCAAGTCTGCGAGTACATGAACGGCGGCACGCTCTCGCAGGTGATCCGCGAGCAGGGCAAGCAGTCGCTCGCCGAGACGCTGAAGGTCGTCACCGCGATGTGCTCCGCGCTGTCGGAGGCGCACGCGCTCGGCATCGTCCACCGCGATATCAAGCCGCAGAATATCCTGTTCGGCACGGTCGGCGGACACAAGCTGCCGAAGCTCGCCGACTTTGGAATCGCGAAGTGGAGCGTCGACGCGGAGAACGAGGACTCGGGCCAGCGCGCGGAGGACACCGCGATCGTCGCCGGGCAGAAGCTCGCGATGTACTCGCCGAGCTGGGCCGCGCCGGAGCAGCTCGCAGGTCAGCCGGTGAGCGCCGGCACGGACATCTACTCGCTCGCGGTCGTCGCGATCTACATGCTGTCGGGCAAGGCGATCTTCGCCGACGAAGATGTCTACGCCGGTTACAAGAAGCGTCGTCACGCGGACGAGCACGTCAAGGAGACGCTGAAGCCGCTGAACGTTCCGAAGAAGGTGATCGAGCTGTTCATCCACGCGCTCGCGTTCGATCCGAAGAAGCGGCTCGCGAAGGTCGACGAGCTCGCCTCGCAGTTATCGACCGCGATCGACGCCGATGATGCGCCGCAGCTCCCACCCGCGCCGCTCGAGCACACGCAGCCACTCACCCCGACGGTACCCACCCACGCGATCACGCCGCCGAGCGGGATGAAGCAGGTCGCGCGCTCGCCCACATTCTCGGAAGCCACCGATCCTGTCGGGGAGGCGCCGCAGCACGAGCCCGCCCCAGCCCCAGCCCCACCGCCGCCGCCGCCGCCGCCGACACCACAGCGGACCTCCCAATCGATGTACGCGCCGGTCGCGGCGCTTCGCACGCCGTGGATGGCGAACGCGCCACAGGCGACCGGCACTCCGCGCGTCTTGATGCTGAGCGATCAGCCGCAGCACGCGGGCGATCGCATGGTGCACTTCGTTCACAGCAACGTGAACGCGCCCACGGACCTCGTCGGACCGCAGAACACGAAGGTCCGGATCACGATGCTCCATGCTCCCAGCGGCCTCGTGATTCACCTGAAGGGGATGACCTGCTTCGTCGCGCACCTGGGCGGCCGGCCGAGCCCGGCGGTGCAGATCGACCATCCCGGCGATGTCGCGCTCGTCACACCGCGGGCTCAGGAGATCGGCCACATCCGGGTCGCGACCGGCGCGCCCGAGGGGCCGTCCGTGCTGACTTTCGGGCTGGGCTCCGAGCGGATCGCGCTCCGCATCGATGACTGTACGGACCCGATCCTATTCGACTTTGGGCCCGGATCCGACGCATACTTCGTCTACACTCGGGGGCGGCCGATCCCGAAGACCGTCCTTCGCCGATAGCCCGGCTTCTACTCCCCCATGGCTCACACCCCTCCACCCGGCCCGCCATCGGGCCCGCCGTCGCGGAAGCACTCGCCGTCGGTTCAGCCGATCCAGCGCGAGGACGACTACCAGGACTTCGAGGGCGACCAGACGAACGTGAATCAGATCCCGGGGCCGCAGGCGCAGGGGACGCCGCCGCGACCGCAGCCGAGCCAGATCCACAACCAGCATCCGCCGTCGCAGCCCCCGCCGCCACAGCACTTCGCCTCGCCGTCCCCCTCGCTCTCGCACGTCGGTCATCCGCCGCAGCAGCAGGGCATGTACGCGATGACGCCGCAGAGCGTACAGCAGCAGATGCCCGGCCCGCCGATGAGCCAGGTGTCGGGCGTGATCGCGCAGGCGACGCCGTACGTCGCGCGCAGCCGCATCTACGCGTTCGTCGTGGACGAGACCGGCCAGCCGATCGAGCTCGGTAGCGGCCGGTTCGCGAAGGCGTATCTCGGCGAGGAGCGCTGGGTCGAGAGCAAGACCACGCTGCGTCGCCCCGTCGCGATCAAGTGCCTGCAGAAGGGCGTCTCCGGCGAGGACCAGATGCGGTTCCAGATGGAGAAGGAGATCCTGGAGCGCGTCCAGGGTCACCCGAACATCGTCGAGTTGCTCGGCTCCGGTGAAGGCGACAGCGCGGGGTTCGTCCCGCCGATGGTCCGCGAGAAGGTCGAGAACGACTTCATGATCCTCGAGCTGCTCGACATGAGCCTCGAGGAGCGCCTCAAGGGCGCGCGCCAGAAGCGCCGCCGCGACGATCTGCTCGCGGTACCGCTGCGCGAGCGCATCTTCCGCGTGCTCGAGTACATCATCCCGGTCGCCACCGCGGTCGAGTTCTCTCACCTCGTTCGCGACACGTGTCACCGCGACATCAAGCCGGCGAACATCCTCGTCAAGCTGCCGGATCCGAACCTGCGCGGCTCGCAGATGAAGATCAAGCTCGCGGACTTCAACGTCGGCAAGGTCGCGGATGCGGACCTCGACGTGTCGATGACGCGGTTCCAGGCGGTGCCCGGCACGCTGTACTTCCAGAGCCCCGAGCAGGAGACCAACAACCTGGAGCTCCTCGTGAACTGCACGCAGGGCTCGCCCGAGATCGAGTTCTTCGAGGACTTCTACATCGACATCTACGAGAACGACACGTTCTGTCTGTTCAACCGCAACGAGCTCTACTCGATCGCGGCCGCGGATCGCACGCGCAAGAAGATCCTGCTGAACCGCCCGTTCGCGGAGCCGAGCGAGATCAACGTGCGCGCGCGCGTCGTGAAGAGCGTCGGCCGCCCCGCCGACATCTACTCGCTGGGCGCGGTGTTCTACTACTTGATCTCGGGCGCGTACGCGAACCCGAAGAACCTGTTCGATGCGTTCCGCAAGTTCGTCGAGTACGAGAAGCGCGACGAGAACAACTCGATCGCCGCGTACGTCGAGCACGAGTACCGCACGATCCAGAACATGCGCGCACCGAAGCAGGAGGGCCAGGGTGCCCCCGAGCTCGCGCCCGAGGATCGGTTCTTCAGCTACAAGCACTACCTCGACGGCAACGGCGAGCTGATCGATCCGTTGATCATGATGATCATCGCGAAGGCGATGATCCGGAACAAGCCGGACAGCTACTGCCTGTCCTACGACCTTCGCACCACCGGCATCTCGGCGATGGTGCACGACCTGCTTTCGCTCTACGTGCAGTACGGCATCGACCCGTCCGCGCGCATCGCCTACGGCAACGACGCGTACGCGGGCCAGCAGAAGAAGGGCGGAGCGATGCGCCGCGCCTTCGACAAGTTCTTCAAGAAGTAAGAACTACGCCGGAGCTAGGACGACGGCTCGGTCGCCACGGCGATCAGCGAGCACAGCACGCCGCCGAGGATGGCGAGCGTCATCAGGAGCATCGCCCCCGGCAGCTTCGTGATGTTCGAGACCAGGTCCCACAGCTGTTGCTTCACCGTGACCACGGCGAACCCGGCGAGCGCCGCGATGCCATGCCACGACTCGGGGCGCGTTGCCCGCAGCGCGAGCACGCACGCCACGATCGGCACCAGGAACGCCGCGAGGATCAGCACGAGGCGGAACCGATCGAACTCGAGGAACACCTTGAACATCGAGCCATTGCCCATCGGGATGAACAGACTCACCAGCCCGAGGACCGAGAACGCGATGATCGGAAGCGCGAACTTCTTCACGGCAATAGCTCTAGCCGCGCTCCGGCTTGGCGACGGCGATGATCGAGACGATCGCGCCAGCGACAGCGGCGATGACCATCAGGAACAGCGGAAGGACCTTGGTGAGCCCGGCGATCTCCGGCAGGAGCTCCCAGACCTTGAGCTTGACGCACGCGATCGCGAAGCCCGCGAGCGCTGCGACGGCGTGCACCGGCTGGAAGCTCTTGGCCGCGACGGCGACCGCGACCGGGATCGCGAAGGCAGCGATCATCAGAACCAGGTGGAGCATTCCGGCTTCCTTTAAGGCGCTGATCATCATCACTCCGTTGAACGGAATGAACATCGACACGAGGCCCAGCGCACCAAACGCGAGAATCAGCTTCTTCATGGTCTCTCCCCCAGCAAGTTGTGTGCGGACACTACCCCGAAACTCACGTAGGGTTGCCACATGGATCCGCTGACTGCCAGTTTGGCGGAGGAACTGCTCGACGGAGCAGATCTGATTCCCGCGATGGCCGGCTCGATCGCCGACATGAAGAAGCTGCGAGAGCGCTGCCTCGAGGCCGGCATCCCGGTGCTCGTCGGTTGCCCGCCCGGCGCCGGCAAGGGTTGAGGGACCAAGACACACCTCCTGGTCCAGGAGGCAGACCTTCCGAAGCTCGGCCAGCTGCTCCGCGAGGACTGGCACGACATGCTCGCGCGTGAGGGCGTCGATCCGGTCGGGGTCAGCGCCGTTTCCGCTTCTGACTCGGACGAGCTGCCGTGCCCCGCGTGCGGGACCGCGGCGCCGCTGGTCGAGGGCGCTTGCTCCGACTGCGGGTTGCAGCTGGAGTAGCGCCTTCGTCGAGCAGCGCGAGATCGAGCAGATCTTTCGTTCGCCCGCTCGCACGCTTGTTTATGCGGAGCTCGGCCAATCCGAGCAATGGAAGCGCACCAAAGTCCGTCGCGGCAACGAGTCGTCCCTTCCACGCGGTTGAGAAACTGACGCCGGAGATGCTTGTCAGCACATCGATGCGCAGCGGAATCCGGCCGATGAACAGGATCTTGTTGGGCCTGGTGAACTCTCGCCAGCCGTCCCTGCGGACGGGGTAGCCGAACTCGTCGAGCGCCCTAACGAGACGTCGCGCGTTTGCCTCGGTCCGGTCGACGAAGACGTCGAGGTCTTCCGTGTACCGCGGACGGCCGTTCGCGGCCAGCGCGTGTCCGCCGACGATGACGAACCGGACGCCATGGCGCATCAACAAGCTCAAAAACTCTTTCCAGTCGAAATGGAGCTCCATGGAACAAGCCCTGCCCTGCACGACGAATGATCTCGACAGCCGAGACGCGATCCTCGATCGATTGACGCTTCCAGTGCCGGGCAGTGTCGCGAGCGGCTTGCTCGTGAGTCATCCAGCGGCCGGTCCGTTTCACCACCACCACCATACCCTGGTTGCGCGACGGAGGCCCAGCCCGTAGATTGCGCCGTCCATGTCGGAGTCCGCCGAGTTACCCGCGCAGATCGCGAAGCGACGCACGTTCGCGATCATCGCGCACCCCGACGCGGGCAAGACGACGCTGACGGAGAAGCTGCTGCTGTTCGGCGGCGCGATCCAGCTCGCCGGCGCGGTGAAGGCTCGCGGTGATCGCCGGCGCGCGCGCAGCGACTGGATGAAGGTCGAGCGCGAGCGCGGCATCAGCGTGACCACGTCGGTGATGACGTTCGACTACGCGGACTGCACGTTCAATCTGCTCGACACGCCGGGCCACGAGGACTTCTCCGAGGACACCTACCGCACGCTCACGGCGGTCGACTCCGCGGTCATGGTGATCGACGCGGCGAAGGGCATCGAGACGCAGACGCGCAAGCTGTTCGAGGTCTGCCGGCTGCGCAACGTGCCGATCGTGACGTTCATCAACAAGATGGACCGCGAGGGCCGCGATCCATTCGAGCTGCTCGACGAGGTCGCGAAGGATCTCCAGCTCGAGGTCACCCCCGCGAGCTGGCCGATCGGCATGGGGCGCGAGTTCCGCGGCTGCTACGACCTGTTTCGCGATCAGCTGATCCTGATGGAGCGCAGCAAGGGCGAGTACATGCAGGAGGGCATCACGGTGTCGGGCCTCACCGACCCGAAGCTCGACGAGCTCTTGCCCGACACCGCGGTCGCGAAGCTGCGCGAGGACGTCGCGATGGTGCGCGGGCTGTGCCCGGCGTTCGACCTCGAGTTCTATCGCGAGGGCCACCTGACCCCGGTGTTCTTCGGCAGCGCCGTGAACAACTTCGGCGTCCGCGAGCTCCTCGCCGGAGTCGCGGAGCTCGCTCCGCCGCCGCGCCCGCAACCCGCGCGCGAGCGCAGCGTGCTGCCAAGTGATCCGAAGGTCTCGGGCTTCGTATTCAAGATCCAGGCGAACATGGATCCACAGCACCGCGACCGCATCGCGTTCGTGCGGCTCGCGTCGGGACGCTTCGAGCGCGGCATGAAGCTGACGAACCCGCGCACGGGCAAGACGCTCGGCGTGCACAACGCGATGGTGTTCCAGGCGAACGAGCGCGAGCTCGCCGAGGAAGCGTGGGCCGGCGACATCATCGGCATCCCGAACCACGGCACGCTGCGGATCGGCGATGCGCTGACCGAGGGCGAGGAGCTGCACTTCACCGGCATCCCGAGCTTCGCGCCGGAGTTTCTGCGTCGGGTTCGCTCCGATGATCCGATGAAGGCGAAGCACCTCGGCCGCGCGCTCGAGCAGATCGCCGAGGAAGGCGCCGCGCAGGTGTTCAAGATGTTCCTCGGCTCCGACTTCATCGTCGGTGTCGTCGGCGCGCTGCAGTTCGAGGTGCTCGCGGACCGAATTCGCTCCGAGTACAACCTGCCCTGCCACTTCGAGGGCACGTCGTTCGAGGTCGCGCGCTGGGTCGACGCTGATGACCCGAAGCTGATCAAGAAGTTCGCGGACCAGAACCGCGACAACATCGCCGAGGATCACTCGGGCGCGACGGTGTTCCTCGCGCGCAACGACTGGCAGCTCAACCGCGCGAAGCTGGACTTCCCGCAGCTGCGGTTCCTGCAGACGCGCGAGCAGGCGCCGCTGACCGCTGCCTCGGCGTGACGATTTCGGTAACCGATCGAGGGGATGCTCCCACTTCGCTCGCGTGATGAACCAGATCTTCGGTCGAACCGCGCTCCTCGTGGCTCTCCTGTGCGGCTGCGGTGACGACGGCACGGAAGCCGACCGGCTCGGCGTCGGCGCGCAGTGCGCTGCGAACGACGACTGCAACACCGACCTCAACCAGACCTGCTTGACCCAGTTCAAGGGTGGCTACTGCGGGCTCTCGCCCTGCGCGGCCGATGTCGACTGTCCCGCGAGCTCGGCGTGCGTGAAGCACACCGACAACGTGAACTACTGCTTCCGGGTCTGCGTCGACAAGTTGGAGTGCAACAAGAACCGCGATGCCATCAACGAATCCAACTGCTCGTCGTCGGTGGACTTCGTCGAGACCGCGATGAACCGCAAGGCCTGCGTACCGCCGAGCGGCAGCTAGCATCCGCGGGCCGGCGCAGGCCTAGCGTCCGCGCCACTCGATGTAGAGGACCGCTGCGGCCTGCTTCGTATTGTTCTGCGGACCGATCAGGCTCGTGAAGCCGAGCTCGGTGCCGACGGTCAAGGCGTTCGCGGGGAACGCCTCGATCACGATGCCGAGCGGCACGTGCCAGCCGTCTCGCCACACGGCGAGGTCGCCATCGATCCCGGTATGGACCGCGATGCGGCCGCCACCGGTCCGCATGCCGATCCACACGGGCACGACGAGCGCGTCGCGGTTGCCGAGGTCCCGGTTGGCGAGGCCGATCCGGAGGTACGGGTCGGTGAGGAGCTCGGCGTGCCCATGCTGCCAGCGCAGGAAGGCACCCACCGTCAGAGCCGGCTTCACGGGATCCAGGTCACGCATCAGTAGGCGCACGCGCGCCGCCGAGCCGGGCGCCAGCGCCCAGCGCGCATCGAGGCCGCCTCCTCGGTAAAGCGCGTCACACTCCCCCGCCAGCTCGCGCACGCAGAACGACGCACCGGGGGCGATCCGGTCTACGCTCTGATTGCTGTGGATGAGGCCCACCGTCAGCCGATCCGTGACTCCGATCCAGGCGTCGGGCGCGAACGACAGCGGGCGCGCGATCGTGCGGCGATCCATGTTCGCCTCGATCACGAGGCGAGCCGCGACCTCACCGCGCGCGAGAACGAGCGGCTCTGCGAGCACGGGGACGCTGGCGGTCAGCACCGTCGCGACGACAAGCGCGCGCACGCCGCGACGGTAGCATGGCTCGTCGCGGCGACGGCCCTCGCCGGTTGTCAGTCCGACCTCGTGGGTCTCGACGGCATCTTCTCGAGCGAACGCGGCCGTCGCGTTCACTGCGCGGTCAACCTCGACACGAAGACCGACCTCTCACTCGAGACGATCGACGCTGCCCTCGATCGCGCGCGCGACCGCGGTGAGATCGTCGAGCTGTACGCGCACAGCCCCGGTCGCACGGTGAAGCCCGAGGTGATCGAGCACGTGCTCGCGGGCGCTGCAGAGCGCGGGCTCGCACCGGTGACGTACGCGGACTTCGCGAACGGCGAGGCGCGGGCGCCCGGGCTCGCGCTGTCGTTCGATGATTCGTCGGTGCGCGCGTGGAGCGACACGCTTCCGCTGTTCGCGCGATATGGCGCGCGCGTGACGTTCTTCATCAGCCGCTACGAGATCTTCTACGATGAAGAGAAGGCGCTCGTGACCGGGCTCGCGGCGGCGGGGCACGACATCGAGCCGCACTCGGTGAATCACGAAAACGCGCCCGAGTACGTGGAGAAGCACGGCCTCGGTGCGTATCTGCGCGATGACGTGTGGCCCTCGATCGACGCGCTCGAGGCGGATGGTCATCCGGTACACGCGTTCGCGTATCCCTTCGGTGCGCGGACGACCGAGATCGACGACGCGATCCGGCAGCGCGTACCGGTGCTGCGGTCCGTCGAGTTCTCGTATTCCGGGATCGTGAGCCCATGTCCCGAGTGATCGCGCTCCTGCTCGTGCTCGCCGGGACCGCAGCAGCGGCGCCGGGAGATCGAGTGTTGCTCGCGGATCCGGACCCCGAGCTGCTCCACGCCGTCGAGGTCGCGCTCGCGCCGTGGAAGCTGAGCGTCGTCGTCGATCAAGCGCCGCCCAAGGACGACCGCATCGCGCACGAGCGCGCCGACGTCACGCAGGCGCGCTTCGTGGTGTGGCGCAAGGGTGACGAGCTCGTGGTGTTCGATCGCGAGCGCGATGCGAGCGAACGCCGGCCGGTGCGCCGCGGCAAGTTCGATGCGGTGAGCGCCGCCGCGGCTGCCGCGACGGTGAAGACGATGATGCGGCTCCCGCCGCCACCACCCGAGGACAGCGGCTCGATCGGGATCGTCACGCCGCCCCCGCCGCCCCCGCCGCCACCATCGGTGCCCCCGCCGGGTGCAGGCGGGATCGAGGTGCGCCTCGAGGCAGGTATCGCGGCGCGGATCGCGACGGGGGACGAGTCCGGTACCGGAGGTCGTGCGGTGTTCGCTGCGATGCTGCGGCCGACCTCCGCCATCGATCTACGGTTCGGCGTGCGAGCCGACCTCGGCGCCACCAACGAGACCGTCAAGAAGGGCAACTTTGAAGGCAGGTGGAGTGACTGGAGCGTGGTCGCGGCTGCGAGTTACACGCTCTCGAGGGGCATGTGGGAGCTGGAGCCGTGGCTCGCTGGTGGTTTCACCTGGGGCTCGCTCGAGGGCACCGAGCAGATGATGTCGCGCAGCGAGAGCGCGACGATGTTCACGATGCGCGGCGGTACGGTGCTCCGGCGACGGTACGGTCTGCTGACATCCGGTGTAGGTGTCGAGCTTTCAGGTACTCCCGGTGCGCCGAACTATCTGCGGGTGGGTGGCGGAATGGGGTCGCCGGACGTCTACCAAGCGTCTAAATTCTCAGTAGTTATCGGCGGCGTGCTCGCGATCGATCTGGGTCGCTGATTGTTGCCGATCCGCTGCGACCAAACGCATGGAGCCACCCACTACACAGAAGATGGCCGCGATCGCTGCAGCGCGAGAGCACGACCTGACGCTGGCGCGTCGGGCCGCGAGCGGTGATCGCTCCGCGCAGCGCGAGCTGTTCCACGCGCAGCGCAACTCGGTGCACCACACGCTCTACCGGATCCTCGGCTCGAACCGCGACCTCGAGGATCTGATCCAGGACTCGTTCCTCGAGATCTTCCGCGGCCTCCACTCGTATCGCGGTGACAGCACGCTGGCGCGCTGGTGCCAGACGATCTCGACGCGCGTCGCGTATCTCGCGATCTCGCGCCGCAAGCCGCCGTCGATCGATCTCGCGCTGGTGCAGGACCAGCTCGCCAACGATGACGACACGCGGCGCGAGGCTCAGATGCGCGAGCTCGGACGCCGTCTGTATGCAGCGCTCGATCGGATCGATCCCAAGCAGCGGATCGCGTTCGCGCTCGCCGTCGTCGACGGCCTCCCGCTCCGCGAGGTCGCACAGCTCACCGACTCGACCGTGGTCGCGGTCAAGACGCGCGTGTGGCGCGCTCGCCGCGACCTGATGAAGCGCGCCTCGCGCGATCCAGTTCTCTCCCAGTACGTCGCGGAGCTCGCGACGACGCGGAAGGAGGTCGAGCCATGAGCGACGACATTCCGACGGAACCGCCGCCGGTTGAACCGATGACCGACATGCAGTGGGCGCGCGTCGAGCGCGGCCTCATGGCGCGTCTCGACAGCCAGCCGATGGCGTTGCCAGAGGAGCCATCGCGCCGCCGCTGGACGTGGATCGCTGCTCCGGTGCTCGCCGCCGCTGCCGCGCTGATTGTCGTGCTCGCGCTGCGTGGTGAAGAGTCACAGCCCGCGCCGCAGATCAGCAACGTCTCCGGGTCCGCCGGCAGCGATGTCGAGCCCGCGCGCGTGGTCGCCGGCGACACGCCATCGTCGGTCTCGTTCGGCGACGCGCACATCACGCTCGAGGCGAAGACCGCGATCGTGATGACCCGCGAGGGCGGCTCGCCGAGCGTGCTCGTCGAGCGGGGCACCACCGAGTTCACGGTCGCGCCGCGCACCCAGCGCCCGCCGTTCATCGTTCGCGCCGGTGACACCGTCGTGCGCGTTGTCGGCACGCAGTTCCGCGTCGCGCGTAGCGACGAGCGCGTCGTCGTCAGCGTGGCGCACGGCATCGTCGATGTGCAGTTCCGCGGCAACACGGTTCGCGTCACCGAGGGCCAGACCTGGCGCTCGGAGACGCCCGATGACGTGACGTCGACCACCGCGGTGGCGCCGCCTGTCACGCCCGACCCGCCGGTCGCCGAGGAGCCCGCGGTCACTCCGCCTCCCGCTCCGCCTCCGGCGAAGAAGACCGAGAAGACCGAGAAGGTCGAGAAGGTCGAGCCCACCGCGCTCCCCGCCGTCGATCTCGATCGCGAGAAGTACGAGCGCATGGTCGCGCTCGAGGTGCGGACCCCCGCGGTCGCCCTCGCCGGCTACCTCGAGCTCTCGCGTGGCAACTCGAAGTGGGCCGCCGTCGCGCTGTACTCGGCGGGCCGGCTCGCTGCGGATCTCGGCGACCGTCGTGCGATCACGTTCCTGACCATTTATTTGCGTCGGTTCCCAACCGGCGCGAACGTGTCCGACGCACGGACACTTCTGCAACGTCTCGAGGGAGAACCCAAATGAACATCCGCCTATGGCTCCTCGCAGCGATCTCGATCGCCTTCTTTGCGTGCGGTGATGACAATGGGGGCAGCGGCGGCGGGGATGGCGGTAATGGGGACGGTGATGGTGGCCTCGACGATGGCGGCACCGGCTGCACCGGCCTCTGCACGGATGCACCTCCATTCGGCGGAACGTGCACGCCGGGCGGGCCGCAATGCTCGGACTGCGTCGACAACGACGGCGACGGCAAGATCGACGGCGCCGACCTCGAGTGCACCGGCAACCTCGACAACGACGAGAATAGCTTCGCCACCGGCATCCCCGGCGACAACAAGGACGCGGTCAACCAGGACTGCTTCTTCGACGGCAACAGCGGCGCCGGCAACGACGGCTGCAACGTCCACGTCTGCTGCCTCCTCGGCGCGGCGACCAAGGCCGACTGCCCGATCGGTGCAAACCAGTACAACCCCGCGCAGTGCCCGGCGCCGATCGGAACAGCGCCCGTTCCGCAGAAGTGCATCGACACCTGCGGCAAGCTGACCCCCCCGGGTTGCGATTGCTTCGGCTGCTGCACCGAGTGCATCCCCGGCTCGAACCCGGCGATGTGCTTCGACATCCTCATCAACCCGGCGACCTCGCCGAACTGCAACGACACGAACATCGCGGACCCGAACGTCTGCAAGCGCTGCACGAAGAACACGATGTGCGGCGGTGGAACGTGTGGCGGCACCACCTGCGTCCTGTGCCCGGGCCAGGACCCGAGCACGCTGCCGACGAACTGCTCCGGCGCGACGTGCCCGCTCGGCACGACGGTCTGCGGTGCGGGCGGCACGTGCCCGGCGCAGACCTTCTGCTCGAACGGCTGCTGCATCGGAGTCATCCAGTGAGCTGGCGTCTCGCCGCGCTCGCGGGGATCGTGCTCGCGGGATGCGGCGGGAACTCGGGCTCGGGAATCGATGCGAGCGGCGGCAACGTCGACGCGCGGTTCCCCTCGAACTGCACGATGGAGCTGCCGGGCAACCCGCAGTGCTCCAACTGCAAGGATGACGACGGCGATGGCCACATCGACGGCTTCGACGTGCAGTGCACCGGCC
>JACCRC010000131.1 GCA_013813765.1 Deltaproteobacteria bacterium | reverse complement strand
AGGTGACCGTCCGGTCAAATGCACCCGGATGAAGTCGTTGACGGCGATCGCGGATCTTGACGAGGCGAGAACCTCGTTGGATGCCCAGTAGACGACTTCCTGATCGAAATTCAGTGTGGACCGCGGGCGGAGCTCGCGTCGTCCTCGGGGAATGGCGACGGAGCGGCGATTCGATCACCGCATTCGCGCGAGGGATCGGTGTCTCGCCGCAGCGATTGTTCGGATGGAGAAAGCGACTCGGGATGACGTCGAAGGCCGTGGCGCCGACGGCGATCTCGCTGGTGCCTGCGATGCAGGTACCGGCGGAGCCAGACCCAGCTGGGATCATCATTCGACTACCGAGTGGAATAGCGATCGAAGCGGGGAGTTCGTCGCCGAGTTGGATCGCCTCCGTCGTCGCCGAGCTCACGAGGGCGCTGCCGTGATCCTCGTCCCTCGATCGGTCCGGGTGTACTTCGCGATCGAGCCGATGAACCTGCACCGATCGTTCGATGGGTTGTCGAACGAGATCCGGCACACGCTCGGCTACGACCCGCTCGGTGGGCACGTGTTCGTGTTTCTGAACCGGCGCAAGAACCAGGTGAAGCTGATCGTATGGACACGCGGTGGCTTCACGATCGTCCACAAGCGACTGGAGCGGGGAACGTTCACGTTTCCGGCGCGCGTGGTCGAAGGCGCGAAGAGCGTGGCGATCGACGTGCACGAGTTGGCGATGTTGCTCGAAGGGATCGACGTCTCGCGCGCCAAGGCGAAGCCGCGATGGGAGCCACCGGTACGCGTGCGCTCGACGACGAACTGACGATCGCTGACATTCGATCGCGTGGTTCGCCTCACCTCTTGCGCGTGATCGCAGACTGATCATGATGGGCGAAGTGGATCGCGAAGCGAGCAACGCGCCGGAGCCGTCTACGGATCTGCCGGCGAGCGGCGAGCTTCGCGGGTCCGTCCTCAACGTCGTGCGCGCGCTACTGGCCGAGAACGATGGCGATGCGATCCTGGAGCTCGTCCGCAAGCTCGTTGCGGACAATAGCGAGATGGCACGGCGGCTCGCGCGGATCGCGTCGCGGTTCAAGACGAGCGAGAAGGTTGGCAAGGCACAGCTCGTGCTCTTCCTCGATGCGCTCCAGCGCGGTGAAGGCGAGCCCGAGCACGACGACGGCGAGCCCGACGAGATCGATGCAGCGGATGCGAAGCTGCGTGGTGCGTCGGGCATCGACGACAAGAGTGGCGATGGCGACCTTGCGAAACTCAAGACCAGGAAGCCGCCTGGCCAGCCCGCGACTCGCGCACCTGCACCGAGCCACTTGCCCCGCGTCGACAACCCGATCACGGTGCCGCCCGAGCAGCGCGCGTGTCCGACGTGCGGCGGCGACCGGGTGTGCATCGGCCACGACGTCACCGAAGTGATCGAGTTGATCCCCGCGAAGGTGATCGTGCGCCGCGACGCGCGCGAGAAGCTCGCGTGTCCGCCTTGCGACGGCGAGATCGTGCGCGCGCCGCTGGGCGACAAGGTGGTGCCGAGCGGCAAGCTCGGGATCCGGATCGTCCTCCAGATGCTCGTTGACAAGTACCTCGACGGGCTGCCGTTGCACCGTCAGCGCGAGCGCTTCGAGCGCCTCGGCCTCGACATCTCGGTATCCACGCTGTGCGACCAGGTGAAGTGGTGCACTGATCTGTTGCGCCCGCTGTGGCGTGCCGCGCTCGCCGAGGTGATCGCTGCGCGTGTGATGCACCTCGACGCGACCGGCCTGCCCGTGCTCGACGGCAGCGCGCCGGGCGGCAAGCGAATCGGCGCGCTGTGGGGCTACGTCGGCGTCAACGCGGCCGACACGATCGCGGCGTATCTCTACTGCTCGACGGGTAAGAAGACGGCGCAGCGTCCCAACGAGATGGGTCCCGAGGACATGCTGTCGTTGCGCGAGGGGCTCACCGTCGCTGACGCCTCGAATGCATTCGACGCGAGCTTCCTGCGCCCGGAGCTCATCGAGTGCGGCTGCAACATGCACGCGCGCCGCTACTTCGTGAAGGCGCTCGACGCGGGCGACCAGCGCGCGGCCTTGGCGATCGCGGCCTATCGCAAGCTCTACGCGATCGAAGACGAGCTGCGCGACCTCGATCCAGACGCCAAGCTCAAGGCGCGGCGCGAACGCAGCAAGCCGGTCTTCGACGAGCTGGCGAGCTGGTGTCATGTGCGCAAGAAGCACGAGCCGCCGTCGTCGAACCTCGGCAAGGCGCTCCAGTACTTCACCAACCATCAGGTCGCGCTCGGCCGCTTCCTCGACTACGGCTTCTTGCCGCTCGACAACGGCATCGTCGAGCGGCTCCACGTCAGAGCGGCCCTGACTCGGAAGAATTTTCTCTTCGCGGGCGCCGACTCCGGTGGCGAGCGCGCCGCGATCGCATACACGATCCTCGGCTCGTGTCGGCTCGCGGGCGTAGATCCGATCGAGTACCTCGCCGACGTGCTGCCGAAACTCACGCGCCGAATCCGGCTGCTCGATCTGCCGTCGCTCCTGCCATCGCGCTGGGCTGCCGCACGTGCGGCGGCGGCGTCCGCGACGTAGCCCGCGCGCCAACCACGGCTACCCCGTCCCGATCAAGAGGGTGATCCCGGCGCGGTCCACCGGACGCTCAC
>JACCRC010000212.1 GCA_013813765.1 Deltaproteobacteria bacterium | reverse complement strand
GGGCTGCAATGACCGACCCCGCGGAACGCGCGTGTGCGCGCATTGCACCGACGTGGCCGCTCGATCGCTTCATCGCGCTGAATCCGTTCTGGTCGCTCATCGACAAGCCGATTTCGGAAGTCGCCGGGGAGATCGCGGCGCTCTCGGGCGCGCGTCTACTCATGCCGCGCCAGTGGTATGCGCAGGAGTGGCGCGCGGGGCGGCTTCGCTCCGAGCACCTACGCGAAGCGATCGCGGAGCACGGGGCCGACGTGACCGAAGACGAGCTCACCGCACTGTTCTGGAGCGGCGAGCCGACACCTGCCCAGCGGCCGCTCGTGGTCTCCACGATGGAGGCGCTCGGTCATCGCGACCACGAGGTCACGTGGCCCGAGTTCGTGATGGAGCGGATCAGTCGATTCTGTGCGACCTATTTCGGCCACGGCCAGGCGCAGATCAGCGGGGTCAGGAAGGGCGGCTTCTACGCGAGCTGGAGAGGCCAAGCCAGCATGGATCACGCGCCATATCTCTTCATGGACCTCGACGGGTATCGAGCGACGGTCGCCAAGCTTCCGCGCACCCCGGGCGAAATGATCACGCTTGGCTGCTCGGATCTCGGGGTGGTGGAGGAGGAGCGAGAGCGCTATCTGTCGGCGCTCCTGCTCGATGTCAACGGGTGGGCTTCCTGGTGCGCGTACCTCCGCTGGACCGCGCGCATCGCCGGTGAAGACGACGATCACCTTCGCGAGCTCCTGGCGATTCGTCTCGCGTGGGAATGGATCCTGTTCCACGCCAGCGACGAGACGATCCGCGCCGAGTGGCGTCTCGCGATGACGAGCTGGCCGGCGATCGATCGAGCGGCGCGCCTCGTCCGGACCGACGACTGGATCCTGCAGCGGGCGGTGGAGATTGCCTGGCTCTCCGAGCTGCGCCCGAAGCTGATCGAGGGCTTCGACGCGCCACGCCCCCCAGCGCCGAAACTGCAGGCCGCGTTCTGTATCGATGTGCGCTCGGAGGTGTTTCGGCGCGCGCTCGAAGCTCAAGGCGAGGGTATCCAGACGCTCGGCGTCGCTGGCTTCTTCGGCCTGCCCATCGAATACGAACAGCTGGCTGCGGACGACACGCGCCCGCAGCTCCCTGGGCTGTTGGCCCCGAAGTACCGCGTCACGGACACGGGTGTACCCAAAGGCGTCGAAGCGACGCGCCGAGCGCGCCTCGGCGCGTCTTATGCCTGGAAGGCGTTCAAGTCGAGCTCGCTGTCGAGCTTCGCGTACGTCGATGCGATGGGCCTGTTCTTCGCGCGCAATCTGATCCGGGACACCTTCCGCGCGCAGAAGCATCCAGCGCACCACCCCGACCTCGCCGGGCTATCAAAGAGCGAGGACCGGATGCGCATGCCTCGGCTCACGAGCGACGTGCATGGTGAGCCGGTCACGGGCGAAGTGCGCTGCGAGATCGCCGCGACCTTGCTGCAGGTGATGGGGCTCACGCAAGACTTCGCGCGTCTCGTGTTGCTCGTGGGGCACGGAAGCGAAACGAGGAACAATGCCCACGCGGCAGGCCTCGATTGCGGCGCGTGCAATGGCCAGCCGGGACACGTCAACGCGCGAGCGGCGGCGGCTCTCCTCAACGACGCGGAGGTCCGCGCTGGCCTCGTCGCACACGGGATCGAGGTCCCGCAGACGACGCTCTTCCTCGGTGCGCTTCACAACACGACGACGGATGAGGTGACGTTGTTCGAAGACGACGCCCACGCTGCGACGCATCAGAGCGACCTCGATGGAGTGCGGATCGTGCTCGAACGTGCGAGCGACGCAACGAGGCGCGAGCGTGCGCCCCGGCTTGGCCTCGGCGAGCTTTCAGACGTGAAGCTGCGCGCGGCGGTCGCGAAGCGCGCGAGGAACTGGGCCGAGGTGCGACCCGAATGGGGTCTCGCCGGTAATGCGGCGCTCATCGTGGCCCCACGCGAGCGTAGCCAGCACATCGATCTCGAAGGACGCGTGTTCCTTCACGACTATCGCCACGAGGACGACAAGGACCACACGATCCTCGTAGCGATCATGACGGGGCCGATGGTGGTGGCGCACTGGATCAACTTTCAGTACTACGCGTCGACCGTCGACAATGCGCGCTACGGCTGCGGGAACAAGGTGCTCCACAACATCGTCGGCGGACATCTCGGAGTCTTCGAGGGCAATGGCGGCGATCTCCGGATCGGCCTCTCGCTCCAATCGCTGCACGATGGCGAGCGGTGGGTACACGCCCCACTCCGGCTCGCCGTGTTCATCGAAGCAACGCGTCCGGCCATCGATCGCGTGCTCGAGAGACACGCCCAGCTGGCTCAGCTCGTCGACAACGAGTGGCTCCACTTGTTCCAGCTCGACGCCACGGATCAGGCCGTCTTCGCGCGCAGGAGAGGTGAATGGACGCGAACACCCTGACGTTCAGTCACCGAAGAGCGTACCGAGCGTCCCGTCGACCTCGGCTCGAATCTTCGACGCGAACGTCCTCGGCTTGTCGTGCGGATCGCTCGGATCGGGCTCATCGCGCTTCAACTTGATCGAGAGCGGCACGTGGCAGATCGGCTTCGCCGCGCCCATGTCGATCAGCACGAGGCGCGCGTCGAACTGCCCTTCGACGTTGGCGTCACCTTCGCTGAACGTCTTGACCTCGTAGACGCCCAGTTGCTTCATCTTGCGGAGCTTCTGGAGCTGATCCACGACCCGCCGCTCAGAGCTTCGCGCCAGCGTTCCCGCCCGATAGTGCTGGAGGTCGCCGTACAGCGCCAAGCTGGACAGCGAGGCTGACGGCGGAAGCGGTTGCTTGTTCGCGAGCGCCTCGAGACCGTCGAGCGTGATCGTCGGAAGGTACCGGGGGCCTTTCGTGCCTTCCTTGCACACCTCCGTGGCGGCAGACGTCGCCGCTCTGGCGATCTCGAGGATGCGCGCGACTTCGCGGTCGATCTCTGGCGAGCTCACGACGGGCGCGTTCTCGTCCACCGGTTGGGCGCGTGCCGGCTCCGGCGACTTGTCCGGAGGAGCCTTCTCCGCCGAGCACCCGACCAGCGCGAGGAGGAACCAGCGTAGCGGCATCGAGCGAGCTTACTATGCTGGGTCGGGATTCGTCCGCAGACGGCCGGCGAGGCGCGCCGAGGCAGCCACCCTAGCTCTTGTCACGCGTCCCCCAGTCGCTCGAATCGAGCGTGAACATCGCGAGCGGAGTCATCAACGCGAAGGTGATCGGGAGCACGACCGCGATCGGCGCGTACGCGAACATCCCGACGCGGTCGCTCGCCGGCAAGCGACGTACGCGCCAGCGATAGAACGCGCCGTACAATACGAGCAATACGATATGGATCGTGATCGCACGCAGAAACCCATGCGTCGCGAGCAGGTGAAACGCGGCGATCGGGTAGACGACGATCAGCATCGCCAGCGAGAAGTAGTGGACCGCGAGCAGCGGGTTGAGGCGCCAGACGTGACTGCAGGCCGCGGAGTAGTCCACGACCCGCGAACGGCGCCAGCGCAGCTGCTGCGAGAAGAACCCCTCGAGCGTGTTCGGCACGAACGTACGGCAGCGAGCTGCGAGCGTCGCGACCGTCAAATAGCCCGCCTTCACGATCTGCCGGGTCAGAAAACGATCCTCGCCGTACTTGATTGGCACGCCAAGGATCGAGCGGCTCACGAGGATGGGCGCGAGCTCGAGGAGCACCGACCGCCGGTACGCGGTCAGACATCCGGACAGGCACATCACGCGGCGGAACCCGCATTCGAGGCCGCGCGAGATGTTGTACGCGTACCAGTATCTGACGACCTGCATCCGCGTCAGCCAGTTGTCGTGCTTGTTGCGCACGTCGACCCAACCGCCGACTGCTGCGATCTCGGGGCTCGTGAAGCGCCGCACCAGCTCGCGGATCGCGTTGCGATCGACGATGACGTCCGAGTCGATCGAGACGATGATCTCGCTATCGGTGCGCTGGACAGCTTCGTTGATCGAGTGGCGCTTGCCGGAGTTGCGTGCATTGCGCAGCACGGTCAGGCGCGGGTCGCGACGAGCGACGTCACACGCAACGTCATAGCTGTCGTCAGTCGAGCAATCGTCGATGCACGTCACCCGCAGCTTGTTGCCCGGATACTCGGACGCGAGCACGCTGTCGAGCGTCTCGCGGATGGCTTGCCCTTCGTTATAGAGCGGGATGATGACCGTGAGCGTCGGCTCGAAGTCGTCGACCGTTTCATCCCACCGGTCGCCGCGCACCACACGCAGGACGAGGCCGCCGATGTAACGGTTGACGAACACGATCGTCGCCAACGTCTGGACGACCAGCCAGAACGCGCCCGCGGAAGTCACTCGCTAGCAGCTGCCGCCGCACGCGAACAGGCTGATCCAGAAGGCAAGACGAAACCAAGTCATGGGCTGGCGCATCCGCGACAGTATGATTCCGGCGTCCCGCACCGGTCAACCATGCAACCGAGAACTTCCGTGCTGCTCGTCGAAGAGGGTTGGCACTCGACACTTCGACTCTCGCGCGCGCTCGAAGACGCCGGCTACGCGGTGACAGTCCTCACGGCGAATGGCACGGCTACGTCGTGCTCGCGCAAGACGGTGCGCTGGACGTCAGGCCCCACGCTCGCGTCCGCGAACTTCGATGCTCACATCGATCGCATGATGACAGCTGCGAGCTTCGACCACGTCCTGCCCCTCACCGAGGATGCGATGCGACGGCTGTGGAACATGCCGGTCACGTGGCGCGATCGAATCTTTCCGCAGACCGAGGCGTGGCAACGATCGCTCGTCGCCGACAAGCACGCTCTTGTCGAGCACATGCGGTCGCGCGGCATTTCGACCCCACGTCATCGTCGGGTCGACGACACATTCGAGCTCGACTCCGCAGTGCGCGAGCTCGGGCTTCCGCTCGTCGCGAAGAGCTCGACCGGATGTGGCGGCCGGCTCGTCCGCATCGTCGACACGAGACACGAGCTCACCGCGGTCCTCCAGCGCGCGCGGCGCCTCGGAGGCGACTGGATCGTGCAAGAGTACGTCCCGAGCACGACCTACCTGGTCGGCGGTGTGTTCCACGCCGGCGAGCCGATTCGCATCTACGCCGGGCAAAAGACTTCGCAGGATCCGGCGCGAATCGGCGGGGCGGTTTGCCTTCGATCGACGCACGACCCCGCGCTGCTCGAGATCGGAGTGCGCGTGGTACGCGAGCTGCGTTGGACGGGGTTCGCGAGCGTCGACTTCGTGCGCAGCCGCGCAGGTAGCTTTCTCTTGCTCGAAGTGAACCCCCGCCTGTGGGGATCGCACGCAGGTGCGCTCGAGGCGGGCGTGGATCTGATGACGCCGTTCGTGCAGCTGCTCGCGGGCAAGACACCGCCCGTGGCTCTAGCGTTCGCCGACAACGTCGAGAGCTGGATCTTTCCCCAGTACCTCGCGCACCGCAGCCTGCGTAGCATGTTACGCGGCCTGCGCGATCTCGTCGGAGAACAAGGTCGCGACTGGCGCGACCCGCGCTTCCTGCTGTACACGCTACGCCGCGCCCACCGCATGCGCCGCCTCGCGCAGCACCTCGACTAACGCGAGATCAGAACGACCCCGCCCATCCCGCGATGCAACGCTGGCGCCACCCTGATCTGTCTGACCCTGCTCCGGATCGGCTCGACGAACGCACGAAGCGCCGCCAGCGTCTCTGTCTCGCGATCCAAGGCGCCTACAGGCGGGGCAGGCTGAACATGAGTGTGACCTCGCCGGCATCGGAGGTGACCCCGATCGTGCCGCGGTGCGCGGCCACGATCTCGCGGACGATGTAGAGCCCGAGGCCGAGCCCGACCCCGGGATTGTGTCCCGGGTCTCGCACGCGGTGGGACTGAATTGGATCAAACAACATCTGCCGCAGGTCATCGGCAATCGCACCCGCGTTGGTCACCTTCACGACCACCTTGCGGGGATCGTCGCCGTCGACGAGCACGCGTACGCGTCCGCCCGGCGCTCCGTGGTTGAACGCGTTGGAAATGAGGTTCGAGACCACCTGCCAGATCCGATCGGTGTCAAAAGCACCGGTCGTGTTGCCGTGTCCTTCGACGTCGATGCGGCTCGCGACGTCCCTCGGCAGATCCGAGACGACCTGACGCGCGAGCGCGGCAACATCGGTGGATCCACGCAGGATGGGAATGCCTGCACCAAGGCGGATGCGCGTGAAGTCGAGGAGCTGCTCGATCATCCGGGCCATCAGGTCGGCGTTCCGCGCGATTCGTTGCGTCGCGTGACGGCGCGTGATGTCGGCCTCGCCTTCTGCCAGCACGTCGGCGGCGGCGCGAATCGTGGCGAGCGGATTGCGCAGGTCATGGCCAAGCACGCCGATGAAGAACTCGCTGAAGCGTGCGATCCGTTCTGCATCCGCACGCTCGCGCGCTTCCACCGCCATCGACACGATGTGACCGATGCTGATCGCGAAGTCGCGCTCCGCGTCGGTCCAGCGGCGCGCGGGCCCCACATGCTCGTGACAAACGACGCCCCACATCCTGCCGCGAACCCAGATGGGTACGTCCATCATCGACGTGATCCCGAGCGGAACCAGGTAGCCGTCGGTGAACTCGCACGTACGCGGATCGGTGCGCGCGTCGTCCGCGAGAATGACGGGATCCTCGGCGATCGCACGGAAGTAGCTCGGGCAGCTCTTCGCCTCGATTACCGCTCCGGCCTCGAAGGTATCGCTGGCTCGAAGATAGCCCACGACACATCGGATGCTGCGCTCGTCGAGCGTCCAGCAGTTCACGCGCTCGAGACCGAGCTCGCGCGCGTCGACCGCGAGGATCCTGCGTAGCACGCTGCCGAAATCCGACTTGTCGAGCGCGGCAAGCTCGAGGATCGCATGATAGTGCGAGGACTCCAGCCGCTTCGACTCGAGCGATACATCGGCAGCCATCACCGAAGGTTAGTTGCGCGCGAGGGCCCTGTCACGTGCTCCCGCCCGCCGTTGCTCGGCCTACGAGATCATCCGTAGTTCCGTGGCTCAGCGCCGCGTGACGGCTTCCCACGCGGCCAGGCGCAACGCCTCGGCGTGCGTTGTCACGCGCTCTCTCGCCCGGAGCCGAGCGAGGATGTCGGGAGGTGGGGGTGCATACCTCCACGGCGCCTCGTGCCGTGCGGACGCCAGCGTCGCGCGGCCGCGTTGCTCGATCTCGTGGTCGACCGCCTCGACAGCATCTTCGAGCGTCGAGAAGCGCTCCACCGTGTGGCCATCGATCGCGACCTCCCAGCGCTTGCCGCGCAAACCGCGCGCGAGCACCGTGACGCTGCTGATCACGCGCGCAGCGCTCGCATAGTGGAGGCCGACGCCGTGACGACCTAGCGAGAACCACGCGTTCGCCGAGATCGCACGAACGTCGCGATGGAGCTCGAGTGTGAGTGGGTCGAATGCGGCAGCGCGATCCTGGATCTCGCGCAGCGTCAGTGCGCCGGCCTCTAGCTCGAGCTCGGGATAGTCGAGCTGGATCTGCGACCATTGCCGCGCACCTTCGCGCGCGTCCTGCCCCTCGAAGTCGAGGTCGCGTGGGCACCCGAACAGCGTCGGAAGTGTGCACAGGCTCAGCTCCGAGACGTCGACGAAGTCGAGGATCAAGCAGTCATGCTTGCCCTCCGCTAACCGCGTGCCGCGTCCCACACACTGCGCGTACAGCCCCTCCGAACGCGTCGGCCGTGCCATCGCGACGCACGCCACGCCCGGGTCGTCGAACCCTTCCGTGAGCACGGCAACATTCGCGAGCACCTGGATGCGGCCCTCTCGGAACTCCGCGAGCGCACGCGCCCGATCCGCCGCCCCCAGCTCGCCGTGTACGACACCGGCTGGGACGCCGATGTGGTCGAGCGCGCGCGCCAGGTTACGCGCATGGTTCACGGTCACGCAGAACGCGATCGTGCGCCGATCGCGCGCGAGCTCCTGGACCGAACGCGCGACAAGCGCATTGCGCTCCTCGATGTCGATCGCCTCCGCCAGCTCCGCGTCGTCGAAATCCGTTGCGCCGGGCGACAGCCGCGTCAGATCCGCCGCCGTCGCGATGCGGTACCCCTTCAGCGGCGCCAAGAAACCCGCGTCGATCAGATCAGGCAGGGTACGCGAGTACACGATGCGCTCGAACACGGCGTCGAGCCCCTTGCCGTCGCCGCGCGCCGTCGTTGCGGTGAAGCCGAGCAGGGTGCCGGGCCAGTCGCGCTCGAACACGCCGATCGTGCGCAGCACTCGCATGTTGTCCTCGGCAGGGGCGTGGTGGCACTCGTCGTAAATGATGAGGCCGAGGTCGCGCCCTCCGAGCACCTGGCCGATGCGATCGGGATGCAGCGACCGCAGAGATGCCACGAGAACTTTGGCATCCGCCGGCGCGCGTGCGTGCCCGCGCTCGAGTCCGACGACGCGTGTCCCCTCGAGAGCGCGTGACAGCTTGTCGACGGCCTGCGCGAGCAACTCCTCGCGATGTGCGAGGACGAGTACCTGCCGCGTCGCGAGCCGCGCGAGCCGGGAGAAGATCACCGTCTTGCCCGCCCCCGTCGGCAGGCACACCACCATCCGTCGCGTGCCGCTCCGCCGCGCGGCGATCACCGCATCGATCGCCTCCTGCTGATATGCGCGAAGCTCCGGCGCAACCATGACGCGCACTCTATCGCGACCGTCCCGCATCCGCATGACCCGCTCGGGTATCTTGAGGTGTGCCGCGCACTCGATGCCACCTGATCGCGATCGCGCTGGTCTTGGTCGCGTGCAAGCGCGAGCAGATGCGCACGTCGTCGCGCGTGTCCGGGGTAGATCCGGCACTGTCGGTGCGCATCGTCAGCAAGCGCGAGCTGCGCTACGACGACGCGTCCCAGGACGAACGACCGGACCACGTGCGCGCGGCGTCGGGCATTGTCGCGTCGCCGGGTCGATTGATCATCGCGCAGGACGACTCGCAGTTCCTCGGCGTTGTCTCGGACACCGTCACGTCATTGACGCTACCGGCCGTTGCAGGGCGGCGTCGGTTCGAGGTGGCGCTCGGCAACAAGCTCGACAAGATCGACCTCGAGTCGATCGTGCAGGTCGATGACGAGCTGTGGGCCTTCGGAAGCGGGTCCCTGCCGGCACGCGAGCAGATCTGTCGCGTCGTGCGAGACGTGGCGACGCTCGTTCCGGGTGGGCTCTACGCGCAGAGCCGGGATGCTCTCGGTGGCGCGCTCAACATCGAGGGTGCCGCGCGCGTGCGCGACGAGCTGTGGCTGTTTCATCGCGGCAACACAGGGCCGAAGGATCCGGGACCGGCGGTGCTGCGGTTCAAGACCAATGCGGTGAAGGCCTCGCTCGACGGGGGCCCGGCGCCGCAGCTCCTGGGCGTGGACGCATACACGCTCGGCGAGATCGAGGGACATCCGCTCGGGTTCACCGACGCTGCTGCGGTGGGTGATCGCGTCTTCTATCTCGCGGCCGCAGAGGCGTCGGCGAATGCGATCGATGACGGGGCCGTGCCCGGATCGCAGCTCGGTGTGATCGATGCGCGTGGGGTTCGCGCGGCGCCGTTCCTCGTTGATGGCAAGGTCGTGAAAGCGGAGGGCATCGCGTTCCGAGGTGACCGAGCGTGGGTCGTCGTGGATCCCGATGATCCCGACCAACCGTCGACGCTCCTCGAGATCGAGCTCGTCGGTCCGTGGTGATGACGATCGCAGTCGAAGCCGCACAGCACGTGGAGCAGCGCGCCAATCAGTATTTGAACGGCGCCAGTGCCCCTGGTCGTGATTGCTCTGAGGATGCGGGCATGCGAGGTACCACGCATGAACAAGCTCGCTTTCGCATTCGCTTTGGTCGCTTGCACGAACTTGCAGTTCGGTTGTGCAGGTCACGACGACGAGACTCATGCTGTCGACGGGGAGAATGATTCCTTCCTCGCAGACGGCAAAGCCGATGGTGGTGGTGTGGTCGAGGGAAGTCCGGAGGCGCTCGGCGTCCTGGCGGTTGCCAATAAACTCGGAGTCGCGGCGCTCGACGATGACGTCGGACTCGACTCGCGAGCCGCCAAGAACATCGTGAAGTTCCGAAGCGGCCCCGACACGGTGCTGGGATCGTCCGACGACAAGGTGTTCACCACGTTGACTGCGCTGGATGCAGTGCCGTATGTCGGCCCGGCCGCCTTCAAGCATTTGCTGCTGTTCGCGTTGGCCCACGACTACGTTCCCGACCCGACGCCCGAGCGAATCAACATCCGGATCGTTGGTGCGGTGCTCGCGCCCGCGATGGCCGATGGGAGCCAGTGGGATCTCGAGAGTCAGGTCAGCTCCGATCTGCTGGTCGACCTGGCGGCCATGCTCCTCGAGACGGATGCGTACAACAAGGTGCTTGGTCTGATCGCGAGGCCCCTGGTCCAGAATCTCTCCAAGCCCGACACGTATGGGACGGCCGAGCTCCTCGGATCCTCGAACAGCTCGCAGGTCACGCTGGCCACCGAGAGCAACAACACCGAGGACACGTTCGTCCCCAACTGGCCGGGATCTCCTGGCTGGAGCAACGTCACGCTGAGCAACACCACGCGCGTTCGCGTCACCCTTCGCGAAGAAGATCTGTTCCTCGACGACGATGCGGGCGTGGTCGAGCTCAACCACGCAGATCTCGAGGCAGCGTGGACATCGCAGCGCGTGTTCCCGGTCGCGGTCGCAGATCAGAGCTCGCGTCAGGTGCTGTTCGTGCTGGTCTCGGTTTCCACCGCGCTCTGACACACGACCCAGTTCTGTCGGTCGATGCGTACTGCGACGCGCGGCTCAAAATCGCGAGCACAGGATCGATGCGCCGTCGGTAACGGTGATCAGCGCGATGTTGCCGCTGTCGGAGATGAACAGGGACGACGAGCCGCGGCCGAGCTCGAGCGCGCCGGCGATCGTGGTTCGTGATGCGCCGGACTCGCGGAGGTGCACGCCGAGCAGCTCGCCGAACCGTGTGCGGAGGCCCGCCGGTGACTGATCCGCTCCCGCGAGCGGCGCCATGCGGACGGAGATCCAGCGAGGCAGCGTCCCGAGCGTCTCGAGGCGGCGCTCGCCCGCAAGCAGCCGCGTCTGGATCTGCGTGCGTTTGTCGGCCGTGACGAAGGTCGTGACGAACAGGCGGAGCGCGGCAGCCAGCCCGTGGCGATCGACCGGCGTTGGCTCCACCCCCGCAGCGTACCGGAGGTTGTTGGTCGGCCCCTCCCCTCCCCCGCCTGCGTGCTCATGAGACCGCCGCACTGGTCCTGACCGCTCCCGCGGTGGTGTGCAGCCACGCATCTCTCGGCGCGGTTGGTAGCGCGGCGTTCGCAGGTCTAGGTAAAGGTCGTGCACTCGTGCACGTCGTTCCTGGCCCCTCACTTCCCGATTTGCTCGGCGGGTACGACTCGATGGGGTAGCATGTCTGATGAGTGGCCGAGACGGCGAACGAGCCCCGCGGCCGTCGCTTGCGGATCCATTTCACGCGCTCACGGAGACCGCAGCTGATGCAGTTGTGACGGCAAGCGCCGACGGCGTGATCTCCTCCGTCAACGCTGCCGCGTGCGCCTTGTTCAGACGCTCGGCGGAAACGATCGTAGGCCAACCGCTCACGGTCCTGTTACCGGAACGCTTTCGTCAGGCGCACAGCGCAGGACTTGCAAGGTATCTCGCGACGCGTGAGTCTCACGACCTCGAAAAGACCATCGAGCTCGTGGGGCTGCGGGGTGACGGCATCGAGTTTGCGATCGAGCTCTCGCTAGCGATCTGGGCAGCCGACACCACACGCTTCACGGTCTTCATCCGCGACATCACCGTGCGCGCGCAGGAACGCGAGGCCATGCGCCAGCACCTCGGCCTGCTCGACAACATTTCTGACGCTGTGATCACATTCGATGCGTCGCTGCACGTGCGTAGTTGGTCGCGGGGGGCGGCAGAGCTGTATGGGTGGACGGCGGCGGAAGCGTTAGGTCAACACGCATCGATCTTGCGGTCCGCCTACATCACGGGCTCTCGCGAAGAGTTGCTTCACAGTCTTGCCGCCAAACGTCGCTGGACCGGTGAGTTGCGACAGCACCGCAAAGATGGCCGGCCGGTGCGCTGCTGGGTCAACGCCTCCGCGATTCATGACGACGCTGGATCCGTCATTGGCATGCTGTCGATCAACCGCGACATCACCGAGCTGCGCGAAGCCGAAGAATCCACGGCGCGTCTCGCCGCCGTCGTCGAGTCCTGCGACGACGCCGTATACAGCACGACGATGGACGGTGTGGTCGAGACGTGGAACGGGGGCGCAGAAAGGCTGTATGGGTATGGTGCGCGAGAGATCATCGGCCGTCCGGTCTCCGTCCTGGTACCTACCGAGCGTGTCGATGAGCTGACCCAGCAAATCCACCTTATCCGCAACGGGCAAGGCACTTCGAGTCTCGATACGATTCGCCTGCGGCGAGACGGCGGCCGCGTCGAAGTGATGCTGACACTGTCGCCGATTCGCGATCGACAAGCGCACACCATCGGCATCTCGACCATCGCACGTGATGTTACCGATCGCCGCAAGCTCGAGCGCCAGGTCATGCTCAGTGGCCGGATGGCATCGGTGGGCACGCTCGCCGCGGGTGTCGCACACGAGATCAACAACCCGCTCACGTACGTTATCTCGAACCTCGACGCCCTCGGCCAAGGGCTTCACGAGATCGAGAGTGACTTCCCATGCGAGCGCGTGCGCGAGCTGGATGAGCTAGCAACGGAGGCACGCGAGGGCGCAGAACGCATCCGCAAGATCGTGCGCGGCATGAAGACGTTTTCGCGAGCCGAAGAGGAGCGACGCTCACCAGTCGATGTTCGCTCGGCGTTGGAGCTATCGATAACCCTCACCTACAACCAGATCAAGCATCGTGCCCGTGTCGTGAAAGACTACGGCCCATGTCCAATCGTCGACGCCGACGAGAGTCGACTCGCGCAGGTGTTCACGAATCTGCTCGTCAATGCGGCGCAGGCGATCCCGGAAGGTCGCACCGAACGCAACGAGATTCAGGTCGTAACGCGTAGCGATGCAGCAGGCCGCGCGATCATCGAGATCCGCGATACGGGCAGCGGTATCGAAGACGTGCATCGTGCGCGCTTGTTCGATCCATTCTTCACGACGAAGCCGGTCGGATCCGGCACCGGCCTTGGCCTCGCGATCTGTCATGGCATCGTCACGAGTCATGGCGGTGAGATCACGTACGAGACGGAAGTCGGGAAGGGCACGACGTTCCGCGTGGCCTTGCCAGGTGCGTCGTCATCGTCGGAGCGGGTCCCCGTCCCGCGAACGAAGACCCCGTCGGAGCGCCCCCCGCGCAAAGGTACAGTGCTGATTGTCGACGACGAGCCCGCAATAGCTCGGGCACTAGCGCGCATCCTGGGCAGCGCACATGACGTCACGATGTTCACGAACAGCCGGAAGGCACTCGCCGCGATCGCATCGGGGCAGCGGTTCGACGCGATTCTATGTGACCTCATGATGCCCGACGTGACCGGCATGGAGCTGCACGCACAGCTGACGAAGCTCGCGCCAGAGCAAGTCGACCGGATGGTCTTCGTCACTGGTGGCGCGTTCACGCCATCGGGCAAGCACTTCCTCGACTCGGTTCCGAATGCGCGGGTGGAGAAGCCATTCGATGCCGGCACCGTTCGCGCGCTCGTACGCGCGCTCGTGCGATGAAGGGTAAGAATCAGTAATCCCGAGTGTGTGGCGACCGACATCTCGTTCAGGTGCGGCAGAACCCGTGGTTGTGCCTACACGAAAAGCGAGCGTAGTGTCGACGGTGGAGGTGCCGCCATGAAGAAGACATTCAACATCGCTGCTGGTTCGGGAGTCCAAGGGAGCGAACGGAAGCTGCGCAATCGGCGAAGGATTCTGCGGCTGCTGATTTGCGCCGGCGCGCTGGTCCTTGCCAGCATCCAGGGCTGCGCGGACCATGATGGGCTCGGGACCGTCACCCAGGAGAGCGCGTCGAACTTCACGATCATGTGCGGCGCTGATGGACCCGACGGTGTCAGCGCGCTCGCTGATTACGGCTGCTACTGTGGGTCGCCTTTGACGCGTGCCGACGACATCGGCGGCGCCGGAACGCCGGTCGATGCCCACGACAGGTGCTGCAAGACCCACGACGAGTGTTGGGCTGGCGCCGGCAGCGGCTGCGACTGCAGCAGCGAGGGCTATCAGTGGGACAGAGACGTCGCCGGCGTCCCCGGTGGGCTGCAGTGCGAGTCCGGCAATACCGCGTGTGAAGCGTACTGCTGCAAGTGCGACATTGCTGCGGTCAATTGTTTCAACGCGGCGGGAGCCGTCGGCTCGGCCTACAGAGATTGGTCACCTACCAACACGTGCGGCTCCGGCTCCGGCTCCGGCTCCGGCTCCGGCCCCTAGTCCTCTGACCCGAACACGCGTTCGAGGACTTCTCGACCAGAGCATTCGTTCGACGGACTGCAACCTCCAGGTTGAACAGCGCCGATCCAACTCAGCCGCGCTCGTCCACTTCGGCGTCGAGAAGGATCTCGACGTGCTCGATCCGGATCCGGTGGCAGCGCCGCGCTGTGGCTCGTGGCGCTCGTGCTCGTGCGCCGGCGCCGCGATAGTTAACCGTTGAAGGCCACCGCGACGGCGTTAACTGGTCAGCGCGATGCGCGTCGGCCGCGAACAGCTGGACCCAGATCTTTTCGGGGCGCGAGCAGGTTGAACCTGTTCGACCCCGGCTCAGCTCGTAGCTGATCTCGGCGCGGTGCCCGTCAGCGAGGGCAGTGGTAGGCTTGGCCGTGGATCCGAAGCCGAGTCGCGTACTGCTGGTGGACGACGACGAGTCCACGCTGGCGATGGTCGCCACCATCCTGGAGCGCGCTGGTTTCGAGGTGCGGACGTTGACCAGCGTCGATGAGCTCCGCAGCACACTCGGCGAGTGGCACCCCGACGTGATCCTCACCGACGTCAACATGCCGGGCACCTCCGGCGTCGAGTTGTGCCGGCAGCTCAAGGCGGCCTACGCGACCGCACATGTGCCGGTCGTCCTGTTCTCGTCGCATTCTCATGAGGATCTCGAGCGCCTCGCGCGCAGCTGCGAAGCCGACGGGTTCCTGTCCAAGAAGGATCTCGCCCGGCTCGCCCGCGAGCTGTCGCTGCTGATCGACACGATGTTCTGAGCGCCTACTGAGACGGTTCCCAGCGGACTCGGAACAGGCACGCCTGGGCACCGAGCGCCTCGCAGGCGTCATGCTCCACGCTGACATCGCGCCCGCCCGACAACACGACCAGCTGCTCGAGCATCCCGCTGCTCCACGCGCACAGCTCCGCGTTGCGAGGTGTCCCCGTGATGCGAACCTGCGACTCGGTCGTGGACAATGGCATCGACGAGATGGCGCCCCAGCTCTGATACCGCGCCCACACGTTGCGGATCGCCGACAGCGTCCGCTCGGGCATCAGGGTGGTCGCGCTCGAGGGGAAGAACCTGCGGAACGATGCGCGCACGCACGCGCGAGCGACGTCCCGCGCGAGCTGCGAACCATCGACCCCGAGGTGGTGCGGGGCTGCGCCGAGCAACCGCGCGAACATCGCCGTCGGTAACCACGCCAGCGGAGCAGAATCGAACAGCGCGCTCGCGAGCTCGGGTTCGATCCCGCCGAGCGCGTCCCGGAAGCGCGCGGACTCGTGGACGCCCAGCACCCGCGTGACCGATCGAAATACGACCCCGCGGGTCTGGGGCTGCGCGCCGGTGCTGTCGAGCTGCCGGGCGCTGCCGCCGCGGAGCTCGTTCGCGGGCTGACGCATCGGCTGAGGGGGAGCGACGAACGACAGGGCCGCCGACAGGGCTCGCGCGAACTCACCGGCCGATGCGGGGCGCCGCTCCGGATCGCGATGGAGCGCGGCGAGCATGACTTCGTCGGCGGGTGCGAGCTCGAACACGTGGGACGATGGGCGCGCGGGTGGCTCGTCGATGCTCTGGCGCACGAGGACGTCGCGCATCGCGCCGGTCCCGAACGGCTCGACCAGCGTGAGGATCGCGTAGGCCGTCGCCGCGAGGCCGTAGACGTCGGAGCGTGCGGTCGCCTCGGCCCCGGCGATCACCTCGGGCGCTATGAACCCGGGCGTGCCAGCCGTCTCGTTGAGCTGGCCGGTGCGGTGGGCGATGCCGACATCGACGAGTACGCCGCGCCGGCGAAATGGATCGCGGATGACGTTCCCCGGCTTCACGTCGCGATGGATGATCCCTCGCTCGTGGAGCGCATCGAGCGCCGAAGCCACCTCCACGATCACCGCAACGTTCACCGCGAGCGGCGGCGTCGTGCCCTCGTTCTGGTGGCGCTCGATGGCCTCCTGAAGTGCCTCGCCTTCGACCAGCTCCATGACGAAGTACGAGTCCCCGCCGACCTGGCCGAAGGCATAGATCTGGACGAGGTTCGGATGCTGGATCCGCGCGAGCAGCACGGCCTCCGCCCGCAGCCGCTCGATGAACACGCGATCTTCGGCGAGATCGGGCCGCAGCATCTTGATCGCGACGGGCCGCTCGAGGGCCAGATCGTCCGCGCGATAGACCACGCCCATCGCCCCGCGGCTGATCTCGTGTCGTATCCGATAGGTGCCCGCGAGCGTGACCGGGGGATCATCGGCGAGATCGAGCTGCACCGCCACGGCCGTCAGGATGTCGGGGGCGGCGTCCGCGATCGCCAGGCCCTCCGCAGCCGCACGCTTCGCCGCCGCGATGGCGCGCGCCACCATGTGACTCGGTTCTTCCGATGGCTCCATCATCGCCAGACCGACGGTCACCGGAATCACCAGCAGCTCACCGCTCGCGAGCTCGAGTGGGCGTGCCTCCAGCGCCGTGCGGAGATGCTTGGCCACCTGTTGCGCGCCCTCGAGCGCGACGTCCCGAAGGACCACCACGATCTTGTCGCCCGTCCAGCGCCCGACGAGATCCTCGGTCCTGACATTGGCGCGCACCGCATCCGCGATCCGGCGGAGCATGAGGTCGCCGGTCTTGAGCCCATACCGCGTGTTGATGCTGTGCAGGTCGTCGACGTCGAGCACGATGGCGGTCAACGGTTGCTTCGAGCGCGCCGCGGCAGACGCCTGCGCCGTCATCAGCTGCATCATCGCCACCTGGTTCCAGGTCCCGACCAGCGGATCGAGCCCGGGGCCACTCGCCAGTCGGGCGAGCTCGTCGGCTGTCCGGTCGTGGACGGCTCGCCAGCCGAGCTCGGTCGCCAGCTTCGATGCCACGGCCTGCAAGACCGTACGCTCCTCGTCCCCGAAGATCCGTGGGGTGGCGGCGACGAGTCCGAGGAACCCGTGGCTGCCGAGCGGCGTCTCGAGGGGCACCGCGCAGCAGCTCTCGCAGTGCGAGACACCGCCCACGGTCATCGCGAGCACGGTCGCCCGGGACGCGGCCGCCATGCGGCATTGCTCGAGGTGATTCCAGATACTCGGATTCGAGGTGCGGCCACCGCCCGCATCACCGCGAACCGAGATCAGGCAGCGCTCCACCCCGAAGGCCGTCGCGATCTCACCGGAGGCAGTCTCCAGCGCCGCCTCGAGCGGGCCCGACAGCACCGACACCCTCAGCAGCTCGAGCATCGGCGGCCGGCGCTCGAGCGCGCGGGGGCGACTGGCGAGCTCCAAGGCGTGTCCGAGCGACGCCTTGAACACGATCAGCTGTGCCCCGAGCGGCGGATCTTCGACGGTGTCGCGCATCACGAGGATCGTCGTGGCCGCGGCCGGATCGCTCGGTTGCTGGAGCGCAGTGTCGGCGTCCATGTGCTCGCGGTCGATGACCACCGCGCACGGGCGGCAGCCCTTGATCACGGTGGGCAGCTGGCTCGCATTGTCGACGACCACTGTGTCCACGCCGCTGGCGACACTTGCCTCGTCGACGAGCGCCCGGATCGTGCGATCGATGGTGATCATGGCGAAGCCACCGTTCCGAATCACACGAGTCGGGGGATGCATGGCTTGCTACAGTGGCAGAGTTTCGGCGGCGGAAGGGGTCAGGCATCACAGCGGCGAAGCGCTGCGGCGCGCAGCTCAGACGTAACGTGCGCGAAGCTCCGGGAGCGCGGCTGCGATCGCATCGCGGGCGGTCTCGCGGAGGGTGCCGAGATCCGCCGCCGTCATGCCGGTCGTCGAAATGGGCGCGAGGATCTTCGCGCCAGCGTGGGCCCGGCCGAACCACCGCGAGTGCTTGGGACGCATCGCGCGCGTACCCGCGAGCACGACCGGCAGGATCGGCGCGCCCGTGCGGATGGCGAGATCGAACGCGCCGGATTTGAACGGCATCAAGGCGTCCGTTGATCGAGTTCCCTCGGGGAACATCATCACCGAGATGCCGGCGCGGATCGCCCGCTCGCACTCGGCAAGGCATGCGCGCACGCTCTCGCCCTCGCCGCGGCGCAGCGGGATGTCGCCACTGAGGCGCATCGCCCACCCGCTGAGCGGTTGCTTGAACAACGACTCCTTGGCGACCCACCGCATGTCCCACGGGAGGAACGAGAGCAGAAACGGATCCGCCCCTGACTCGTGGTTCGCGATCACGACGTAGCCGCGCGTATCGATGTCGGCGGGACGCTCGCCCTCGATGTCGAACTTCCACAGCGTCGAGAGCCGGGTCGCCGTGCGACCGATTCGGCGCATCCACTGGCCGGGCGCGCGCTGGGTCGGGTCGCCGCGATGGCGCCACGACGACACCGCCATGATCGGCAAGAAAGCGCTGATCACGGCGCCGAACTCGGCGTACGCCCACACTCCGACGATCGGGCCAGCCTTGGTCACGCGATCGTCTATCACGTTCCGTCGCTACCCGCCCGGCGGATCCCGAGGCACGACCACCCGTGGCGTGGGTCGCTTCGCCGTGATGCCGTCGCCCGTGGTCCGGCCGCGCAACCGGCGCCACGCCCATGGCAACACATAGAGACGCACCCACCGGAGGTCCTCGGCAAGCACCTCGAAGCGACCGCGCGAGACGGGCGGCTCGAGCGCTGCAGACAGCGCACCGGGCGCCGCATCCGGAATGCCGAGCACGTGTGCGAGCTCGTTTGCGATCGCGGCGTGACCCGCGGCGTTTCCGTGAATGCGATCACGAGCCCACATGCGATCGTCGTATGCGAGCTCGTAGCTCGCAAGATCGAGGAGGTTCGCGCCGCTGTCCTGCGCCATCCGTCGTAGCTCGCGATTGAGCGCGTCGGTGCGCGCTGTCAGGGTGCGGCCAAGCCGCATGCGGCCCGAGACGTCGGGAATCGTGAAGGTCACGACGGTCGCACCGACCGCGATCAACTCGTGCACCATCTTGGCGACGTGTCCCGCGACCCGGCTCGCGTCGAAGTTGCGCCGCAACAGGTCGTTCATCCCCGCGACGACCGTCGCGAGATCGGGTCGCATGGCGAGGGCGGGCGCGAGCTGGGTCGCCGCGATCTCGCCCGCACTACGACCGCGCACCGCGAGGTTCGCGTACTCCAGGCCCGGGTTCGCGCGCGCGATGTGCTCCGCGAGGCGATCGGCCCAGCCGCGGTAGTGTCCTGCCCCGTCGGGGTCATCGAGACCTTCGGTGCTGCTATCGCCGAGCGCGACGTAGCGACGATAGCGCCCCGTACTCATGATCGCGAGATACCACGCGGACCGAGCGGTCGGTCATCACTCGGTGCGAAGCGCCTCGACCGGCTGGATCTTGGCGGCGTAGTAGGCCGGAATCATCCCGGCGAGTGCGCCGAACACGACGATCACACCGGCCGCAGTCAGCGCGATGCCGAGGTCGGGATCCGGAGCCGCGAACGGAGTGTCGGGAAGCTTCTCGAGAACCTTGCCGACGAGCTCGAGCGCTGCGACCCCCGCCGCGACGCCGAGGAAACCGAAGATGACCGTCAGCGCGGTCGCCTCCGAGACGATCATGCGGACGATGCTCGCCGGGGTCGCGCCGAGCGCCTTGCGAACGCCGATCTCCTGCGTGCGCTCGCGGACCGTGATCAACATGATGTTCGACACCCCGACCACCCCGGCGAACAGGCACATCGTGCCCGCCGTCCACATCACCACGTTGATCAGGAAGAACAGCGTGGTCATCTTCCCGAACTCCTTGGACGTGTTCCACGCGCGGATCGCACTCTCGTCGTCGGGCGCGATCTTGTGCCGCGCCTTGAGCGCGGTCTTGAGGCTCTTCTCGAGCTCCTCACCATGGATGCTCGGGTGTCCAACGATCGCGAAGTTGCTGACCCGATCGTGAAAGTTGAACGCTTGCTGAAACGTCGTGAACGGGATGTGAATCGTGTTGAGCGTGCGATCCGCCTGCTGGCCGGTCAGCTTGGTTCCGAAGACGCCGACGACCAGGAAGTAGACGCCGTTGGCCTCGATGTACGTGCCTACCGGCTCCGTGCCGCCGTACATCTGCTCGACCACGCCCTCGCCGATCACGGCGACCTTGCGCCGCTCGTCGAGATCGCGCTGGTTGAGGAACCTGCCCGCGCGCATCACCGGCGTCTGGACGTACTGGAACGCGGGATAGTCTCCCGACACCTGAAACGCGCCCGTCTTGGTTCCGAGGCGAACGTTGGACCCCTGTCCGAAACGACCACCGAGCTGGGCGCGCGGCGCGAGATGAAGTACCCCGGGCAATCGGGCCAGCGCCTCGATGTCGCGGCCGTCGAAAGCGACCTGCCGCCCCAGGGGCAGCCCGAGATACGGCCTGGTCGTACTCTGTCCCCACACGAAGACCGCGTTCGTCGCGAACCCTGACATCCTTCGCTTGACGCCCTTCTCGAGCGAACGACCAAAGCCGATCATCAACAACAGGATCACGATCCCGAGAAACACGCCGAGCCCGGTGAGGATCGTGCGCAGCTTGTTCTTGCGCAGCGCTGCGGTGACCTCGCGCCAGTTGTCGATGTCGAGCAGCCCGATCATCCGTCCCTCATCGCGTTGATCGGATTCAGGCGAGCGGCCACGCGCGCGGGGAACAGGCCGGCGAGTGCGCCGGCGATCACGAGCAGCAGAGTCGCACCGAGCGCGATGCTCAGGTCGACCTCCGGGTGAGCGAACATCTCGGTGGGTGGGATCAAGTTATCGATCAGCGCGAGCCCTCCGATTCCGGCGACCAGCCCGAGGTAGCCGGCGACGGTGGTGATGAAGACCGACTCCTGCATGATCGACACCACGATGTCGGACGGCTTCGCGCCCAGCGCCTTGCGTATCCCGATCTCGCGGGTCCGTTCGCGCACCGCGATCATCATGATGTTCGAGACACCGATCACGCCGGCGACCAGCGAGCAGACGCCCATGATCAAAACGAACCAGCGGATACCGGCGAAGATCTGCATGAAGTTCTGGAACTGCTCCACGTTGTTTCGAACGCGCACCGCCTGCGTGTCGGCCGGCGAGAAGTGGTGCGCCGCCGCAAGTCGGGCCACTGCCGCGTCGGCCATTCGCTTGGACTCGGCGACGGTGACCTCGGAGTGCATCGTGAACATCGTCATGTGCACTCGATCGGCGCCGTTGAACGCGGTCTGCGCCGTCGTGATCGGGATATAGATCTTCTCCCGCTCGTTCTCGCCGCCCTCGTCGGTGAAAACACCGACGACCTGGAACGGGATCCGGTTGATCTCGATCCAGCGGCCGGTGACACCTGCGCTCGTCTCGAACAGGAATTGCGCGACCGGCTCGCCGATCACGCACACCTTGCGCCTCTCCTCGATGTCGAGGTCGTTGAGAAACCGACCCTCGAGAATGATCGTGTTCTCGAGGTAGAGGTGGTCGGGGTGCACGGAGCGCAGGTCGTACGAGCCGACGTTGTTGGCCACCCGCATCAGGTTGGGCCTGCCGTCACCGATGAAGAACCGGCCGGTGATCTTGTCGACGCCGATCAACCCGTCCAGCGCCTCGACATCACCGTTGGTGAAGATGATGCGACGGCCGACCGGCATGCCGTCGTGCGGCATCGACGTCCTGCCGGAGAACAGCCACACCGCATTGGTGGCGTCGTCCGAAAATTCTTTCTGCACGCCGTTCTGAAGCCCGGTGCCCATGCCGAGCAGAAACACGAGCATGAAGATGCCCCACGCCACGGAGAACGCGGTGAGCGCCGAGCGCAGCTTGTTGCGCCATAGCGTGTCGAGAATCTCGCGCCAGCGGTCGAGGTTGAACATGCGAGGACCGACCGCGGTCAGCAAGCTTAGTTGCGGACCAGACCGTCGACAAGCTCGATTCAGTACAGCGCCAGCTCGTAGCTCGGCACCCGGAAATCCCGGTACGCTCGGCACGGATGCCGGCGCTGCGGGTAGCGACGTACGACGAGATGATTCGCGGGCCGATCGGGCGGTACACGTACGGCTCCTGCTTCCTGCGGCGATGGCCGGGTTCTATCCAGTGCTCGACGCTGATCTCGGCTCGACGATCTTCACCGACCAGAGCAGTGCGCTCGCGTGGCTCGGGGAGAGAGATGAGCGCGTCGGCACCGAGATCGATCGACTGGTCGCCGAGGTGGTCGCGGGATCCACCGTTCTCGATCGGCTCCGCACGTATCTCGCATCGCAGTCCGGCAAGCGGCCCTCGATCGATGAAGCCGCTCGCTGGCTCGCCGTTTCGTCGCGATCGCTCCAGCGTCAGCTGCAGGAGGCGGGAACGTCGTTTCGGGCGGAGCACGATGAAGCGCGGCTGCGGCTCGCGAGGCAGCTCCTGCTCGAGACCGACCTCAAGATCGCCGCGATCGCCGAGCGTGTGGGGGCCTCGACCGAGGCCAACTTCATCGCGTTCTTCCGCCGCCGAATGAAGCAATCGCCCGCGGCGTGGCGGAGGGCGTCGAGCGCATCCGCATCCAGCTCCGCACGTCCTCCTGGCCGAGCGCCCAGAAGATGAACGCGTAGGTCGCGAGCGCGGCGCCCATGGTCCCGGTGAACCACGATCCAACACCGAGCAAGGGCACCAATGGCCATTCGAACCGCGCCAGGCTCACCGACCGGTCACGCGAGGAGCTCGTCGTCGTCCTCGGCGCCGATGAGATCCGGATGTGCGACCTCGATGTCGATGTGCTTGGCCTGCGGAATCACCTCGCGGATTCGCACCTCGAGGGTCTGGATCTCCGTGGCGATCAGATCGGTGACGATCGCCGACACGCGGCGCAACGCGCGGTCACGCTTCTCGAACGAGATCTCGGTCGACGCCCCGCTCAGCTTCTCGGCGATGTAGTCGTTATCGAACGTGATCTCGGCCTTGAGAATGTACGACTCGGGCGTGAGCTCACGTGTCTTCACGTCGCGAACGCTGCGAACACTTGGATGGGCGAGGACGACGTCGATGAATCGCTCCTGGACGCCCTCCGGCACGGCGCGACCGAGCAGGATCTCGCGATTCTCCGACACGAGGACGAACGCGATGACGCCGAGCAGGACCCCGATCACGAGCGATGCGATCGCGTCGAACACGGGGTTGCCGGTGAAGTACGTCGCAGCAATTCCTGCCGCGGCCAGCACCACCCCGAGGACTGCAGCGCTGTCCTCGAGGAGAATCGCAACCGCCGCTGGGTCTGCGCGTTCGCGCACGTAGCGCATGAACGGTAGATCGCCACGCTGCCGCGACAGACTGACGATCGCGAACGCGAGGACGCCTCCTTCAATGACGAACGCTGCCGCGAGCACGCCGAACGTGAGCGCACTCGGCGTCGTGTAGTGAGGCGTCATGAGCGACGTGACGCCGTGGTACAGCGTGATGCCGCAGCCGATGAAGAAGATGCCCGCGGCCGACAGCATGCCAAAGATGAAGCGCTCGCTGCCGTAGCCGTAGTGAAAGCGATCGTCGGCCGCGCGTTGGCCTCGCTTGAGGCCGATGAACAGGAGCAGCTGGTTACCAGTATCGGCGAAGCTGTGGATCGCCTCGGAGAGCATTGCCGGCGAGCCAGACAACAGAAACGCGATCAGCTTGATGATCGTGACGAACGCGTTCCCCGCGAGCGCGACGATCACCGAGCTCAGAGAAGCGGCAGCTCCCACGAGCCGTACTGTACGCGTGCGGCAGCCGTGCGGCGTGCGCAACGCAGCGGAGCTAGCGTTTCTTCCTCCAGCCGTTGATCGCGTGGCGTGCTGCACTCGCTTGCCCACCTATCGTGCCCGCCGCATAGCTCTCCAGCGCCTCCGCCACCACCGCGCGTTGCGGCTCGGTCATGCGCGCCGAGATCTTGTCAAAGCGCGGCTCTTGGTCGCGATCGAGCACCACCAGCAGTGTGTCCGGTGCCCCCGTCGAGGTTCCCTCCCCCACCAGCGTGAGCAAGAACGCGGGCAACACGGCCACGACGTACTCCGGCTGCAGAAAGCTGAGTACGTCGCTGCGCCTCCCGATCAACACCGGGTCCAGCTCCGTCCAGTTCTTGCCCGCGACCGCTTCGCGAAACTCGCCACCGTCCGTGCCTCCGGTGAGTGCATCCTCGAAGTCCAGCGCTTCCGCTGGAAACGCAGCGCGCAGCCGCGCGAAGAGCTCACCTGATTCCACGAGTCCTCCCAAGCCTCCCGCGCTCCATGCGCGTGAGTCGCTGATCGAGACCTTGCGATCCTTGATCAGCCTATCCTCTCACACGAGGCGATGCGCTACCCTCGAGGCATGCCTCGCTGCCTCGCTCTCCTGTTGCTGGTTGCCTGTGGACCCGGTGGCAGCACCAAGCCGGCGGGCACGACCAGCGATCCGGTTGCGGTCTGCGAGCGCGTCGCGGACGTGTGCGTGATCGACAAGGCGAAGCTCGGCGTGTGCACGCAACGCCGGGACGGGTCCGGGTTCGCGTGCGCATCTCAGCACTGAGGAAACGTGTCGAGCACTCCCAGATCCCCGCTCGTTCCGCCGAGCGCGTAGATCACATCGAGCAGACCGGTGCGGTCACGCGGGCTTCTTTGCCCGAAGCGTCGGGCTTGAGCTTGAAGATCTCGACGACGTTCTTGTCGCCTTCGGTACCGGCGCGCGCCAGGAACAGACCGCCCGCGTGCTGGAACACGAGTCCGTTCTCGGCCGCGCCCTCGGAGCCCTCGTTCCACACCTTGGCCCCTTTTGCTCTCGCGGTGATCGTGACCGCCCCGCCCTCTTGGCCAAAGCCGACTGCGACACCGGGCGACAAGGTCAGGAGCTCGCCGACACCGTCGAACGATTTGCCGACCGCCTTGCCTGCGCGGGTGTACAGGCGCGACTCGGCGCACGGCCCCGCGCACGGTGCGAACGTGAACACGACGAGGTCACCCACGAATCCGACGGGACTCGCGTACTGCTTTCGAAAATCGCGGTCGCCCGTCCACGCCTTCACGCGAACCATCTTGTCCTTCTTCACGTCCCACAGCTCGTAGCCGTAGCTGTCGCCTTCGCCGTAGCCGAGGATCGCGAATGCCTTGTCGTCGGACAGAACGACGCGCGCCTCCGGGTCGCGCGGCTGCGGGTTGCCTTCGTTGATCGCCTGCGATTCCCTCGTGAAGGCCTTCGCGAGCGCTGCCTTCGCCTTCTTGCCAAGCTTCGTGCAGCTTGCATCCCCCGCGCCGACGCAGACGGCGTCCTTCGCCGCTGAGAGGTGCGCGGCCGATGCGGACGCAGCCTTCGGAGGCGCGGTCAGCGGCCGCACGGCGCCGGTCGCCGGATCGACGCCCGCGCAGTTCTTGTCCTCGTAATCGCACGCACCGACGAGCTTCGTCGCCGGATCGTAGACGAGCTGCCCCTCGCCGACACAGGCGGGCGCGGCCGGTTTCGCCGGACCCTTCGCCGCCGGCTTGGCGGGCTGAGCGAACACACTCACCGGCGCGATCACCAACGCGCCAACCAACATACCCTTAGCAATCATCGACATGCGCATGGGGGGCTCGTACCACGCGCATGATCGACCGTGCCATCCAATTTTGGTGACCTCGGCCGGTGATGCTGGCTACAAGGGGTGGTGATCACCGACAGCTTGCTTCAACTGTTCGTCCGCACCCTCGGGTCACACAAGCACGTCAAACGCGGAGCCATCACGCGCCATGACGGGGAGAGCGGCGCGCTTCCGCTCGACGTCGGTCGCGTGCTCGGCCACGTCGGAGCCTGGCGCTATGGCGACCTCCGCTTCATGCAGCCGTCGCAGCTCGACAGCGAACGCGCGAGGTTGACGAACCTCGCAACCGAGTTCGAGGCCGGGCGCTCGAGCACCTCGAGCCACGCCCTGTGGAACAGCGCGTGGTATCCGCTCGCCATCTCGTCGATCGAGGTTCACGCATTCGACCCCGTCGGTTGCTTCGGTGGCTCGCCCGAGCAGGTGGTGTCGTTCGACTTCAGCAGTGGTAATTCGTGGTGCGTGTTCCCGACGATCACGGCGTGGCTGACCGCCCTGACCGAAGGCTTCGAGACCGAAGGCAAGGACGCACTCGAGAAGGCATATGCGTGGGCGCGCGCGAACAAGGGATGCGTCGACGTGAAGCTGCCGCAGAGCGTGGACGAGCAGCGATCGAAGCAGCGCTTCGAGGCGGGCATCGGCAGCTGGATCGAGCTTCGTCATCCCGATGGCAGGAGCTGGGCAGTTCGCGAGCGGCGTACTGGGTTCGAGCTTCGCATCGGCGATGGGGAGGACGCGGTGATCCGTAAGCGCACCGCGTCGAATCCGAGCGCCGAGGTTCGCCGCCTCCTTCGCGAGCAGGCGGCGGAGGGCTTCGTCCGCAGCAGCCAGTGAACAGAGCCAGCGACAGCCACTACAGGCGCTTCGCGCGCAGCTTGTCCTTCTTGCTCATCCGTGCACCCTTCACGCCGCCCGCCGAAGAGGGAGCCACCGGCGCCTGCGTTGGCTCGAATCCAGCGATGCGCTCGCGCGGGACGCGATGCTTGTGTCGCTTCTCGATCACCGCGAAGTGCGCGGACGTCTCCGCCGTCACGAAGCTCACCGCGACCCCGGTCACCCCTGCCCGGCCCGTACGACCGATACGATGGACGTAGTCCGTCGCTGATCGCGGCACGTCGTAGTTGATGACCGCCGGTAGTCCCGTGATATCGAGGCCTCGCGACGCGAGGTCCGTCGCGACGAGCACGTGCACGCGCGACGCGCGGAACATGTCGAGCGCTTTCGTCCGTGCGCCCTGGCTCATCTCGCCGCTGAGTGCGATCGCATTGATTCCGGCGCCACAAAGCTTCGCGGCGACGTGATCGGTGGCGTGCGTCGTCGCGACGAACACGAGCACGCGCTCCCACTCGTGCGTTTCGATCAGGTGCCTAAGCAGCTGAGTGCGACGCGGAGCATCAACCTCGATCGCGCGCTGCGCGATCAACGGAACCTCGGTGACTTGCTCCCCGATCGCGATACGCACGGGCTCGCGCATCAACTGCTTCTCGAGCTTCGCGACCGCAGGCGAAAACGTCGCGGAGAACAGCATCGTCTGCCGCGAGGCCGGGAGGAGCTCCACGATCCGCATGAGCTCGTCGCGGAAGTTGTTGTCCATGAGCCGGTCGGCCTCGTCCAGTACGAGCTGCTGGACCGTGCCCAGCGAGAGCGCGTTCTTCTCGACGAGGTCGAGTAGGCGGCCGGGCGTGGCCACGATGATGTCCGCACCACCCCGGAGCTCCATCATCTGCGGATTGATCGACACGCCACCGAGCACCACGACCGCCTTGGGTCGTTTCGGCAGGTACGCGCGCAGCGCCGAGATCACGTCGAGCGTCTGTTTCGCCAGGTCGCGCGTCGGCACGAGCACCAGCGCTTTGACCCGGCGCGGAATCGTCAGGGGCCCCAGCATCTGCAGGATCGGCAGCACGAACGCGGCGGTCTTGCCGGTCCCCGTGCTCGCCTTGGCCCACACGTCCCGTCCGGCGAGGACTTCGGGGATGACGGCAGTCTGGACCGGCGTCGGATCCTCGTAGCCTTGGTCAGCCGCGGCGCGCAGTAGTGGAGCGGACAACCCGAGAGAGCTCAGCGTCACGCGGCGCACTCTACGCCGCGGACCGGCTTCTGCGCGTGGTCTTCACGGATCAGATCTGGTCCTCGAATCCGGTGCCCGCCCAGATCGCGATCGTCACCGTTGCGTCCGCGATGATAGCCTCGAACGCCGTGGCGAGCTGGCCCCTGGTCTTCGAGTCGACGGTCGACACGCCGGAGCCCCCGGTGTCGATCGAGAGCTGCGCAGCGGTCGTGGCGGAGGCGGTCGGTGCCGACGTCATTACAGAGGTAGGCGAGCTCAGCGGCAATCCGCGCGACGCTTACCAGCGCGGTGCCTGGGTCACCGGCCACGTACCGGGGACCGAGATTCGACTCGAGCTCTCGACCACGCAGTGGGCGTATTCCCCCGGCGATGCGCATCCGCAGACCGGCATTCTCTACGTCGCGCTCGGCGGGCCACCCGCAACGTTCACCGCCAGGGTGGCTGTCTGGCACGCACTGCGGGACGGGCTCGCGCGCCTCGCCTATGTCGACCGCACGTTCACGAAGCATCCCGCACGGATCGTCGACGATGCCGACGCCGCAGGCGAGATGGCGGCCGCCGCTCGCTTGCGCGCCGAGATCCGCGAGGCGCTGATCGCAGAGGCGTACAAGTTTCGCGTCGTGTGGCTTGTCGATACGCGCGTCGATGACATCGAGGCGGTACTCGCGGCCTACCCCGATCCGGACAAGAAGGACGAGGTCACGCTCGAGAACTGCAAGCTCGGCGCGCTGCCTGCGGGGTGCGGTCGCTTCACCAACATCCAGGCACTGACGTTCATCGACTCCGGCAGCGACATCAACGCACTCCGCATGATGAAGCTCCCGCGGCTCACGAAGCTGTCGTTTGCGCGGTCGGGCATCACGCGGCTCACTCGCGACGACGTCGCCGGCCTGCCCTTGCTCACCGAGCTCGACGTCAGCGACAGCCGGCTTGCAGAGCTCGATCCCGCGATCCTCGATCGCTGCCCGCGACTTCAACGCGTGAAGATGCGGTTCGCGCCACTGCAGAACTTCTCCGCGCTGCGCGAAGCGTGGCCGAACGTTAGCTGGGAGTGATCGGAGGCCGTGGTGCAGGAGAACAACCGCATTGGACGTCGACTCGCGCACGGACGGTTCGAGCTCACCGAGTGGATCGGAGCGGACTTCTTGATGGGAATCTCGATCGGCCGCGACGTGCAGCAGGGCGGTTTCGTGCGCCTGACGTTCGCCGGCGATGTGTCTCGATCTGCGGATGAATTGCGGCCGATCCTGACGCGGGACCGTCCTGGGTTAGCCCCTGTGGTCTATCTCGGGCCCACCGCCGCAGACGATCGCTGGGCACCAAACAGCACGATGATGGCCGAAGTGCTTCCGCCGGGTGAGCCGCTCGACGTCGACAGCCAGGCCGGCAATGAAGAAACGATCGCCGCGTTTGGTGCCCGACTCGCCAGTCACGTCGCTCGAGTGCATCGCGCTGGCACGGTCTTGGGAACGCTTCGGCCCGAGAGCACGATCGTGACGGCCACTGGCGACGTCGTTCTCCTCGGGCGCGGGGAGCGTCTTTGGCTCATGCCTCGACCCAACATGACAAAGCCCGCCATGGCTCTGCCGTGGCGGGGAGGATACCGAGCGCCCGAGATCATGATGACGCCACTGCTCGTCGATCCCGCTCCAGCAGCGGACGTCTTCAGCATCGGAGTGATCCTGGCGACCTGGCTCCTCGGGCGATTTGCTTATCCGGGCGACAACGACTTCCAGGTCTTCATGGCGCAGTCGCAGGGAAATCACGTCCCGCTGCCGAAGACCCCGCTCGGCGACATCCTTACTCGGTGCCTCCTACCTCACCCCCAAGCGCGGCCATCTCTCGTCGAGCTCGAAAACGCGTTACGATCAAACTGAATAGAGCGGTTCGCCTGATGAAGTACTTGCGCCCGAACCTGCCCGACCTCGTGATCGGATCTGCGACATGAGCACCTCCGAACAACGTCGTCACTTGGACGATTCCGCGTCGTTCTCGACTCGGAGGCGGTCCCAGTCGAAGCGCGCCGCGTCGTCCGGATAAAAATATGCGGGGCCGGTCTCCGCCCCGAGGGCTCTCCAAACTTCGGTAAGCACCCACTCGAATGAAGGTTCGAGGTCGATGACGCCCTCCGCGACGTGAACGCGTCCGGCGTCGGCACCTGATGCGAGCAACGTCGAATGCAAGAGCGCCTCCTCACGCGCTCCGTCGAACACCACCGCAAGGTCGTAGTAGAGGTCGTCGCCGCGCTCCATCAAGTGATACCAGGCAACGGGAACGCGATGCTCGCGCGACGCCGCACGCAACCAGCGCAAGATCTGCGACGGAGGCGCGACATCGCGGATCCACGGGTATCTGTGACAGACCGCCGCGTCTCCGAGAAGGATCTCGAGTTGCGTCGGCGCAGCATCTGAGACCGGCCAGAGGTCGTCGCGCGTCGCTTCGGCGTACTCGGCAGCTGTCGGCCATCCGTCGCCGCGCACGATCACGGCGCCCTCCCCGATGAGCCGCGCATCGGCGGGCGCCGACCACATCGCGTCGGGCACCCTCACGACCAGCAGACCGCGCGGCGGAGGCGCGAACGGAGTCTCCGGGCCCGGCGGAAACAGATACACCTGATTCGCGAGCACCGGATGCTCGGCGAGCGCCTGCGCGAGGGACGGCCGCATGCGCGCGAAGATGCGGCTTCGTTCCGGCATCCTCCGAGTGTATCGGGACGACGAGACGGTTGCGGCGATCGATCGAACACCTTCTTTCCAGGCGACGTGAACGAGCCATCGCACGCCTCCGAGTACGACACCGTGCTGGGTAAGCGCCCGCGACGGTTCCGCTGGCGTGCAGCTGTTTTCACACGTCGGGACGCGGGATATCTCGATTCTCGTCGAGGCAACGGCCGAGGAACGCGACCGGGTTCACGCGAAGTTCTGGCGTGCCTTCGAGTAGGAAGCGGCAGTCCTCACCGCGTGGGTAAATTCTCGGCGATCGGGAGGTAGTCCGCGGTCACGGTGTCTTCGCGAAGATATCGGCCATCGGGCTGCACGGTGATGACGCGGCAGATCAGGCGGTGCTCCGAGGTGACCCAGAACCGAACGCGCACGTGCTCGCCCACGCGCTCGCCCACCGCCGCCTCGACTCGGCTCGCGGCTCGCGCCTCGTCGACTCGCTGTTGCTCGAAATCCGACAACGGCTGCCTCCAGACGATCGATTGAAAAGTGTCTTGTCGTCGATCGTCGGGGTTCTCGACCCAGTCGACGAACGCCGCATAGCGCTTCGCGAGATCGAGGTCGCCGGTCACACGCGGCGGAGCGCTGTCGATCAGCTTCGCGAGCGCGGCCTTGTCGTTCACCGCGGTGAGCCGATTATTGCGGTCGAGCGCGCTCCAACCGTCGGAGTCCTTGAAGCTGACGATCGCATGATTTGGAAAGAAGTCAGGCAGGACATACTCGACGCGGCGATCCGGCAACCGCTGCGCGACACACCACGCCACATTGAAGAGCGCTTCGACGTCGTCGTATCGCTCCCATGACGCGTAGTAGTCGAAGTAGCCGGCGCCGAAGATCACCTCGCTGACGTAGAGCCGGTGACAGGTCGGGCATCGCAGGAGCTCGCCCCCGGCTCCGCCTTCGACGAACGTCTCGAGCCGAAGGCTCTCGGGCGGCCGGTCGTCCCTGACGGAATGATCCTCGACCTCGCGGCTTGTTGTCGCTGGAATCTTGCTGCAGATGGGACACTGGTCGACCGGCATCATCGGCGCGCCGCAATGCGCGCGAAACGCGTCGAAGGACTCGAACATCGCCACCTTGAAATACTACGGCAGCGGCGACGAACAGGGACGACGTGTTGCGGCCGCGCTACGCTATGACCGCGCATGTCTGGAGACGACGCATACGAGTTCTATCCCTGCCTCGTCGACGAAGCCCCGGCCTCGATCTACGTGAACCTGCGGTTCGAATCCTCGCCGCCGCCAGCCGCCGACACGCGCTACACCATCGCGATCGCCATGCGCGAGCAGGGCGAGTACGGGATCGGCAATGAGGAAGAGGCCGCCGCGCTCGATCTCGTCGAGCAGGCGATCATCGCCCGTGCTGCCGCCGTTGCGGTCACGTACGTCGGCCGCGTCCGCACCCGCGGCGTCTGGGAAACGGTGCTCTACGGCCCCGCAGGTCACCTCGACGAGCTGCGCGCGCTCGCAACCGAGCGCGTCGGCAATCGCCGCGTAGACGCGCGCAGCGAACGCGACGCCTCTTGGCGCTACTACCACGAGCTCCTTGTTCCCGATGCCGAGCGCCTCCAGTGGATGGATGACCGACGCATGGTCGAGATCCTCCGCGAACAAGGCGACCGTCTCGCGAGCCCCCGGCGCGTCGATCACCAGCTCGCGTTCCCCACCGAGCATGCTCGTGATGCCTTCGCCGCCACCGCCACCACCGCGGGCTTCACCCTCGACGGCACCGACGACACCGGCGACACCGAGCTACCTCACCGCGTGCGTGTTCATCGCGCCGATCCGATCGAGCTCGATCACATTCACGAGGTCGTGATGACGCTCGTCGATGCCGCTGTCGCGAACGGCGGCCGCTACCATCGTTGGGTGGCGGGCATCGTCACGTGACGGATCGGGCCTAGTGCCAGGCCGCCGTTCGCATGCTTGAACGTATTCGCCGGTGGTGTGCCCACGATCGGCGTCGCGATGGAGAAGCTGCTCGGCGAATAGCTTGCGCGGGGATCAGGCGAGGTCGCGGGGGTCGGTCACCGTTGACACCGGCACGCGTTCGCACTACGTCCCCGTCATGCGTTCCCTCTGCGGTCTCGTGATTGCGCTCGTCGGACTCGGTTGTGGTGGGCCCTCGAAGCCCGCGGTCGGTGGCTCGCAGATGGTGATCCTGCCGCCGCGGCCAGCGAACTGCGAGCTCGACATCGTCACGGTCCGCCCCGAAGACATGGCCCCCGGTGCTCGCTTCGGTGCGGGTGGCCAGTACCAGATGATCGGGGTTGTTGCGCTGGGTCTGAAGCAAGGCACCGACGTGCTATCTCCCGAGGTGCGATCGCTCGTGCGTCCGAAGGCGTGTGGCTATGGCGGCGAGGTGGTGTCGCTCGCCGCTGCAGGAGACAGCAGCCACTACGTGATCACTGGGAATACGATCCGCACGGTTGCGCAGACAGATGTCCTGTTCACGGTGTGGGGACCACGCTCGGCAGGAACGGAGCCGCAACGCTTCTGATCACGGGCAGTTCACGATCCTGCAGCTAGCGGCCAGTTGACGCGCAGTTTGCGCTCGAGCCAGAACGCACCAAGCGGTATGCACGCCGCGACGAGCGCGGTCAGGGTTGCTCGGCCCGGCCACTGGTCGCGAGACGCGACCCTCGCGAGCGCGAGTCCAAACACGACGAACAGCCCGCCGTGAATCCGGCCTGCAATCGCCACCGCAGCCGGCTCGCCAGCGGCGTACTTGAGCGGCATCGCGATCATGAGCACGAGGTACGAGATGCCCTCGAGCACGCTGACGATCCGGAACTGGGTGCGTGCGGTCATGGCGGTTCCTTTCCGATGCGCATGTCGAACGGATCGAAGCGGCAAACGCGCGTCGTTCTGCCGAGCACGCGAAGCTCGTTCGCGATCACGCGCGGTTTTTTGGGAGCGAGATCGGCTGGCACGATGAATCTTTTTATTAGCTACTTGCCCACGTAGAGATGTAATCGAGCACGCTGACATTGGCTTTTTTGAACCCAGCTGCCGACGAGAAACCGCTCTCAGAACTATTGGTACGAGATAACCTGTTGCCGGAGTGGGATACTTCATACAACGACAGGGGCGCGCGCGCTGGCTACATGAGCGGTGATGCCACAGACCAAGACGATTGCGGCGGCGGCGCTTTTCGTACTCGTCGCCACCGCCCAGGCTGATGCGGGCACCTATACATTCACCCCGGCGGCGGACGCTCAGGTCCTCAGCGACTACCCGACCACGCCGTACGGCACCGGCCTGCGTCTCACGGCAGACGGCTCGCCCGCGGCTCAGACGCTGTTGCGGTTTCAAGTCGCGAACCTCGTAGGCACCGTCACCAGTGCGCGCCTGCGCCTCTACGTAAACAATCCCAGCCCGGACGGCCCGAGCATCTTCCGCACGACCGGCGCGTGGAGCGAATCAACGGTCACCTGGGGCACCAAGCCCGCGCTCAGCGGCGCGGCGATCGCCGATCTCGGTGCCGTCTACAGCGGCACCTGGGTCGAGTACAACGTCGCCGCAACGGTCAACGCCAACGGGACCTACGACTTCGCGCTCAGCGGCAGCGCCGCGGACGGGTCTATCTATCATTCGCGCGAGTCGGCTGAGAAGCCGCAGCTCGTGATCCTCACCAGCACGACCACCACGCCCCCGCCCCCCACGAC
>JACCRC010000201.1 GCA_013813765.1 Deltaproteobacteria bacterium | reverse complement strand
GTGGATGACGATGTGACGCGAGATTGGCCAGATCCGCGACAGCAATGTCAGGAATCTGGCAATCCCTGACGAATGCCCGAAGGGCCGCTGACATGCGGTAGCCCAAGGTAAACCGAGGTACGGCGCGGACTTGGCGACCGCCCCACGACCTGGCATCGTAGGTGCTCAGTGTCTGTCGCATGAAGCCCACGGTCTGCCGGTTCGCCACGCTGCTCGCGCTCGTCGTCGCCTCGACTCCCGCCCTCGCCCAGCCCGGTGCGATGCCGCCGGGCGCCGAAGAGGTCCCGCCGCCCCCGGCGCCGGGGACGCTCGTCACGATCCAGCCCGAGGCCACCGCGCAACAGCCGCAGCCGCAGCCGGTGATGGCGGTCGTCGCGCCGCTCAACGAGAACTGGTCCAACGTGTCCCACATCAACGGTCACCCGGTGAAGGTCGGCGAGCGCGGCGACTACCTCGTGAAGTGGAAGAAGACCAACGTCGCGACCAACCCGATCGGCTGGATGTTCGGCTTCTACGGCGTGTCGGTCAGCCACGCGGTCCACGACAACGTCGCGGTCCGCGGCGACGCCAACATCTTCGCGGTCGATGACGAGAGCGGCTACGAGATCGGCGCGTCGCTGCCGATCTACTTCAAGCGGGTCTACCAGGGGCCGTTCATCGAGCCGGGCATCGTCGTCCGCGACTTCGACAACGACAGCAGCTGCGACTACGACGGCTACGACTGCCAGGACACGAAGACGGTCGGCCCCGAGATGCTGTTCGGCTGGCACTGGACCTTCGACTCGGGCCTCAACGTCGCGATGGCGTTCGGCGCTGCGCGCAACATGAGCAGCGACAACAACGAGTACAACAGCGACGAGCCCGAGCCGGCCGGATACTTCCGCATCGGCTACGCGATGTAAGTTCCGCTACGCGGCAGCGGTCGAGCCGGGCTGTCCCGCCGACTTCGACTTCGCGCGCGTCTCGTTCGGCAGCATCGGCTGGACCTTGTTCGCCCAGATCGTGCAGCAGTCGAGGCCTTCCATGCCCGGCAGCTGCGCGAGCCGCTTCTCGATGTAGCCCATGACCTCGAAGATCTTGTCGCCGGGGAACAGACCCGCGACGCAGCGAGCGGCCTGTTCGTCGGTCTTCACGCCACCGCCGACCGGTGCGTAGAACGCGCGAGCGATCGCCTTGCAGAACTGCTGGGCGAACTTCTGGCCGGAGAGCCGATCGCGCGCCTGGTTGAAGTAGTAGGCGAAGTGACGGCGCTCCTGCTTCGCGATGCGCTTGCACAGCTCCGCGAGCACCGGGTTCGTGGTCTGGCGAGCCAGCTCCTCGTACGCCTGGGTGGTGAGGCACTCCTGGAGCGCGCCCCAGAACATCCACAGCGCGATGAACGTCTTCGGCATCGCGACGGCGATCGCGCTCTGCGCGAAGTCCTCGAACTTTGCCTTGAACCGCGCGTTCTGGCGGATCTCGGTGGCGCGCTCGGTCGCCGTCATGACCCTGACGCCGCACTCCTCCATGAGGCGAGTCAGCGCGTAGCTGTGGAAGTACTCCTCGTAGTTCCACATCGTGAGGAACGTCAGGAGCTCGGGGTCACGCGCGACCTTGAGCTTTGCGACCTCGAGGAAGTAGTGAACCGTTTGGCTCTCGATATCCGCGAAGTAGTGAAGGCTCTGGATCTCGGTCTCGGTCAAGCCGTGCTTGCGCGCGAGCTCCCAGTCGAGGTCCTCGAACTGGATCTTGTGCGAAACGGCGATATGCGATGCGATGTCGGACACTGCTTCCCTCATCCCGGCTATGGGCCGGCTTCCCTTGTACGCCGGAGACCGCCAGCCGGATCACACGGAGCGGTCACAACGTAATACAGGAGCGAGCCCCAGTCACCCGGGCCAAGGCATCAGGTAGGCGGCGACCGCATCCGGGTCCATCGCACCGAGGTCCTTGAGGAAATCCCGGGCGGCTTCCGCGCGAGCGGTCGGACCAGGACCGCCTTCGAGGCGTCCGCGGTAGAGCTTCACGATCTGCACGTAGCCCTGCATCCCTGCGCCCGCGAGCGCTTCCTCGGCAGCCTCGAGATCGGTGAGCCCAGCATCGACATCGCCGACCCACGCGTGCGAGGAGGCGCGGACCAGGTATCCAAGGCCTTCCGCCCATGGTGTGGCTTCCTTGATGAGCTCGTCACCGAGCGCGCGCGCCTCGCGTAGCGATCCATCCGCGCGCGGATCCGCGAGCAGCACGCGCGCCCGCAGCGATCTCAGCTCGACCCGCGGCTGCTGGAGCCGCAGCACGCCGAGCCGCTCGAGGTGGGGCCACGCCTCGTCGAGCCGCTTGCGCGCCGCGGTCACGTCGTCGTTGTAGAGCTCGATGTTCGTCGCCGCGACCATCGCGCTCACGTGCTGGAGATGAAAGCCCTCCCCGATCGTCGGCATCGAGATCGCGAGCTGCGCCGCGGCCTCGTCGGGCTTGCCCATGAGGAGCCACGCGTTGTTCGAGCGACCGGTGCGAAGTGATTGCTGCGCGACCTCATCACCGCGATCGATCGCATCGCGCAGGAGCAGCTGGGTGAGACGCCCGAGCTCGCGCCACTCGCCGAGATAGAACAGGGTCGCGAGCCAGTAGGTGTCGCCGGTGTCGATCTCCCAGCGCACGCCCGCGCCATGATCGCGCAGCGCCGCGAGACCGGCCTCGAGCTGCTCGCGCGCTTCCTTCCAGCGTCCCTGCATGTGCGCGGCGATGCCGATCGCCGCCTGCGCGAAGCCGATCACGTGCGGCGCACCGAGCTTCTTCGCGACTGCCATGAGTCGCGCACCGACTGCCTCGACGGCCGCGCGGTTCCTGCTCCCCGCGGCAGCCGCGTAGCCGACCTCCTGCGCGAGCGCGAGGCACACGCGCACCGGCTCGCCGGCATCGAGCGCTGCGCGGATCAGCTCCGACTGCACGACGCGCCCGAGCGTGGGATCCGCGAACGCGAGGCCGCTCGCGACCGAGTAGAGGACATCCGTCACGAGCAGCTTCGCCGGTGGGATCTCGGTGACATCGCGCTCGGTGAAGTCGAGACCGCGCAGCTTCATCTGCATCCACTGGGTCGCGAGCTTGGTGCGCGACGCCCGCGCGTTCAGCGGGATCCGGATACCGATCAGCCCGAGCAACCGTTCGGCGGCGGGGAGCGCCTCGTCGAGCCGGCCGCGCCGGAGCAGCGCCTCGACCCGCAGCCGTTCCAGATCGATCGATTCGTCGTCGGGAAGCAGCTGCGCCGCATGACCATAGAGCGTCGCCGCTTCATCGAGCGAGCCCGCGCACACGAGCGCATGGGCCTTGCGGCTCATGAGGTCGCGCTGGCCGACCGCATCCCACGGACCGAATGTGAGCGCGATCTGGTAGAGCTCGGCCGCGCGCCGGAACGCGAGCGCCTCCTCGGCCTTGAGCGCCGCCGCCACCGCGTGCGTCGCCGCGTTCTCCGGATACCCCGCGGCGAGCCAGTGCTCGACGACGGCTGTTTGATCGAGCTGTGCGGGTCCCTGAACCGCCTCGAACGCGCGCGCGATCGCCTCGTGCCAGCCGGCCTTCGATTCGGTATCGAGGCCGCCGAGCACGGCGGTGCGCACGTAGTCGTGCGCCGGATGAAGGATCATCTCGCCGCCGACCTGACGAAGCGTCGCGAGGCGCTCCGCAGACAGTGTCGCGGCCTCGTCGTGGCCGCCGACCACCCCCGCTGCGTGCGCTGCGATCTCGACCGACAATGGACGCGCCGCGATCGCGGACACCGCGAGCATCGCCTGACAGTCGGGCGACAGACGCTGCGCGCGCATCCGCACGAGGTCCTCCATCTTCACGCCGGCAGCCGCCCCCGGCGTGCGCGCCATCTCGGTGAGCGCGAGTGGATTACCACCGGCCGCGGCCACCACCTGGGGAGCGCGGCTCGGGTCCTCGGCGAGCTGCGAGACCAGCGCGAGCGCCTCGGTGTCCGACAGCGGCGTGATCTCGAGGTCCCGCACGTCCCCGCGGCGCGGGCTGCCACCGGGCGAGCGCTTCAGCAGCGCGACGACGCCGAGGTAGTCCTCGGGCCGGTGCGCGACGATCACGAGGATCCCCGGCTCGCCGTTGTGGATCATCTCGGCGAGGAACACGCAGCTGTCGAAGTCACCCCAGTGCGCGTCGTCAACGAAGATCACCACGGGCTTGAGGCGTGACAGCTTGGAGATCACCCCACGCAGCGCCGTGAACCCGCGCCGCCGCATCTCCTGCGGATCCGGAGGCACCGCGCTGGCGGCGACGGCCTCGGAGAACTGCGGGATCCGGCGCATCACGGGGAACAGCCGCGCGAGCGCTCCGATCTCCTTCGGGACCAGCGTCGCGATGTTCTCCGTGGTCAGCGTCATGATCGCCGCGGTCAGCGAATCGACGACGCCGTCGAGCATCTTGAACGGGACAGCTTCGCGTTCGAAGCAGCGACCCTCGAGCGTGTACACGACGTCGCCGAGGCTCCGCAGAAATCGCCGCACCAGCGTGCTCTTGCCAAGACCGCTGCGCGCCTTGACGAGCATCGCGACACCGCGCCGGTGCGAATCCGCGAGCGCACGCCGGAGCTCCTCGATCTCCTCCGCGCGCCCGACGAAGTTCGATGCAGGTGCGCTGCGCGAGATTCGCCGCGTCGTCGGCGATGGACCAGAGCCGAGCTGCGTCAGGATCGACATCCCGTTCGGACGGATGTGCGCCACCGGCTGGAGCAGGCCCATGCAGAGACGCACGAGATCCGGCGGTGCGCCGGCGCTGGCGGGCGACACCGGCAGCTCGGTCTGCTTGCGTGTCATCACCTGCTCGGAGTCGCCCTCGAACGGACGCTTTCCCGTGAGCGCCTCGTAGACCATGCAGCCGACCGAGTACCAATCGCTGGCCTCGTCGAGCGGTTGATCGGCCGCTTGCTCGGGGGACATGTACACCGGGGTGCCGACCGCGAGCTTCTCCGGATCGCCCTCGGCCATCCCGGCGACGAGACCGAAGTCGAGCAGCGCCAGGCGGCCCTGCGCCGTGACGAGCACGTTCGATGGCTTCAGATCGCGATGCAGCTTGCCCGCGCGGTGCAGCGCGACGAGCGCGTCGACGAGCTGGATCAGCGCACCGCGCAATCGCGCTTCGTTGACGGGCGATGCCGCGATGTCGGCGCGCGTGCGCTGCGGGCCGGACGTGGTGCGCGGCGGACGCACCCAGTCAATGAACGACACGCCCTCGACCAGCTCCATCGTGAAGTACCAGTCGCCGTCGGCCGCGTGCAGCTCGTGGAGCGTGACGAGGTTTGGATGGACGATGTCCGCGAGCGCGCGGAACTCGCGCTTGAACCGGTACAGGTCGCGCCCGCTCGCCTGGCGCAGCAGCTTGATCGCGACCTCGCGCTGCAGCTGACGATCGAACGCGCGATAGACCACGCCCGCACCCCCGGCGCCGAGCGTCCCCCGGACCTCGAACCGGCCGGCGCCGAATACAGGCGCTGCGTAGCCGACTTCCATCGAGCCTGCGAGAGTAGCAGCGTTCAGTTGGTCGCGGGCGGGCTGACCGTGCCGCCGAGGGCTCCGGAGAACTGGTAGACCTCGATCACTCCGGCGCCACCCCCACCGCCGCCGCCGCCGTCCGTGCTGTTCGTCCCGTTGCCGCCATTCATCGCGTTGGCCGCGCCTACCGAGCCCGCACCGCCATCGCCCGCGCTACTGCCCTTCGCACCGCCGGCCGCTCCACCGACGGCGATCGGGTCGGCGCCGTCGGTGCCGGCGCTATTGCCGCTGCCGCCTCCGCCACCGGCGCCGTTCGCGAAGATCGCACCGGCGTGCGAGATCGCGGGGGAATCGAGGACGATCATGCCTCCCGATCCGGCACCGCCACCGCTGTGCTTTGTTCCTACCGCCGCGAGTCCCGCCGCGCCGGATGCATTGATCGTTCCGGTGATGCTGATCGAGATCGCAGGCGCGATCAGGAGGACGGCGCCGCCGCCGTGCCCCAGCGTGCCCGGAGAGCCACCGCCGTTCGCGCCCTGACACCCGCCGCGCAGCTTGGTCGGCGCGATGATCGCACCGTGAATGCCTCTGTCGGCCGCGCCGTTGCTGTTGCCGCCGTCACCGCCGTTCGAGCCGAAGCTGCCGCCCTGCCCGCCCCCGTTGCTCGCGGGCGGGTTCTGTCCCGGGTTGCAGTCGATGTCAGCACCGGCTCCGACCAGCCCGTTCTTCTTGCTCGCGACCTCCAGCGTTCCATGGATCGAGATCGCACCGGTGGTCGCGAGCAGCACGAGCGGGCGCGGACCGGTCCCGGCGACTCGCACGTTCGGGTTCACCACGATGCTGGTGGCGGCGATCACGCAGACATCGGAGCTGCCGGCGCCGAGCACGGCACATTCGGCGTTTCCCGCCTGTGTCTGGATGATCGTCTCCGCGGCAAACGTCCGCGGCTGCATCGGCATTGACGTCAGACAGATGGTCGCGCGCTGCGACGTGCCGTAGCAGGTGTCCCCGGCCTCGGTCCCCATCCCGCCCTCGCCGCTGCTGCCGCCACCCTCGCCGCCGCTCGCATCGATCGGCGTCGCCGGGACGTTGAACCCGCACCCGACGATCAGGAGTGGAAGCGCGAGGCGAACGAGCACCATGTGAACGATAGCGGGGGTCTTGGTTCAGCGGTTGCGCAGTCTTGGTACAGGTCCGAGCTGACGAATCGCCCACGTACGTGGGACGCGGAGCGCATGCGAAGATCTCCGATGTGGTGCGCTGCGTGCAAGCGTACGCACGAGCAGACGCGCATCCGCGGCCTTTCGATCCGGCTTCCGCCACGCCTCGAGCGCGGCGAGCTCGGCAGGCGGGAGACGCGCAGCGCGCCCGTCGGTGATCAACTGCGCCCAGCTGCGCTCGCGGTAGAACCGTTCGCGCGCGAGCTCGATCAGACGGTCGCGCGTTCGCGCCGAGAGGAACGGGGCCGCGGCGAGCCCCGATCTCAAATTTACGAGCGCGTCGGAGACCGCGCGATAGCCGGCCTCCGCCGGAAGATGCGCGACCGCCACCTCGTCGTCCGCGACGAGCGGAGGTAGGCCGCTGCACACGGCGCCGGGCTTGCCGAGCGCGCCGCGCACGTAGGCCCGATAGATCGCACCGACTCCGCGCATCCCGAACGGCGCGAGCTCGGCAGCACGCAGCGCTCCCATGCTCGCTGCGCCCCAGACTTCCACGCCGCGCTCGACCGCGAGCAGCAGCTCCTTGTGCCAGACAGCGGCCATGCGCTCGAAGTAGCCATCGATGATCGCGATCCGCGTGACGCGCCGGCCGGCGCGCGAGAGCAGCGCGAGCACGTCGCCGACCGACACCGGCGGGCGCACCTCCGCACCCGGCAATCGACGCGCGACCTCGTCCGCGGCGAGCGTGGGCCCGACAAAGACCAGCGTCGTCATCCCATCGCCTCCACGTCGGTCGCGAGTCCCGGGACGATCACCTTCACGACCGGAACGCGGAGCTTCGGGTGCGTGAGGTCCACCGCGATCACCTGCTGTGCACCGTGCTCGACGACGATCGACACCAGCGTCTCGAGATCCTCGCCAAGGCCGTGCGTCTCGCGGCGTGGCAGATCATCGAGCACGGCCGGTTCGTCGCACGGTGAGGCGAGTCGGTCCCACAGATCCGCGAGGATCTCCGGATCGGTCGCGCGCGCGTAGTCGAACGCGAAGAAGTCATCACGCCCGCCGGCGATGTACGTCAGCCGCGTCTGCGCGGCCTCGGTGATCGCTCGGGCGATCGCGACCTCGGGGACGAGGTGCGCGCCGAAGCCCTGATAGAAGCCGAGCGCGCGCCACGCCGGTTCGCGCGGATCCTCCATGATCGCCGCTCCGACGACCGGGATGATGCCGCCGAGGTCCCACACGAACACGCGCGCGCCGGTCGCGGTGATCCGATCGATGAGGCCGCGGCACATCGGATCGTCGATCGTATCGAGCACGATCCGACGATCGCCACCCGCTCGCCGCCACGCCGCCTCGGCATCGCGTTCGATGACCTCGCACAGCCCGTGCACGGTCGCCTCGACGAGCACGTTGCCCGACGCGAGGCCGTTCGACGAGATGTCGAACACCGGCGGCTTCGTGAACGTCGTGTCGAGCGTGACCGCTTGCTCGGGCACGAGCATCGCGCGATCCGCGACCAGGTCCCAGCCCTCGACCCAGGCCCACCGCGCCGTCCGATCGAGGCGACCGCGCGGCCTCGGCAGGCGCCGAACGTCGACGGCCTTCCTACCGAGCCGCGTTGCCGATGCGCGGATCGCCGGAAGCGCATGGTGCTCCGCTGTCCAGGTCTCGAGGCTCTCCATCAGCGCCGACACCCGCGCCGCCGCGTGGCTGATGCCCTTGCCCTGCTGCGTCGATAGCGAGCGGCCCATCGGCCGGATCGCGGCGGCGACCGGAATGCCCAGGGTATCGAGCCCCGTCAGGTCCGCGATCCGCGTGATCTGCGCGCGGCGTGCTGCCGGAGCGAAGCGCGCCCAGGTCGCCTCAAGCGTCGCGGCGCGGTGGGTCCCGTCGCGCAGCACGCTCGGCGCCTCCAGCGGTCGGCCGTGGAAGCGCAGCGCCATCCGTCGCCGCAGCATACTGCTATCATCGGAGCCGTGCGGTGCTGGTCCCTCGTCCTGGCGATCACTCTCTCTCTGGCTCTCGGGATCCCGGGGTGCAAGACGGGCGGCGAGTACGTGCAGGGCGACCGCGGCGCGTCCGACACCGATCAGGGCGAGACGAACGGTCGGATGTTCGACTTCGTGTCGAACAAGCCCGAGGGCGACGACTGGCAGGTCCGGATCCGCGGCTCCTCGATGTGGGCGTCGTTCTCGCACGAGGACGAGACGGATGATCTCGGTACGAAGAACCTCACGACGAAAGAGTCGAGGAAGGTCTGGAAGTTGATCGATGCGCTCGAGATTCCGGAGCGGAAGAAGGGCAAGAAGGACGAGGACGAGGGCTACGTCCAGCTCCGCCTGCGCGAGCCCGGCGGCGAGGAAGGCCACGACATCTTCACCATCTTCATCTCACGCGCGACCGAGGACGAAGACGTCATCGCCCTCGCTGAGTTCTTACGGGACTTGATTCGCAAGTACCACAAGGAGAAGCCGAACTTCTGACGAGGCGTGGTACGACGCTTGACCATGACGATCCAGTTCTACGGTGCCCCGATGTCGAGCTCGGGTCGTACGCACCTGATGCTGGAGGAGTGCGGTGTCGGGTACGAGTACACCCGCGTGAACCTCCGCGATGCCGAGGCGAAGGCCGCGTACCTCGCGATCAATCCGACCGGCAAGATCCCGTTCCTCATCGACGGTGACCTGCGGATGCCCGAGTCGATCGCGATCAACTTCTACCTCGCGGAGACCTACGCGCCGCAGCTGTGGTCGACCGACGCGAAGGACCGTGCGCGCATCTACGCGTGGTCGCTGTGGGGCATCTCCACACTGCAGCACGAGGCACTGCGCGTGTTGCACCACACCATGATCGTGCCGGCGGAGCACCGCTCGACGTTCGAGGTCGAGACCGGCAAGAAGAACATGCAACGCTATCTCGATCAGCTCGAGACGCAGCTGCCCGCCAGCGGTTTTCTCGTCCCCGACAAGTTCACCGTCGCCGATCTGAACGTCGCGTCGGTGGTCAACCTCTCCATCGCGATGGGCGGTGTGAGGCTCGGACCCAAGGGCCAGGCTTGGTTTGATCCGATCAAGGCGCGCCCGGCCTGGAAAAAGATCGCGGCACAAGGTTAAGCCGTGCGCATCGAGTTTCTGAGCTCACGCGCGCCCGAGGTCGAGAAGATCTGGCGCGACCTCGACGAGGCGAATCCGCGCACGTTCTTCACCTCCTGGGCATGGATGGAGAACTGGCTCGCGTGCGTACCGCGCGATCAGGATCCCGAGCTCGCGGTCATCTACGACGACACCAAGCCGGTGTCCGCATTCTTTCTGCGCCGCACGTCGACGGTCCGGCTGCGCATGATCCGCAGCCGCGCGATGTACTTCAACGTCACCGGCAATCAGCGTCTCGACGAGCTCCTTCTCGAGCACAACGGGCTTGTCGGCCGCGAGGTCAGCATCGGCAAGCTTGTCGATCTGCTACCCGGCGAGTGGGACGAGCTATTCCTCCCTGCCCTGCGCGCGGATGCCTTCGGTGGCCTCGGCGAGCTGGTGATCCGCGGCTTCAAGGTCAAGGTCGAGCGCGCGGTGCCGGTGCACTTCGTCGAGCTCGCGCGCGTGCGCGAGCAGGGTTATCTCAAGCTGCTCGGCGGTCAGACCCGCTCGCAGGTCAAACGTGCGCAGCGCGAGGCCGGCGACTTCAAGGTCGAGATCGCGAGCGACGAGGAGAGCGCGCTGGCGATCTACACCGAGATGGTGCGGCTCCATCAGGCGAGCTGGATCGCGCGCGGCCAGCCCGGCGCGTTCGCCGATCCCTGGTTCGATCGGTTCCACCGCCGGCTGATCAAGCAGCGGTTCAAGCACGGCGAGATCCAGTTGATCGCGCTGCGCAACTCGAACGGTCCGATCGGCGCGCTCTACAACTTCGTCCACCGTGGCCGGGTGCTCCAGTACCAGAGCGGCCTGGCGTCGTTCGAGAACAAGCACCTCAAGCCGGGCTTTCTCGCGCACACCGCGGCGATCGAGCACGCCGCGGCGGCGGGTCATGCGGTGTACGACTTCCTTGCCGGGGACGTCCGCTACAAGAAGAGCCTCGCCACCGCAGCCACCATGTTGATCTGGGGCAAGGTCCAGCGGCTCCGGTTGCGGTTCCTCGTCGAGGACCGGCTCCGCGAGATCGTGCGGGCCCGACGCGCGGCGCGCGAAATCGCTCGCACGGAAGATTCGGGCACGTAGCTTGCTATCATCGGCCTCGTGAGCGATCCCGCACCACCCGAGGACAAGAAGAAGCGCAGCTGGAGCGCGATCTTCAACCTGGTGATGCTCGTGGTCGGGGCCTGCGCTCTCGCCTGGATGCTTCGCAGCACCAGCTGGCACGAGCTGCGGAACGTGATCACCGGCGTGGGCGTGCTGGCCGCCGTGATCCTCGCCCTGGAGCTGGGGGGCATGTGCTGCGATGCCGCTGCTCTGAAGGCGTTCATGGCCCCCGAGGCCCGGATGGTCACCTATGTCCGCGTGCTCGGCTCGTGGGCGAGCGGCCGCGCGATCAACGTGCTGACGCCGTTCAGCGCGCTCGGCGAGGCGACGAAGGTCACGATGCTCTCGGAGTATGCGCCGCGCGCGCGGGTCCTGTCGTCGATGATCTTGCTCAGCGTGGCGCGGCTCTATCTCGAGGTCCTGTTCATGGTGGTCGGCATCCCGATCACGCTGCTGCTCGTCGACCTACCGGACGCGATCAAGGTGATCGTGTTCGCCGGAATGGCCGTCATCATCCCCGCGATGATCGCGCTGGGCTTCATGATCCAGCGCGGTGCGGTGGCGAGCCTGGTCGGCATCCTGCGCAGGGTCCGGCTGATCGGCGCGGAGCGGGCGGCCAACTGGAAGGAGAAGCTGAAGGAGACCGATCAGCACATCCGCGAGCTGCACAAGCAACGGACCTCCGGCACGCGCCTCGGCATGCTGTTCGTGCTCATCTCCAAGGCACTCACCGTCAGCTCGACCATCTTGATCATGGTCGGCATCGGCGTCGAGCTGTCTCCGGCGCTCGTGATCGGCGTGCTGTCGGTCGGCGTTCTCATCACGTGGGTCTCGTCGACCGTGCCGCTCGGGATGGGCCTCGCCGATGGTGGCAACTACGCGCTGTACACGCTGCTCGGTGCGAGCGGCGATCACGGCATGTACTTCGCGATGATCGCGCGAGCGCGCAGCTTGGTCATCGCGATCGTCGGCCTCGCTGCCATGTCGGTCATCCATGCGCAGGGGCGCTACGCGAGCTGGCAGATCGGCCGGAAGATCATCCGGCTCAAAGCCGAGCGCGCTGCCGAGGGCTGACGAGATCTCTCCACGTCCCACCCGTCTCGCCCCGGTCACGCCCCCGTCTCACGCCGTCGCGCGACACGTGCGACGCCCGTGACAGCGCGGATTCTCGACGAAGATCTGTACACCGTCGCGCGAAGACGTGGCTCTGTGGAGTCATGCGCTTCTTCCTCGCTCTCACCATCGCTCTCTCCGCGTGTGCTTCCACCAGCGGCCCGCGCCCGATCAACGTCGCCGCGGTACGCCACCAGATCAACGACACCATCCAGGCCGAGCCGTCTGCGGATCGCAGCGTCACCAGCATGGGCGCTGTTCGAGAGAGCCGCGCCGTCGTCTACACGACGAACAAGGCCGGCGTTCGCCAGGAGGAGACCTGGATCAAGGACTCCGGCGGCTGGAAGCTCGAGAAGTCGACCGCGATGAACTAAGGCTTGACGCCGGTGGCGCCATAGAGCGCGTCGCACTTGTAGAGGACGCCCGCGCGCATCGTGAACACCGTGTTGCGCATCTTCTTGATGTCCTCGAGCGGATCGCCATCGACGATCACGAGGTCGGCACGCTTGCCGATCGCGATCGATCCGATCTTCTTGTCGAGTCGCAGCGCGCGTGCGGCATCCATCGTCGCCATCCGCAGGACGTCCTTCGCCGGAATCCCCGCGCGCACGAACAGCTCCATCTCGTGGTGAAGCATCAGGCCGGCGATGTGGTCGGTGCCGAGCACCAGCGGGATCTTCGCGGTCCACAGCGCCTTCACCATCGCGAGGATCTGGTCCCATGCCTTGGCGTAGGTCGCCTGCTTCGCGGCATCCATCGGCAGCCCTCCGACGAGGAACCAGCGTCGTACTTGAAGAGGCAAGCGCGCGACCGTGTCCTCCATGCCCGGGTTGATCTTACCGGGCACGCCGACGAATAGATCTTCGAACGCCGCGAGCGTGGGATCGATGACGACCTTGTTCGTGCGGAGCAGATCGAAGAACTCCTGGACGGGCTTGCCGTCGAGCGCGAGCTCCGACGCCTTGTCGCCGACCAGCGTGAACCGCGTGGTGTCGCGCGTATCGGTCTCGTGCGTCGCGAGGAAGTTCAGGAACAGCATGTTGATGTGCTCGATGCTGTCGTACCCGGCCTTCACCGCCTCGGCCGCGAGCATGTGCACCGGGATGTGCCCGGTGACGAGCATCTTGCGCGCGTGCGCCTCGGCGATGATCACGGGGACGATCTCGACGGGCACCGAGTTGTAGATCTTGACGCCGTCGTAGCCGCGCTTCGCATAGATCTCGACCGCGGCCTTCGCCTCGTCGGGGGTGGTCGCGGTGACCTTCGATGACGCGGCCTTCTCGCCGCGTCCCTCGATGAAGCCCATCCGCACGACGTTCGGGCCGATCGCGGTGCCGTCGTCGTAGCGCTTCTTCAAGTCGTCCAGGAGGTCTGGGTCGTTGCCGACGTCCCGGATCGTGGTCACGCCCGACGCGAGGTTCAGGATGCCGTCGGCCGTCGACGTGTGCGCGTGCATGTCGATGAGGCCGGGAATCAAGCCCTGCCCTGCGATCGACAGCACGTCTGTGCCCTCGGGGATCTTGATCCGCGATGTGGGACCGACGGCCATGATCTTGTCGCCCTGGACGATCACGGTCTGGTTCGGAATCCAGACGCCCTTCTCGACGTCGAGCACGCGCGCGTCGGTGAACGCGAACCCGGAGACCGGGCGGGTCGCGTGCTGGGTGGCGAGCTTGGCATCGCGCGCGCGGGACAGCTCGCGCTGCTTCTGGATCAACGGCTCGATCGCGCCCTCCCAGCCTTCAGGTACCACCGAGCTCCACTCGCTCGCCGTGCCGAACCAATCGCCCTCGCGGTCGAACCACGTGTACTGGACGTCGAGGCCGAGCCCGCTGATCGAGTACCCGACGAGCGCCCGGGTCTCGCCGTTCACCGTCACGTTCGTCGTGGCGGCCTGCGCCACGGTGGCCTCCCCACCGGGAAGCACCGCGAGCTTGCCGCCCGCCTTGAGCGCCGCGGGGACGAGCAGGACCTCGATCGGCATCGACGCCATCGGGATGAAGAACGCCGGAGCTTCGAGCTCCTGATCGCCTCTCTCCTCGTTGCTCTTCCACGCTGCCCGGGTGCCTGTGACCGAGAACGTCTCGTCGACCTTCGTGCCCATCGTGTGCTTGCCGGTCGCGCGGAACGAGCTGATCGTCCAGTCGTCGGCGAGCCGGATCTCCGCCTCGACGTGAGGGCCGCGGCCATTCTCGAGCACGTGGTAGACCGCTGCGATCGAACCATCGGATCTGGTGCTTGTCTCGAAGTAGCCCGCGGTCCGGGACTGGTTGACGACGATGCGCTTCTCGACGCTCGAGGACGTCGCACCTCGCTTGCCGCGCGAAGGCGCGACCTTCTCGACGGGTGGCGGCGGCAGGCATGCTGCGACGATTAGGCCAAGGACCCACACCCGGTTCATGGCGGGCAGGATAGCCGATCGCATACTGTCGCGCGCGCGTGACCCGAAGCGTCGATCTCGTCATCGTGGGCGGCGGCCCGGCCGGCATCTCGACCGCGCTTCACGTGCACGCGGCGAATCCGCGGATCTCGATCGTCGTGCTCGAGCGCGAGACGTACCCCCGCGAGAAGATCTGCGCGGGCGGCATCGGTGCGCGTGCGTTTCGCTGGCTCGACAAGCTCGGCGTCGAGGTCGATGTGCCGATGGTGAAGCTCGACGCGATCGCGCTCCGGCTCGGCGGGAAGACGATCACCACGCGCTCGCCCGGCCTCGGCGTCGTCGTTCGCCGCATCGAGTTCGATCACGCGCTCGCGAACCAGGCCCGCGCGCGCGGCATCGAGGTGCGCGATGGCTGCGGTGTCGAGACGATCGCGATCGGCGACGAGGGCGTGCGCGTCACCACCGCGACGGGCGAGGAGCTCCGCGCGAAGGCGATCGTGGGAGCCGATGGAGTCAGCGGCATCGTGCGCAAGCAGGCGAGCTTCGCGCCTCCCGTGCTCCGCGCACAGGTGGTCGAGCTCGACACCGAGGGCGTCGCGCAGGACGAGCCGCGTGACACCGTGGTGTTCGACTTCGACTCGCAGGACCTGAACGGCTACGCGTGGGACTTCCCCACGATCGTCGGCGGCAAGCCGATGGTGTGCCGCGGCGCCTATGTGATCCGCACGCTCGGGCCCGATGATGCACGCGCGCGGATCGGTGCGTACCTCCGTGCGCGCGGCCTCGATCCGATGTCATACCGTCACAAGCAGTATGCAGAGCGGGGCTGGGAGCCCGGCGCGGAGATCGCCGCGCCACGCGTGCTGCTCGTCGGCGAAGCAGCGGGCATCGACATCGCCACCGGTGAAGGTATCGGCCAGGCGATCGAGTACGGCGCCGTGGCCGGCCCGTACCTCGCGAAGGCGTTCGAGCGTGACGCGTTCCGGTTCTCCGACTGGACGGAGGTCGTGAGGCGTCACCACCTGGGCTTCCAGCTCAGGATCCGGCACGCCTGTTATCGCTGGTTCTACGGGCCGAAGCGCGCAGCGGTCGAGCGTGTGATGGCGCAGGTCCCGTCGATGTTCCAGATCGCGGTGCAGGACTTCGCCGGACTCCCGCTGTCGAAGCTCGCGCTCGTGCGCGGAGCCGGTCAGTTCCTCCGGGCCTACGCTCGCGAGAAGATGCGACCGGACGACTAGCGACTGCTCCCCCGCGTTAGCATCTCCAGATGGGGAGAAAGGATCCGTCCACCGACGACACGATCCAGGCGAGCGGGCCGGGGTCGCCGACGAGCGCGGAGACCCTGCGAGGAGACCATCCCCACGGGGCGATCGACCAGATGCCGATCGGTCACCAGCGCTACCAGTTCGGACCCCTGCTCGGCCGCGGGGGCATGGGCGACATCATGCTGGCGACCGACATGCAGATCAGTCGCGACGTGGCGATCAAACGCATGCGCGACGTGCAGCACGGCTCGATCCCTCGCTTCCTCCGCGAGGCTCGGATCCAGGGCCGGCTCGAGCACCCGGCGATCGTGCCGGTTCACGAGATCGCCGCCGACGACGACGGTCACCCGTACTTCGTGATGAAGCGCCTGACCGGCACCACGCTCCACGAGATCTTGAGCGCGCAGAAGCTGGTGTCGCTCGAGAGCACCGCCACCAGCAAGAACTCGCGCTCGCGCTTGCTCCGCGCGTTCGCGGATGTGTGCCTCGCTGTAGAGTTCGCGCACACGCGCGGCGTGATCCACCGCGATCTCAAGCCGGCGAACATCATGCTCGGCGATTTCGGCGAGGTCTACGTGCTCGACTGGGGCGTCGCCCGCGTGCAGGGCGAGGACGAAGCGCCCGGCTCGCTCGATCCAACGCCCGCGGTCGCCGGCGCCACCGAGGCCGGCGCCGTGCTCGGCACGATCGGCTACATGCCGCCCGAGCAGCTGCGCGGCCTTCCCGTGGATCGGCGCGCCGATGTCTACGCGCTCGGCTGCATCCTGTTCGAGATCCTCGCGGGCCAGCCGCTCCATGATCCGACCGTGCTCACGGCGGTGTTCGACGAGTACGACGCGCGGCCGTCGGTGCGCGCACCACATCGCGAGGTGCCGCCCGAGCTCGATGCGCTCGTCGCGTCGGCGGCAGCGGCGGATCCGTCGAAGCGCCCACCGACCGCGCGCGACCTCAGCGATCGAGTGCAGCGCTACCTCGACGGCGATCGCGACGTGGTCCAGCGCCGGCGGCTCGCGCGCGAGCAGATCGCGATGGCGCGCGCCGCGCTGATCACGGACCAGAACACGTCGCTCACCACGTCCTCGATCGCGCGCAAGCCGCCCGGCGCCGACGAGCGCCGCACCGCGATGCAGCACGCGGGCCGTGCCCTCGCCCTCGATCCCACCACGCCCGATGCGGCCGACCTCGTGGGTCGGCTGATGCTCGAGCCGCCGAAGGAGATGCCGCGCGAGATCGACGCGGAGCTCGACGCGATCGATGACGTGAACCTCCGCGATCAGGCACGCGTGGCGTGCGGAGCGTTCGCGCTCTACGCCATGTTCATCCCGATGATGGTCTGGGTCGGGCTTTCGAGCGTGCCGTACCTCGTCACCGTGGGCATCGCCGCCGCGGCGAATGGCGGGATGGCGATGTTCCTCTACAAGTCGAGCCAGCGGATCCCGACGTGGTTCCTGTGGGTCACCGCCGCCGCGAACTGCATCCTGATCGCGATCCTCGCGCGCATGTTCTCACCGATGCTCGTCGCACCGGGCCTCGCCGCGGCGACGATGCTCGGGTTCTGCATGCACCCGAGGTTCGGCAAGACCTGGATGCTCGTAGGCGGACTCGCGCTCGGCGTGCTCGGACCGTGGTTCCTCGAGCTCGCCGGCGTGTTCGACCCGTCGGTCGGCAGCTTCGGGCGATCGCTGACCGTCACGTCGCCAGCAGGCTCGCTCGACGGAGCTCGGTTCCAGATCGCACACGCGCTGTTCGTCACCTCGCTGCTCGCTGCCGTCGGCATGCTCGCGCGCGAGATGGCCCGGACGCAGCGCAGCGCGCGCCGAGCGGCGCATCTGCAGACCTGGCACTTGCAGCAGCTCGTGCCCACGGTGTCGACCTCGCCCTCGGCGGGCCGCCTCGGCTCGCAGCCCGGCTAGTGCTCGAGGCTCTCGTCGATCCGCGCCGCGCGCTCGGCCGTCTCGGCGTGCACCTCCGGAAAATCTTCCATCTCGAACAGCGGGCGGATCTCGATCTCGCTCATCGTGCCCTCGCCCGGGCACGGCGCGCGCTTCACCCACTCGATGCACTCGGCGAGCGACTTGCACTGAAGGATCCAGTAGCCGGCGACCAGCTCCTTCGCCTCGGTGAACGGACCGTCGACCACCGTGCGCTTGTTGCCCTCGAACCGGATCCGCGCTCCCTTCGCGCTCGACTGAAGGCCCGCGAGGTCGAGCAGCACGCCTGCCTTCGACAGCTCCTCGTTGTACTTCATCATCTCGCTGATCTCGTCCGCCTTGGGCATCACGCCCGCCTCGGAATCCTTGTTCGCCTTGACCAGAACCATGAACTTCATCGTCGTTCTCCTGTGAGTGATTGAATCGCTGCTTTCATGACGACGACGATCGGCCGGGCGCGAAATCGACACGGGCCCGAAGATTTTTTCGAACCAGCCCAACTCACGGAAATCATGGTGTATGACCCGCCGCGTGATTCGCCTCTCCGAAACGGCGCTGGTGGTTCGCGATCACGACGAAGCCCTCGCGTTCTACGTCGGCGTGCTCGGCTTCGAGCTCGTCGAGGATACGGAGCTCCCCGGCAAGCGCTGGGTGCGGATCCGCGCGGGCGGCGCCGGCCTCGTGTTGCGCAAGGCGACGACCGAGGAGCAGCTCGCGCGCGTCGGCAACCAGACCGGCGGAAGCGTGCTGCTCTTCATCGAGACCGATGACTTCACGGCAACGCACGCCCGGCTGGTCGCGCAGGGCGTGCGGTTCGTCGAGGCGCCGCGTCACGAGCCGTTCGGCACGGTCGCGGTCTGCCTCGACCTATACGGCAACAAGATCGATCTGATCGAACCGCGCGGCAGGAACAGCGTCGAGGATCGCCGCGAGTAGCTCCGTCGGCGATCGCCCGATCGCAGCGGCCGCCACGTATAGCTCGTCGTGGCCGGCCGCCAGCGTCAACGACGGCAGCGGGTTCATCTCGAGGAACACGACCTCGCCCTCCGGCGTGATGCGGAAGTCCGCGCGCCCGTAGCCCTCGATGCCGAGCGCCTCGAACGCGCGCGACGCCGCTCGCTGGAGCCGCGCGGCGACCGGATCCGACAGCTCCGCCGGCACGCGCACGTCGACGCGCTCGGGGTGCGTGTGCTTGAGCGCGAAGTCGTAGATCTGTCCCTCGAACCGGTACTCGATCGGCGGCAACAACCCGATGCCGCGCACCCAGCCGACGGCGACCTCGCGGCCGGGGATCCACTCTTCGACGAGCACGCCGCCCGGATAGCGAGCGAGCGCGGCCGCGACCGCCGCGTGCAGCTTCCCTGGCTCACTGATCACGCTCGCGGGCGTGACGCCCTTGCTCGAGCCTTCGAGGTTCGGCTTCACGATCAGCGGTGGCTCGAGGTCGCCGAGCGGATCGGCGGGCGAGCGCACGACGCGGCCCCGCGGAACACGCACGCGCGCACTTGCGACGACGCGCTTCGCCAGCGCCTTGTCCATGCAAACCGCGAGCGCACTCGCCGCGCTGCCCGTGTGCGGCAACGCGAGCTGCTCGAACAGCGCTGGGTAGAACGCCTCGCGGAACGCCCCGCGCTCGCCCTCGGCGAAGTTGAACACGACGTCGGGCTTGATCCGCCGGAGCGCAGTGGCGAGCCGCGGGATCGAGCCGGTGACATCGAGCGGCACGGCGACATGCCCGAGGCTCGCGAGCAGGCGCGCGATCGCGGCGATCGCATCCCGGCTGTCGAACTCGGCCTCGCGCTCCGCGTCGCTGCGCTTCTCGTTGTACGTGAGCGTGATCTTCATCGCGACCCCCACAACTCGTCCGGATCCTCGCAAGTCTCGGCCCACGCATCCGCCATGCCCTCGAGCACCTGCGGGATGCATGCGGAACCGTACAGTGCGACGACCTCGTCGACGGCCTCCGCCATCCAGCGGGCGTGCTCGTCGCTGTCGATGTGGACGTGCTCGGAGAAATAGATGGTATCCGCGATGCCGCCGAACTGCGGAGCCATGACCGCGAACATCTCGGGCACCAAGGTCTCGGCGGTGAGCAGCCAGCCGGCAAGCGCCGGCTCCGACATCTGCGCGAACGCATCCGTGAGCCACAGGCTCGCAGTCCGCACGATGCCCTCGGTCGGTAGCTCGTCGAGCCCGCGCACGCCGAGGCTGCGCATCAGCTGCGCGGCGAGCGTGACGTGCGAGGTGCTACCGAGGCCCGCCTCGTGAGCGATGTTGTCCTCGATGGCCTTGCGCAGGCGGCGCGACCTCAGCGCCTTCTCCTTCATCTGCGCGAGCATCGGGATCCAGGTGATGCTGTCTGCGTACTGGTAGTAAGCAAATCGGATCAGCGTCGTCCTCTCGATCTGTCCGGTCCGCGCAGCGACGAGCAACGGGTGCTCGAGCAACTCGGCTCGGTAGCGATCGAGAGTGGTGAAGATGGGCTCGGTCTCCTGCTTTGCGTGCATCGTGATCTCCATATGTGAAACGAACGGCACCATGCCGCCCACCGGATCGACTATGAGCCCTGCGCTCCAGCGCGCAATGGAATTTTACGAGTGATAGCCCTTTGCGCCGATCGTCTTCGCGAGCGCGCTGCGGATGTCTCCCGTCTCGCTCGCGCGCGCGAGCACTGTGGCGAAGTCGTGTCGCGGTTTCCAGCCGAGCTCTGCGCGCGACTTGCTGCTGTCGTAGACCCGATCGATCGTCGGGAGCATTCGCCAGCCGAGCCGACCGTAGATCGCCTCCCACTCCGGCACGCGCCGGCGCAGCGCCGCCGGTGCATCGCGCCGTAGCTCGGTGACGTCGTCACGCACGAACGGCGTTGGCGCGCTGATGATGAAGCGGCCAAAGCCGATCGCCGGCGCGCGCTCGAGTGCGGCGAGGTGCGCGCTGACCACGTCTTCGACATCGACGCGGCGATACAGATACTCCGTCGCCTTGAGGTTGTCGGGCGCGTACGCGTCGCGCGCGGCCGGGTTGTCGTCCTCTTCGGGGAAAAATCTCGAGGTCCGGAGCACCAGGCAGGCGAGCCCCTGGTTTCTGTGCGCGAGCTGGCAGAGGTCCTCGGCCGCGACCTTGGTGACCCCGTAGATGTTCTTCGGCACCGGCACCACGGACTCGGTGATCCATGCGGCCGGTGCACCCTCCGGAGGGACGAGCGCATCGCCAAATGCGCTGGTCGTGCTGGTGTAGAGAAACGCGGTCACTCCCGTCCGCTTGGCCGCCTCGAGCAGCTGCAAAGTACCGGTGATATTGATGTCCACGAACGCCTGGCGGGTGTGAGTCGCCACGTGCGGCTTGTGGAGCGTGGCCGCGTGAATCACCTGCGTCACCCCATCCATCGCGCGCTCGACCACCCCTGGATCGGCCACCGATCCCACGATGTCGGTCCACTCCGACCGGAGAATGTCGAGCCCGCGAGCCGGCCTCCCCGCTGCACGGAGCGTCCGCATCAAGGCCTCGCCGAGGTGTCCTGCCGATCCGGTGACCAGAATCATCGGCGGCATCCTACGCCGACGACGCCCGCGCTTTGATACGCTGACGCCATGGCCGCCAAGTCCAAGAACAAGGGTGCAGCGAAAAAGTCGGCAACCAAGGCGAAGGGCAAGGCAAAGCCCGTCGCGAAGGCGGCCAAGATGAAGGCGAAGTCGAAGCCGGCTGCGAAGGCCAAGGCGAAGACGAAGTCCGCCGCGAAGACGAAGTCCGCCGCGCCGAAGAAGGCCGCGCCGAAGAAGGCGCCGGCGATCAAGGCGAAGGCGACGCGCGCAGCGTTGCCGCCGCAACCCGCCGCCGCCGCGACCGACGGCGCGAATGGAGAAGCGCCGCAGGACTGGCTCGAGAACTTCCAGCCGGACACCGCGCCGGCCGGCGGCGACGAAGAGACCTACGCCGAGTAGTCTCGCGAATCGGGTGTCATACCCCCTTGGTATGATCTCTCCTTGATTCACGAAGATCACGAAGCTACGTCCGGTCCCGGCCAAACAGCTCAGTGGACCCAGCTGTTCCAGGCATTCTCCGAGGCGTTCGAATGGGCCCTCGATCTCGCGGGTGGACTCGCCCGTACCTATCCCGACGAGGTCGCCGCCGTCGAGCGCGTGAGAACGTTCACGCGCCGCCGCGTGGCTGGCGAGCCGGCGCACATCCGCGTCGACGACCTGCTGTTCACGTTCGGGCTGATCGCCGGCGCACTCGAGCGTGACGTACGCCCGCTGCTCACACCGGCCCGCGTCGAAGCGGCGGTCGGAACGCCCGCGCCTGGTCGACTACCTGCGAGCACACGGTCGCCGAACAAGCCGGCCCGCACGCTGAAGGCGCGGCGCGGTCCACGCTCGGCGCCGGATCGCGGAGCGCATGCTGTGCGAGCATCGGCACCGATGTCCCGTTCGCGGGGAGCTGCGGCGGTCGCTCGCGATCGCTGGGTTCACTAGCGGTCACGGACGAGAGGCGCGCGTCGGCGCACAGCGCGCCGATGTCACGGACCCTCGTCGGCTGAGTGAGAAACTTCTCGTGCGAGCCGAATGCTCGGAATGCAGTCAGAATGAGAGCTAGATGTCATCGAGCGCGGACGCGGCGATTCCGGTCGAGCTCGACGAAGTCGACACTCGTCCGGTCATCAGCATCCGGCAGATCCTCGTGGTCGACAACGTCGACGCGGATCTGAAGGCCGCCGAGGCCGCGCTCGCACCACTCGACCGCGTGATCGTGACGGCGCGATCGGGGCGCGAGGCACTCGAGCGTCTCGCGGACCAGGAGTTCGCGCTCGTCCTCCTCGACGTCAACATGCCGGGCATGGACGGCTACGAGACCGCGCGCTGGATCCGTTCGCGCGAACGCACGCAGCACCTCCCGATCATCTTCACGACGGGACAGGATCACGACGAGGCTGCGGCATTGCGCGCGTACGCACTCGGCGGCTTCGACTTCTTGAAGAAGCCGATCATTCCCGAGGTGCTCCGCGCAAAAGCAGCGGTCTTCGTCACGCTGCAGGATCGAACCGAGCAGCTCGCGGCGATCCGCATGGAGCGTGACTTCGAGAATCGCCGCCGCGACTACGAGACCGCGGCGTTGCGCCGCGAGCGCGATGCCGAGCACTCGGCGAAGCAAGAGCTCGCCAGGCTGAACGCAGCGCTCGCCGAGATCGATCGCCGCAAGGACAGCTTCCTCGCGATCCTCGCGCACGAGCTCCGTAACCCGCTCGCCCCGGTTCGCTCGTGCGTGGATCTGATCCGGACCGAGCCCGAGAAGCCTCTGAGCCCCAAGCTCCTCGAGATCCTCGATCGGCAGACCAGCGTACTCACGCGGCTCGTCGATGACCTGCTCGACGTCTCGCGGATCAAGGCAGACAAGATCGAGCTGCGGCCCGAGGACGTCGATCTTGTCGAAGTGATCACGGCCGCGATCGCGACGAGCCAGCCATTGATCGACGAGCGCCGGCACTCGCTGGTGTTCGCGCCGCCGCGCGGGCGCGTGCCGGTCGTCGTCGACACGGTTCGCATCACGCAGGTGATCTGCAACCTCGTCAACAACGCCGCGCGGTACACCGCACCGGGCGGGCGCATCGTCGTGACCTGTACGGAGGCGGGAGATTCCGCGCTAGTCCGAGTGACCGATAGCGGCATCGGCATTCCACTCGAGCTCCAGGACTCGATCTTCAACATGTTCGTCCAGGAGCGCGTGCGCTCCGACGGCTCGGGTGGCCTGGGCCTCGGGCTCGCACTCGCCCGCCGGCTCGTCGAGATGCACCGCGGTTCGATCTCGGTCAGCAGCGGCGGCCGCGATCGCGGCAGCGCGTTCGAGATCCAGATCCCACTCGCCAGCTCGCCCGCCGCCCTGCTCCCTCGCGCGCGCACGGGCGGCATGATGTCGGTCGCCGATCCCGTGCGCGACCCCACGACGGTGCGTACGATCGTGATCGACGACAACGACGACGCGCGCGAGCTCCTCGCCGATCTACTTCGCGCCCGCGGCTACGAGGTGCTCTCGGCATGCGATGGGGTAACGGGCTTGAAGTTGATCCGCGAGCACCGGCCGGATATCGCGCTGGTCGATCTCGGCCTTCCGGGTCTCGACGGGATCTCCGTCGTCGAGCAGCTGCGGACCGAGTGCCCGGATCTACGGACCCGCCTGGTCGCATTGACCGGGTACGGCGAGGTCGCCGATCTGGAGCGAACACGCCGCGCGGGATTTCACGCGCACCTCGTGAAGCCGGCGACCGCTGCCGCGATCTTCGCCTGCGTCGCCAACCAGCTCGACGTTCTGTCCTGACAGCGTCAATTTCGCCACGCCGCGCCGTGGGGCACGTATACGTGATGCCGGCGTTCGTATCGGACTGTACGGTGCCTTACGCATAGGCGCCTCCACGATGGGCCGTGCTCTTGCACACCAGCTTGGACGTGATGGCAAAGGCGCCGGTGGCGATAGCGACGACACCCCCGTGGATGCTGGTGCGGGTGGCGCTCGAGACCAGCAATCACCACGCTGCCGCCGATGAGGATCGCCTTACCGCGCTCGATATCGAGACGGTCGACGACTACCGGTCATTCCTCACGCGGATCTACGGCTTCGAGGTCGAGGTCGAGGCGGCGCTGGCCAAGGTCGTCGACCTCGATGCGGCGTTCGTCCGCGACCGCGCCAAGACCGCGCGACTTCATCACGATCTGGTCGTCCTCGGCCTGACGTCGGAGGACATCATCCCGATGCCGAAGGTGTCGACGCTCACGATCCGCAACGCGGCCCAGGCGCTTGGCTGGATGTTCGTGCTCGAGCGCCACACTCTCCTCGCGGGACTGATTCGCCGTCACGTGGTGCGCACCCTCGGCTACGAGATCCTACCGGGCACCTCGTATCTCGCAGCGTACGGCGACACGCCCGGCGCACGCTTCCGCGCGTTCGGAGCGGCGCTCTGCGCGTACGCCCATACCTATCCGCCGGCGTCGATCGTGCTCGCCGCGAACGAGGCGTTTCGTGCGCAGCGGCAGTGGTACGCCACGCACGCGGCGTTCGCCCGCTCCCGATCGTCCGCAAGGTGCGCGACCGGGCGCTGAGCGGGTCGGCGCTCCCCGCGCGAACAACCGCGAGGCACCATCCGTTTTCGGCGTGACTTCTGCACGCTGTGGACCGCGATGACCATCACCGCCGCCGCCTTCACGACTGAAGCCGATAGCTCGGCTGCAGGACAAGATCTCGGAAAGCAGATCCGAGCGGGGATGCACGGCGAGCGGCCGGATGCTGTCGTGGTCTTCGCCTCCAGCAAGTATGACCACGGAGCATTGCTTCACGCTCTGTCGGAGACCTGCCAACCCGGCGCGCTGGTGGGCTCGTCCTCCGCCGGCGAGTTCACCGGTGACCACAGCGGCGCCGGCCTGGCCTGCGCGCTCGCCGTTCGGTCGACCGACATGGTGTTCGCAGCGAGCCTCGGCACCGGCGTCGGTGCGGATCGCTCCGCCGCGGCGCGTCAGCTCGTGGCCGGCTTCAAGGGCGCGGAGAGCTCCGAGTATCCGCACCGCGCGGCGCTGATCATGACCGACGCGCTTGCGGGCCACGCCGACGATCTGATCGAACAGCTGACGATGGTCACCGCCGGAGCGTACGAGTTCGCCGGTGGCGGAGCCGGCGACGACGCGCAGTTCTCGAAGACGCACGTGTTCTGCGGGACGCGCACCGCGACCGACGCAGTGGTCGGACTCGAGATCCTCTCGCGCAAGCCGGTCGGCATCGGCGTACAGCACGGCTGGAAGCCTGCGAGCGAGCCATTGCGCGTGACCGAGGTCCAGGGTTCGCGTCTGATCAGCCTCGACGGGTTCCCAGCCATCGACGCCTTCGAGCGTCACGCGGCTGCAACCAGCCAGCAGATCGATCGCAGTGCGCCACTGCCCTTCTTCCTCCACAACATCCTCGGCATCGAAACTCCGGCGGGGTACCGGTTGCGTGTCCCGCTGTCGATCGATGCGGATGGCGCGGTCAACTGCGCCGCCGAGATTCCCTCCGGCGCGCGCGTGCACATCATGAAGACGAGCGCGGCATCCGCGAGCGCGGCGGCCGCAAGCGCAACCGAGGATGCAGTTCGAAAGTTGCGCGGCGGAACGCCGTCTGCGGCGCTGTTCTTCGACTGCGTCGCGACCCGCCTTCGGCTCGGTGACATGTTCGCGTTCGAGCTGGAGGCCGTGCAGAAGGCGCTCGGTGGCACGACGCTCGTCGGTTGCAATACGTACGGTCAGATCGCGCGGGCCGAGGGTCAGTTCGGCGGGTTTCATAACTGCACGGCCGTGGTGCTGGCGTTCCCCGACTGATGCTCGATGACCTTGTCACGTTGCTCGCGCACGTGGGAGCGCTCGGCGACCGCCGATCTGCCCTGACTCGGATTGCGGAGCAATGCGGTGGCCGCGGCGCGTACGTGTTCGTTCCGCACCCCGACATGGAAGGGAAGCTCCTGCCCGCCACCGGCTTCGCGTGCACGCTGCCGTCCAGCCGAGGCTGGCGCGATCTGCTCGATCGCTGCAGGAACCCCGGCACGTTCCGTGGGCCCGTTGCGTTTCCGACGGCGACGGAGACGGCCCCCGCGGTCGCGTACGCGTATCCGGGCGTCGTCATCGTGCTGGTCGGGCGCGAGGATGATTGTTCCGAGCTTCACGAGGCGCTCGACCGGCTCTCGCCGTTGCTCACGGCCCTGCTCCGCGCGGAACGGGACACCCTCGTCGCTCGGGGTGATCTTGCGGTAGCGAAGCAGCAAGCGGAGCGCTCCGATGCGCTCGCCCGAGCGCTCGATCTTGCTCGCAACGAGGCCCAGCAGGCGACCCGCGCAAAGGACGAGTTCCTCGCCATGCTCGGCCACGAGCTTCGCAATCCGCTCGCACCCATCGTCACGGCGCTCCAGGTGCTGCGCATGAACAACGCGACGACCCGCGTGCACGAGGTGCTCGAGCGTCAGGTCGGCCACCTGCAGCGGCTCGTCGACGATCTGCTGGATGTCTCGAGGATCACGCGCGGCAAGGTCGATCTTCGCCGCGAGGTGCTGGAGATCGGAACGGTCATCACGCGTGCGGTCGAGATGGCGCGGCCCCTCCTCGAACAGAAACAAACCAGGCTGGAGATCGCGGTGGCCGCCGAAGGTCTCACCATCGATGGCGACCCCGCTCGCCTCGCACAGGTGTTCAGCAACCTCATCACGAACGCTGCAAAGTACTCCGACGCCGGCTCGCGGATCCGGATCATCGCCGAACACGCCGGAACGCTCGTGCGCGTGACCGTCGAAGATCGGGGCATCGGCATCGATCCAGCGCTTCTCGACAGGGTGTTCGAGCGGTTCATGCAAGTGCCACAAGGTATCGATCGCGCAGCCGGCGGCCTCGGGCTCGGCCTCGCGATCGTGCGCAGCCTCGTCAACGCCCACGCCGGTTGCGTTCGCGCTTCGAGCGAGGGCGTCGGCAAGGGCAGCTCGTTCATCGTCGAGCTGCCGTTCCACGACGGCGCGCCCAGCATCGCCGCGCCCGCCGAGGTCCAGCCGCCGCTCAGCGTCGGAAAGCACGCACAGATCCTCGTCGTCGACGACAACCGCGACGCTGCAGAGCTCCTCGCGGATGTTCTCGGTGCCTTCAGCTACGACGTGCGGATCGCGCACGACGGTCCCGCAGCGCTCACCGCGCTCGAGACGTTCCGGCCCGTCGTCGCGATCCTCGACATCGGACTTCCGGTGATGGACGGGTACGAGCTGGCCGGTGAGGTGCGGAGCCGCATCCCGGAGGTGCGCTTGATCGCGGTGACCGGCTACGGGCAGGCTAGTGATCGCGAGAAGACCACACGCGCCGGTTTCGACGCACACCTCGTCAAGCCAGTCACCATCGCGCGCGTGCAGGAGACGCTGTCGCGGTTGCTCGACTAGGTCGGCTCACGTCTGTTCCCACTTGCTCCAACTGCGCTATACGTACGCGGATGTCCCCGCTGCGCCTGGCGCTGCTGATGCTGCCCGTGATCGCGTGGGACACCCCCGCCGCGCTCGCCGGTGGTTGAGCGGGTTGAAGCAATCCCAACCTCCCGGTCGGGGGGCAAGAGACCACGGAGATCGAACCCGGTCGGCTCACGCTCGACCTCAGCTCGATCGGGAGCACCGCGGTCGCGTCGCACGATGCGATCGAGACGGTGACCGGCGTCGGGCCGATGACCGTGTTCCACCACCAGGACATCCTTAACACCGAGCTCCGCCTCTCCGGCGAGCTCGGCGTGAAGTCTTGGCTCGCGATCGGCGCGGTCGTTCCGCTGCGGATCTTCAAGACCTCGATCCGCTACGCGGACGAAAACAACCAGACCGTCGCGATCGAGGACCCGTTCATCCATCACAACAACAAGACCCTCGTCGGGCCCGGAGATCCATCCGTCGTCGCTCGCGCGGCGATGCGTGCCGGCGGCGTCACCCTCGCTGTACGCCTGGGCCTGTCGTTGCCGCTCGGCCGCACCGAGGAGGATCCGTTCGCGCTCGGTGACATCGGCCAGGCGCACGAGCACTCGCAGTTCGGCACCGGAACATTTCAACCGCTGGCGGGCGTCGACGCCGCGCGGATCGTCGGACCGGTTCGCCTCGACGCGTTCGCCCTGACGGTGCAGTCACTCTACGAGAACGGCCACGGCTATCAGCCTGGCGACCGCTACGCCGGCGGCATCGGCGCGGCATCGGGGCTCGGCACGAAGCGGTGGCGGTTCCGCCTCACCGCGGAGGCGCAGCACGAGACCGCGGAGAAGTGGAGCGGCGTCACCCACACCGACGAGGGAAACATCGGTCGAACCGATGTCCTCACCGGGCTCGAGACGACGTTCCGGTTGACGGATGACTGGCACGCAAGTGCGACGCTCAAGGTCCCGGTCTACACACACGTCGTCGGCGGCCAGCTCGATTCATCCGTGTTCCTCGGCGTCTCGGTCGGCACGAGCATCCGCGTGTTCGAGGGCAAAGAGGACGAGCACGGCCACGAGGGCGAGGAGCACGGTCATGACCACGCGCACGGTGATGACCACGGAGACGAGCACGGCCATGGCCACGAGGAAGGGCCCGTCGACTGGACCGGACTCGACAAGGTGGACATCACGAACGACGGCAGCGCCGTTCCGCTCGAGCCGGTGCCGGGCAAGATCACCGTGTTCGACTTCTGGGCGACCTGGTGCAAGCCGTGCGGCATCGTCGATCGCGAGCTCGCGGAGATCGTGCGCCGCCATCCGAACGACGTCGCGGTGCGCAAGGTGAACGTCGTCGACGATGACTCGCCCGCCTCGAAGAAGTACGTCGGGGCGTACACGCTGCCGCACCTCAAGGTGTTCGGTCGCGATGGGAAGCTTCTGTGGGAGAAGTCGGCGCCGCCGCTCGTGCTCACCGGCGAGGTCGAGAAGCTCGTCGGCGCCCCAGCCCGCCCCGTCGCGGTCGCAGGCGCCCGCCGGATCGAGATCTCCGTCACGGATGCCGGCTTCGTGCCCGCGCAGATCGAGGTCGCGCGCGGGGAGCCCGTCACGCTCGTGTTCACCCGGCGCTCCCAGTCCACGTGCAGCACCGACGTGCACTTCACCATGCCGAGCGGTGCCCGCGTCGACGAGGTCCTGCCGTTCGAGAAGGCCGTCGAGGTCCCGTTCCGCGTCGATGCGCCCGCATCGGTCGTGTTCGCGTGTGGGATGGATATGGACCGCGGAACGATCACCGTCCGGTGATCGAGACAAGCGCTCTCTAGACCGGGATCTGGGCGCGGCAGTTATCGCAGCCCCAGCACTGGTGCTCCTGGATCCACCGGCCCGCAAAGCCGCAGCGCGGACAGAACGGCGCGTTCAGCCTCCGCGGTGGCGCGGCGAGGTTGGTCGAGACCTGCGCGGGGCGCATGCCGAGCGCGATGCCGATCCGCTCGAGTAGCTTCTGCTCGCTGAGATCCACGTTGCCATCCGCGGCCGCGACCAGCTGGGCCGCCTTGAGCACGTCCTGCCTGCCCTGCTCGTTCAAGAACCCCATCATCTGCCGGCAGTACTGCTCGATATCGACCGGCTCGCGCTTCGCGGCCTCGAGCTCGGCCGCGACCTCTTCTCGCGCGACGAACCGATTCTCGGCGTACGCGAGGAACTGCGTGATCGCATCGATCTCGGAGTCCTGCACCCGACCGTCGGCGAGCGTCATCATCGCGAGGACGCGACGCACGCAGCGCTGCGACTCCGTCACGTTCGGCGGTGCGGTCCCGGCTGCGAGCGCCTTCGCGATCGAGAGAACGTCGAGCTTGTAGGTGCCCTTGCACTGGCCACACTCGACGTACTCGCCCGCGAGCGTCAGTGGGATCAGCGGCACGAAGAAGATGTGGAAGAAGCGCCGCACCCGGCGATGGCGGTACGCGCAGGTCGTCGCGCAGCACGGGCAGTGAAACTGTCCCGGCTGCCCCTTCGTGTACGTGATCCCGTACGACCCGTAGATGATGATGAACAGGATCACCGGGGAGATATTCTCCCCGGTGATTCCACCGAGCTACGCACCGAGGTCGAAAACAGCCGGGTGTTCGACACGAACGACGTCACCAACGCGGCGCTGCCGTTCCTGGCGCTGTGATCCAGGGCTACTGACGCCACGACAGCGCGCCGAGAAAATCCTTCTTCCCGACGTCGACGCCGTTGTGGCGAAGGATCGAGTACGTCGCCATGAGGTGGAAGAAGAAGTTCGGCATCGCGTGCTCGAGCAGGTAGTTCGTGGCGGTGAGTGACTTGCCGTCCCAGCGCGGCGTGGTGACCGACCGCTCGTCGGTGCCCTCGAAGTCCTTCGCGGTGAACGTACCGAGAAACTCGAGGACCGAGGCGACGCGCTTGCGCAGCTCGTCGATCGTCAGCTCGGTGTCGGCGTGCGCCGGCACTTCCTTGCCGGCGACGCGGGCTGCCGCGTACTTCGCCTGGTCGCAGGTGGCCTGGATCTGGCGGGCCAGCGGGAACATGTCGGGCGCGAGGCGCGCGGTGAGAAGCGTGTTCGGATCGAACTTCTTCGCGGTCGCGTAGGCGACGGCCTTGTCGAGCCAGCCGTCGACGCCGCCGAGGAGCTTCTTGATTTCGGAGATGATCAGGTAGGGCGTCATGGACCGTAGGTAACACGGTTCCGAGTGGCGCCGTTCCACTCCGAGCAGCGGTCCCCTGCTACATCAGGTGCATGACCCAGACCTCTCGCGGCTTCGCTGCCCACTCGCCCACCGAGGCGCTCGTCCCGTTCGGCTTCGAGCGTCGCGATCCGAGGCCCGATGACGTGGTGATCGAGATCCTGTACTGCGGCGTCTGCCACTCCGATCTCCACACCGCTCGCAACGACTGGGGCGGCACGGTCTATCCGGTCGTCCCCGGCCACGAGATCGTCGGCCGCGTCGTGTCTGTCGGAGCGGAGGCGAAGCGGTTCAAGGCCGGCGATCAGGTGGGCGTCGGCTGCCTGGTCGACTCGTGCAAGCAGTGCGCGTCGTGCAAGCACGGCCACGAGAACTACTGCCCAAAAATGGTCGGCACCTACAGCGGCAAGGATCTTCGCGACGGGCTGCCCACCTACGGCGGGTACTCGGACCGCATCGTCGTCACCGAGAGCTTCGTCTTGAAGATGCCCGACGGTCTCGACCTGAAGGGCGCCGCCCCACTCCTGTGCGCCGGCATCACGATGTGGTCACCGCTCATGCACTGGAAGGTCGGCCCGGGCACGAACCTCGCGATCACTGGCCTCGGCGGTCTCGGGCACATGGGGCTCAAGCTGGGCAAGGCGCTCGGCGCGAACGTCACGCTGTTCACCCGCTCGCCGGGAAAGGAGGATGACGCTCGTCGTCTCGGTGCGGATCGCGTGGTGCTGTCGAGCGACGCCGGGCAGATGAAGGCGGTGCGCGGAGCATTCGACGTGATCATCGATACCGTGCCCTACGTGCACGACATCAACGTGTACGTGCCGACGCTCGCGACGAGCGGCACGCTCGTGCTCGTCGGCTACCTCGGGCCGCTCGAGCCCGCGCTCAACAGCGTGCCGCTGATCCTCGGCCGCAAGGCGGTCGCCGGGTCGGTGATCGGCGGCATCGCCGAGACCCAGGAGATGCTGGACTTCTGCGGCAAGCACCGCATCACGTCCGACATCGAGATGATCGCGATGAACGAGATCAACGGGGCGTACGAGCGCATGCTGAAGAGCGACGTGAAGTATCGATTCGTGATCGATCTCGCGTCACTCGGGCGCTGACCGGCCAGCCGCGCGCTTCTTCTCGCGCAGCATGAACAGGTAGAGGCTCTCGACCTTCTCGCGCGCCCACGGCGTCTTGCGCAGGAACTTCAGGCTCGACGCGACGCTCGGGTTCTCGATGAAGCACTTGATCTTCACCTGCTGCCCGAGCTCCGGCCAGCCGAAGTGCTCGACCAGCTCGCTCACGATCCGTTCCAGCGTGATCCCGTGGAGCGGGTTCTTCGGCTGGTCCGTGCTCACGAGCTAGCCGTCATACTTGAAGGACAGCGCCACGCGCGCACGATACGCGACGACCTTTCCCCCTTCGATCTTCACGTCGAGCTTGGTCACCTCCGCGATGCGGAGGTCGCGCAGCGACTTCGCGGCCGTCTCGACGGCCTTCTTCGCCGCGTCCTCCCACGACGTGGGGCTGGTTCCGATGATCTCGGTGACTTTGTAGACGCCAGTTTCTTTGGTTGCCATGGCCGCACCATACGCCGATCATGGACCTCGTGACCCGCACCGCGATCGTCTTGTGTCTGATCGGCTGCGGCTCCTCACCCGCTCCCGCGATCGACGCGGCGACCGATGGAACGGTGGCGGTCGACGCGAGCATCGATGCGCCGCGCGGCCTCGTGTGTGGCACGCAGAAGCTGTGCGAGACCTTCGAGTCGCTCCCGACCGGAGCGCTCGCGAACAACGCCACCGTCGGAGCTTACCGCGCGGACGTGCAGACGAGCGGCACGCTCGCGATCGACAGCACGCGTGCGTACAGCGGCACGCGATCGCTCAAGGCTCACATCGACGGAGGCGCGAAGGGCGGCGGGCGCTTGTGGGCCAGCGGCGGCGCGCTGTTCGCACCGACGCAGCGCCGCATCTATGGGCGCTTCATGATGTGGAACGCCACCGACGCGCAGAGCGTGCACTGGACGCTGTTCGGAGCCTCCGGCGTGGTGCCCGCGCCCTCGCCCGCCGCCGGTCACACCACGACCTATCTGTTCTCCGCCGCCGACGACAAGAAGTGGATGGCGGTGTTCTACGACAACCAGACCCAGCAGGACTGCTGGAACCGTGCATCCGAGCCCATCCCCGTTGCCACGCCCACCGATCACTGGACGTGCGTCGCGTTCGAGGCGGACGCCGACGCGATCCGCTACCGCCTGAGCCTCGACGGCCGCGCGATCACGAGCTTCTCGGTCGACACGACCGGCCAGGGCTGCCTGAACGCCGGCGCCACCACGCCATGGTACGGGCCTTCGTTCGATCGCTTCTATCTCGGCGCGATGAGCTTCCACAACATGAGCGGTCCGCTCGACGTGTGGTTCGACGATCTCGTCGTGGATACCGCGCCGGTCGTCTGCCCGTAGCTACTCGCGCCGGTAGCAGCTTCGGCCGCTCTGACAGACGGTCGCGTGCGTGTACGAGTCATCGGGCCCGAACGCTTCCATCGTGGCGAGGCACCAGTACGCCTCCGTCGAGGAGGTGCCGAGCTGCCAGGCGGTGTTGTTCTCGATCGCGCCGTATCCCGACTTGCAGCGAAGGAACTTGCAGAGCACCGGCAGCTCGACGCGCCGTGCAGCGGACTTGTCAGCGCTCATGACGCCCTCCCGGTGATCGCGGTCATGATCGTTCGTGCGAGCACCGCCTCGAGGATCGGTACCTTGTAGTCGTTGTGTGCGAGCGGAGTGGCACTCGCGATCGCCGCCCTCGCCGCACGGCCGGCCGTCATCACATCGACGGTCGCGCCGGTGAGCACGCGCTCTGCCTCGGTCGCGCGGCGCGGCGTGGGAGCAACTGCTCCGAGCACGAGCGTCGCGCGCTTGCACGTGCGGCCCTCCATGACCAGCGCGACCGCGACATCGACCAGCGGCCAGTCGAACGACTGCTTCGCGACCTGCTTGGTGTACGCGGTACGAAGGTTCGCCGGCACCGCGGGAACGGTCAGACCCGTGATCAGCTCGCCCGGGGCGAGCACCACCTCGCGGCGAACGTCGGTCTCGGGCGTCACGAAGAAGCTCGCGAGCTCGACCTCGCGCGCCTTCGCGCCCGCGATCTGGACCCGGGCGCCGAGCGCCATCAGTGCCGTGACCACCGTCGAGGGATGCGTCGCGGCGCACAGCTTGTTGTCGTAGATCGCGTGCATCGAGTTGTCGCCGTCGAGGGCGAAGCACTCGGTGCCGCCCTTCTTGCGGCACACGAACTCCTCGGAGCGGAAGTACCAGCAGCGCGGCCGTTGAGCGAGGTTGCCGCCGATCGTTGCCATCGCGCGAAGCTGTGGAGTGGCCGCGTGGCCGGCGGCATCGCCGATGATCGGGTGCGAGGCCTTGAGAGCTGGATCGGCAGCGAGCCGAGCGAGCGTGACGTTCGCACCGATCGTCGCGGCTCCACCGGCGACCTTGATGTCGCCCATCCCGGGTAGCTTGCGGAGGCTCACGAGCCGGCTCGGGCTGTCGAGACGCTCCTTCAGGCGGTCGAGCAGATCGACGCCACCCGCGAGCGCCATCGCGCCGGGCTTGCCGAGTGCGGCGACTGCATCGGCGACCGTCTCCGGCTGAACCCATTCGAAGTTCTTCACGAGCGAGCTCCCTTCCGCAGGGCGGCGAGCACCGTGCGCGGTGTCATCGGCAGCTCTCGAATGCGCACACCGATCGCGTTGTAGACGGCATTGGCCACCGCCGCTGCCGTGGCCACGTTCGCCGGCTCGCCGATGCCATGCGCATCGGTATTCGTGAGCCCCACGTACTGATCGAGGAGGATCACGTCGATCAGCGGCGTGTCCTTCGCCCCGAGCACCTTGTACTGGTCGAGGTTGGCGTTGAGCATGCGTCCGGTCTTCGCATCGAGTCGGCGGTCCTCGAACAGCGCCCACGAGATGCCGTGGATGATCCCGCCGTTGATCTGACTCTGCACCGCGAGCGGATTGATCAACCGTCCGCACTCCTGGACCGCGACCACGCGAAGCACGCGCACGACCCCGGTTTCGGTATCGACCTCGACCGAGGCGAACTGCACGCCACCGTAGGCATCGGCCTTCGGGCCCTGCCAGTCCGCGGGACGGTTCGCGATCGCCGCGATCTCGTCGGTCGGAATCGCGGCGCACGCCTGCTTCCATGCGAGCGCCTTGCTGGTGTCCTTCGCTGATTCCACGCGGCCGGGGACGATGCGGAGATCCTTCGGATCGAGACCCAGCTTCTTGCCGACGGCCGCGAACAGCTTGGCCTTGACCTCGTGCGCGGCCTGGCGCACGGCGGGCGTGATGCCAACGAGCGTCTTGCTGCCGCCCGAGGACGGACCGATCGGCCACCGCGTGTCGCCGATCTGCACGTGGATATCCTCGGGCCGAACGCCGAAGTCCTCGGCGAGGATCATCGCGAGCGCCGTCCGCGTTCCTGTGCCGATGTCCATCACGGACGAGCGGAGCTGGATCGATCCATCGCGCGCAATGCGGACCTCGCACGCGGAATCCATGTCGACGATTCGCCGCCACGACGAGGTGGCGACACCGATGCCGGTCTTGATCGGGCCCTTCTCGGCGCCGGGCGCGTGCCGATTCTTCCAGCCGATCTTGTCGGCGCCGATCCGGCGCTCGAGCTTCCGAGCGACGCGCTCGGGAGACGTGGGGCTTCCATCGCGCTCGTCGACATCGAGACGATCGCGGTAGTCGAGCGAGTCCATGCCGACGCGTTCTGCGAGCTCGTCGACGAGCTGATCGAGCCCGAACACGCCCTGCGGCTGCCCGGGTGCACGGAACGCGGCGCCGGGCCCCGCGTGCACGAACACGTCGTACTGGCGCGAGCGCACCGCGCCCGCCGGGAACAACCGCTGTGCCGCCCAGCCCACGCCGGCCCCTGTCCCGATTCCGGCGGTGCCGTGGCTGATGAGATCCACGGCTGCGAGCTCGCCCGTGCGCGTGGCACCGAGCGTGAGCTGCTGCAGCGTGCTCGGCCGGTTACCGACCGCCGTGTGCTGCTCGCGCCGATCGAGCACGAGCCGCACCGGTGCCTTGGCGCGGCGCGACAGCTCCACTGCCACGACGCCGAAGTGGCCACCGCCGAACTTCGCGCCGAAGCCGCCGCCCATGAAGTCGCATACGACGCGCACCTTCGACTTCGGGAGGTCGAAGACCGTCGCGAGGTCGTCGCGCACCGTCGCGGTGCCCTGCGTCGACATGTAGACGGTCAGCTCCGCGGGCTTCCAGTCCGCGACGATGCCGTGGGTCTCCATCGGCGAGTGAGTCTGCACCTGCGTGCGGAACGTGCCGCTCACCTTGTGCGCGCTGCTCGCGAGCGCGGCATCAACATCTCCTTCGCTGACCTGCGTGGGACCGCGCAGGTTGCCGTGCTGCGCGAGATCCTTTCCTGCGCCTCCGCCGCCTGCGCTGCCGCCCATGTTGACACGCGTCGGATACACGAGCGGCGCGTTCGCGTGCAACGCGGCATCGAGGCTCGTCACCGCGGGCAGCACCTCGTACTCGACCTCGACCAGTCGCGCTGCTTCCTCGGCGATCTGCAGCGTCGTGGCTGCCACGGCGGCCACGCACTGCCCCGCATATCGAATGCGCGGGAACGTGCCGTTCTTCTCGGTGCTCGGATCGACGAGCGTCGCGCCCTCCTGCTTCTTGACGACGAACACCGCCTTCACGCCGGCGAGCTTCTCCGCCTTCCGCGTGTCGACTCGCTTCACGATCGCGTGTGGATGCGGTGACACCACGCGCTTGGCGTGCAGCATCCCGGGGAGCGCGACATCCGACGAGTACTGCGCCTCACCCGTGACTTTCAACCGGCCGTCGAGCCGAGCCGTTGGCTTGCCGACGACGTTCAGGCCTGGATTCATCGGCCAGGGCTTCGCCTCGGTCTCGGGGATCGTGCGCAGCTGCGTCATGACCTGACCACCGGCGATGCCGACCCACGCGCTCCCCGGCGGCGGCGCGGCGGTGTTGCCGGTCGTGCGAGTCTCGAGCGTCCAGCCCGTGGCCGGCTGGCCCGACGCGGTCATCATCGCGGTGAACACCTTCGGGTACGTTCCGCAGCGGCACAGGTTGCCCGAGACGGCGTTTCTGATCTCCGCTCGGTCCGGCTTCGCATTCTTCGCCAGCAGCGCGGCGCAGCTCATCACCATGCCGGGCGTACAGAAGCCGCACTGCATCGCATCCTGCTCGATGAAGGCCTGCTGGATCGGGTGCAGCGTCGCGCCCTTCGCCAGGCCCTCGATCGTCGTGACCGGGCGCTCGCCAACCTCGAGCGCGAGCGTGGTGCATGCGAGCGTTGCCTCGCCGTCGAGGTGCACGGTGCACGCGCCACAGGCTCCGCGATCGCATCCGATCTTCGTGCCGCGGAGCCCGAGCTCCTCGCGCAGCGCATGAACCAGCGTGGTCCGCGGCTCCACCTTCATCGTGCGCGGCGCGCCGTTCACGGTCATCGTGATCTTCACCGGTTCGGGTCCCATGACCCGCGGGTTCGCGCCGGCGCGGGCCTTACCCGACAGCGTGATCAGACTGACTGCTGCGGCGCCACCGGCCGTTCCACCCATGAAGGCGCGACGGCTGAATCCGGAGGGGACGTCGTCATCCTCGTGAGACATGCCCCGCAAAGGTGGCCGATATCGAGCTGCCGCACAGCCGCTCCCGCCACTTTGTCGTCAAGGAGGCAGCTGTGACGCAGGCGCCCGTTCCTCGAGTTGCCGCGATGACCATGCGTAGAGCACCGGGACCACGAACAGGTTCAACAGCGTCGAGGTGAGGAGTCCACCGAGGATCACCACGCCCATCGGTGCCTGGATCTCGTTGCCGGGCTCGCCGGCCGCGATCACGAGTGGGACCAGCGCGAGGCCAGCGCACAGCGCCGTCATCAGCACGGGACTCAGTCGCTCGAGCGACCCCCGGTACACGGCGTCCTCGAGCGACGCGCCCTCGACCTCGCGAACGTGGTCGTAGTGCGAGATCAGCATGATCCCGTTGCGCGTCGCGATCCCGAACAGCGTGATGAACCCGACGAGCGAGCCGATCGAGAGGATGCGATCCGTCACGAACACCGCCACGACGCCCCCGATCAGTGCGAGCGGGAGGTTCGCCATGATCACGAGTGCACGCGCCGCGGAATCGAACGCGAGCTGCAGCACGAGGAAGATACCCACGATCACCGCGAGACCGAGCAGGAGGAGCGTCCTGCTCGCACGCTCCTGGCTCTCGAACTGCCCGCCGTAGACGACGTGGTAGCCCTCGGGCAGCTGGACCTCGCGCGCGACCCGTTCCTCGATGTCGCCGACGACCGAGCCGAGGTCGCGGCCGCTCACGTTCGCCATGATCACCATCTTGCGCTGCGTGTTTTCGCGCACGATCGTGTTCGGGCCGACGTCGCGACGTACGTTCGCGAGCATGCCGAGCGGCAAGAGCCCGTGCCCGGGAACATCGATCGGCAGCGCGCGCAGGTCCTCGACGTCGCGTTCGACGTTCGGGTAGCGGACCACCACGTCGTACATCCGCTGGCCCTCGAGCACCTGCGTCACCTTCTTGCCGGCGAGCGCCACCTCCATCGTTTCGGCGAGCTCGCCGCGGTGCGTGCCGGCGCGGGCCACGCGATCGAGATCGAAGTCGACCACGACCTGCGGGATGTCGATCTGCTGCTCGATCGCGACGTCGACCGCGCCGTCGACTTGCTCCATCACCCGGCGGATCTGCTCGGCGTAGAGCCGCATCGTGAACAGATCCTCGCCGAACAGCTTCACGGCGATGCCCGCGCGCGTGCCCGACAGCATGTGGTCGATGCGGTGCGAGATAGGCTGGCCGATCGTGATGCTCATCCCGGGCACCCGCGCGAGCTCGCGTCGCACTTCGTCGAGGAACTCCTCGCGCGAGCGCTCCGAGCGGCGCAGCCGGACCTCGATCTCCGTCGCGTTGACATCCTGCGCGTGCTCGTCGAGCTCGGCGCGGCCGGTGCGCCGGGCGGTCGAGACCACCTCCGGCAGCGCGAGCAAGATCTTCTCGAGCCGCCGCCCGCGTGCATCGGACTCCGCGAGCGACGTGCCGGGTAGCGTGACGGCGTTGATCGTGAGCGCGCCCTCGTTGAACTCCGGCAAGAACGAGCGGCCGAGGAACGGGATCATGGCCGCCGCGCCCGCGGCCATGACCAGGGACGCGATCACGGTCACGCGGCCGTGGCGCAGTGTCCAGGCCAGTGCCCGCCCGTAGCCTCGTTTGAGACCGCGCACGACGAAGGCGTCGCCGTGCGGATGCGTCGAGAGCCTCGGTAGCATCACCGCACAGAGCGCCGGCGTGACGGTCAGCGCGACGATCAGCGAGGCGAAGATCGCGACGAGGTATGCGAAGCCGAGCGGGAACAGGAGCCGCCCCTCGACGCCGGTGAGGAAGAACACGGGGATGAACACCATCATCACGATGATCGTGGCGAAGACGATCGACCCACGGACCTCGCGGGACGCCTCGTAGATGACCTCGGACGCGGGGCGCCGATCCGCTTCGGGTCGCGCGCTGTTCTCGCGCAACCGCCGCACGACGTTCTCGACGTCGATGATCGCGTCGTCGACGAGCGCGCCGATCGCGATCGTGAGGCCGCCGAGCGTCATCGTGTTGATGCCGGCATCGAGCCACTCGAGGACGATCACGGCGACGAGCAGCGAGATCGGGAGCGCGATCGCCGAGATCGCGGTCGCGCGCACGTTCACCAGGAACAGAAAGATGATGACGACGACGAGGATCGCGCCGTCGCGAAGCGCCTTGGCGACGTTATCCACGGCCGTGTCGATGAACTCGGCCTGCCGGAACAGCTGGCGCTCGAGCTTCATCCCCTTGGGCAGGTCGCGCTCGATCGCGTCGAGCTCGCGGTCGATCGCCGCAGTCAACGCGATCGTGTTCGTCCCCGGCTGCTTCGAGATCGCCATGACGACCGCCTGCGTGCCGTCGACCGAGCCTTCGCCGAACCTCACCGCAGGACCGATCTGCACCTTCGCGACTTGGCCGACCGTGATCGAGGTGCCCTCGCGGGACGCGACCACGACGCGCTCGAGGTCCTCGGTCGAGCGCAGGCGGCCGAGGCCGCGAACCAGATTTTGCTGCGGTCCGCGGACGGCGAAGCCGCCGGTGCTGTTCTGGTTCGACGTCTCGAGCGCGTGCGCCACCTCGTCGAGCGAGACCCCGTGCCGGCGCAGGCGATCGGGGTCGACCTCGACCTGATACTGACGCACGCCGCCGCCGATCGGAACGACCTGTGCGACGCCCAGTACACCGAGCAGGCGCCTGCGCACGGTCTTGTCCGCCGTATCGCGCACCTCGTGGCCGGGATGCGCCTGGCTGCGCAGCCCCACGAACATGATCTCGCCCATCACGGATGACACCGGCGCGAGCTGCGGCGCCGGCACGTCCGGCGGCAGCTGCGCCTGCGCGAGCGGTAGCTTCTCGGTGACGAGCTGGCGCGCGCGTACCATCTCGGTGCCCCAGCCGAACTCCACCCAGATGATCGAGATGCCGACGCCCGACGCCGAACGGACCCGCCGCACCTGGGTCTGACCGTTCATCGCGGTCTCGATCGGGGCGGTGATCAGCGACTCGACCTCCTCGGGCGCGAGGCCGTGTGCCTCGGTGACGATCGTGACGGTCGGTGCGGTGAGATCCGGGAACACGTCGATCGGCATGCGCGCGACCGCGAACACGCCGTAGATCGAGACCGCGAGCGCGACGACGAGCACGAAGCCACGCCGCGCGATCGACCAGCGGATGACGTTGTCGAGGACCTTCATCGCGTGCTCCTAGTGCGCATGGCCGTGCTCCGGCACCGCGCCGCCCGAGGCCGCGAGCTTGATGTCGTACGCGCCGCGCGTGACCACATGCTCGCCCTTCGCGAGTCCCGCCTTGATCTCCACGAGTCCTCCCGATCGCATCCCGACCGTCAGCGCTCGGCGCTCGAACGCCTCGCCTTCGACCTGGACGTAGGCCACCCTGCGGCCGGCGTCGTCGATCATCGCGGTCTCTGGGATCGCGAGCGCCTTCGCCGGTGCGCCGGTCTCGATCCAGACCGTGGCGAAGCTGCCGATCCGCAGCTGGCGGTCGGGGTTCGAGAGCTCGAAGATCATCGGCACCGTGCGCGTCTTCGGATCGACGAGCTGACCGATCGTCACGACCCGGCCGTCGGGCGGCGCGATCGAGAGCGGCGTGTCGAAGCCGTCGACGCGGAACGTGGCGCGCGTCGAGGCCTTCACGGAGCCGATGTCGGGCTCGAACACATCGGCGTGAAGCCAGACGCGGCTGAGATCGACGACGGTGAACAGTAGCTCGCCATCCTCGACCGTCTGGCCCGACGACACGTGGATCGCGACGAGCGTGCCCGCGAGCGGCGAGCGCACCTGGAATGCTGTCCGACCACCGCCGCGTCCCGACGCGCCAGCATCGAACTGACCGACCCTGCCCTGCGCTCCAGCGAGCTTCGCGCGCGCGATCTCGACGCGGGTCTTTGCCTCCTCGAGCTGCTTCTCCGGAATCGTCCGCTCGGCCCACAGGCGCTCCGATCGCGCGAGCTGACTCTCCGCCGCCGACAGCTCCGCGCGTGCGGCGCGAGCGTCCGAGCTCAGGGTCACTCGATCACCTGGGTTCTCGACCTGAGGCACGATCCGAGCGAGGACCTGCCCGGCGGAAACCTGAGCGCCGAGCACGGGCACCGGCGATTCCAACACGACGCGTCCGTGCGCCGTCGCGGTGAGCCGCGCCTCGCGGCCCGCGGTCGCGCGGATCTCGCCGGTCGTGCGCAGCGTGGGAACCAGCTCGCGCTCGGCGACCACACCGGTCGCGAACTCCATCGTCCACGCCGTCTCCTTCAGAAAGGTGATGCGCCCCGGTGGTTTCTCTGGGGCCGGCGGTAGCTTCGCGCCGGCCGCGTGTACGGTGCAGTCGGCGGTCACCTCGTCGCGCACCGCACCGTCCTCGATGCGAAGCGTGAGCGTGCAAGGTCCAGCGACCGTGGCTGTCAGCTCCGGGCGGAAGATGCCCGGCCGCGCCGGCGCGTCCGCGGTGGCCTGCAGCGGCGCGCCCGTCTTCGGCGTCAGGATCGCGGTCAGCTTCCCGCTTCGAACCGCCGCGTGGCCTTCGAGCCGCGTGACATGTGCCGCGAGCGCGGAGGGCTGGCCGACCACGAACGGCGGATGCTCGACGAAGTACTCGTGCGTCGCTGTCCACCTCGTGATCGACTCGGCCTCCGGTTCCTCGGCAGGACGGTGATCGTCGTGCGCGTGGCCCCCGCACGCGACCAGAGCCGCGATCAGCATCCACCTCATCGGTGCCTCCCCTGCGCGCGGCGCATCGTCAGCTCGGCGCGCCGGGCCTCGTAGATCAGCTCCACCGCACGTACGGCGGCGTGTCGTGCGCTGCGCTGGACATCGAGGAGCTCGAGGATCGTGCGGTCTCCCTCGCGATACGCGACCGCCGCGCGACGCTGCAGATCCGCCGCGCGGGTTGCAGGTCCAGTCAGGTACGTCTCGGCCTGTTCGATCCGCAGCGCGAGGTCGCGGCGTGAAACCTCGCTCTCGCCGCGCGCCTCGCTCGCGAGTGCCGCTGCCTCGCTGCGCCAGCGCTTTGCCTCGGCGCGGCTGCGTTCGGCGGCGGCGCCACCCGCATTGAACAGCGGCAGGTCGCCGCCGATGCCGACGATGTAGCCGATGCCATCGCCGCCGGCGCTCGCCGATCGCATCACGCCCGCGACGAGCTCGAGCCGCGGGATCCAGCCCCGCCGCGCGCCTGCGAGGTCGCGATCCGCCTGTGACGCACGCGAGAGCGCCGCGTCGACGTCGGGACGGTGTGGAGCACCGAATGGGCCCGCCGGCTTCGCGGGCAAGCCGAGCACGTCGGTGGCGTCGTAGCCGGACCCAGGCTCGCCGAGCAGCGCACCGAGCTGCAGCCGCGCGACCTCCAGCGTCCGGCGCGCTGTTGCACGCTCGTCATCGAGGCCATCGAGCTCGAGCGCGGCACGTTCCGCGTCGTAGCTCGACGTGTCGCCTTGCCGCGACCGCGAGCGAAGCGTCTCCACCAGATCGGCGAGCGGTACGCGCGCAGCATCCAGCCGCGCGACCAGCTCGCGCGCATGGACCGCCTCGAGGTATGCGAGCCGTGCCTCGATCTCGAGGACGAACGCGTCCCGCTCGACGGTGAAGCGCTCGGCCTCGGCGCCCGCCCGTGCCGCGGCACCGGCGAAGCCACGTCGGCCCGACGGATCGATCGTCCACCCGAGCCGCAGGAAGTCATCGCTGGCGTCGAGCCCGGGCACCGCTTCGCGCTCGTAGCTCACGGTCGGATTCGGCAGCTGCGCGGCGGCACCCACCTGAGCGCGCGCCGCTGCACGCCGATCGTCGAGCGCGGTTCGGCGCGGCGAGGCAGCGAGGACTCGCTGAATGAACGTGGCTTCGTCGAGCGACGCCGGAGCGGCGCGCTGATCAGCGCGTGTGGTGACGGGACAGACCGCGACGAACGTCACGGCAAGCCCGGCCACCGCGCGAGTGATTCGCGGGAGCAAGGAGAACCTCCAGAGCAAGAGCTGCCCTCCTCGAGCGGGGGCTTTCACGCGGGTTCGCTATCGGCGATCAGCCGATCGGCGGACGGTGCGCGGGCTCGAGCGATGTGAGGTCGGTCAGTGACGCCGGTGCGGCGATGCTGATCGAGGCCGCTGCCTCGACAAAGCGCGTGACGATGATCGCGATGCCCGCGGTCACCTGGGACTGGTGGCAGCTGCAGAGGTGCACGAGGCCCGTGCATCCGTGCTCGTCACCGTCGGAGTCGTCGTGATGCGCGGCATGATCCGGCGCTTCGCCGTGAACGACGTGCTCGACGACGTGCACGAGCTGCTCGGTCAACTCCACCGTCGGAAGGACGGCGAGGAGGACCAGGAGCGCAACCAATCGCACGAGTCCAGCGTGACCCACCGCGTCGTAGCCGTCAACGCCAATCCCGCATGCGCTTCTATACGTACTTCGACATCAGTCGACCACGAACAGCGTCATCGCAGGTGCTGCATGAAGAAGCCCAGCGTCCGCGCCCACGCGCGCTTCGCGGCCTGCTGGTCGTAGCGCGGCGTGGTGTCGTTGTGAAAGCCGTGCTGCGTGTTCGGATACGTGTGCGCCTCGTAGCGGACCTTGTTCGCCTTCAGCGCGGCTTCGTACGCGGGCCAGGTCGCGTTGACGCGCTCGTCGGTGGCGGCGAAGTGAAGCTGGAGCGCGGCCTTGATCGTCTTCGCCTCGTCGGCGCTCAGGCCCGAGCCGTAGAACGGCACCGCCGCGGCGAGCCACGGGAGCCGCGACGCGAGCATGTTGCAGGTCGCGCCGCCGAAGCAGAAACCGACGGCTCCGATCTTCTTCGTGACGTCGCGCCGCGCCCTCACGTACTCGGCGGCGGCGATCAGATCCTCGGTGCGCTTGCCCGCGTCGAGCTTGCTGAACAGCTCGCGCGCCTTCTCCTCGTCCCCGGGATAGCCGCCGAGCGGAGTGAGGGCATCGGGTGCGAACGCGATGTAGTCGTGCAGCGCGAGCCGCCGCGCCACGTCCTCGATGTACGGATTGAGGCCGCGGTTCTCGTGGATCACGACGACACCGGGCTGCTTGCCCCTCGTCTTCGCCGGGCGCGCGAGATAGCCCTTCATCTCGCCCGAGCCCTTCGGTGATTTGTAGGTGAGGTACTCGGTCTTGATCCGTTCGTCGGACTTATCGACTTGCTCCGCCCACGCGAAGTTCGGCTGCAGGCTCTCGAGCATCGCGAGCGCCGTCATTCCGCCGACAGCGTACTTCGCCGCGCGCGTCAGGAAGTCGCGACGCGACACCGCGTTGTGGACGTAGCCGTCGAACAGCTCGAGGACCTCGGGTGGAAAGTCACTCGCTTGCTTGCGATCAGGCGGTGCCATCTCGCACGCGTAGCACGATCGCGCGCGCTACGGAGCGTCGTTGCTCGTCGAGGTAGTCGGAGCTTCGAGACGGCGATAGAGCGACCGGCGATCGATGCCGAGCACGCGCGCGGCATGGGTCTTGTTGCCGTTGACGCTCGCGAGCACCTGGCGGACGTAGCGCCGCTCCATCTCGTCGAGTGTGATCATCTCGGCAGGCTCGGCGGTCGAGAGCTCGATCCGTGCCGGCTGATGATTGACGACCTTCGTCGGCAGGTGCGGGAGATCGATCTCGGCGCCGCCGCACATCGCGACCGCGCGCTCGATGCAGTTCTCCAGCTCGCGAACGTTTCCCGGCCAGTCGTAGGACACCAGCTTGCGCGAGGCCTCGCTGCTGATCGACGGAATCGGCTTGTTGCCGCGGCTCGCGACCTTCGTGATGAGGTGCTTCGCGAGGAGCAGGATGTCCGCGCCGCGCGAGCGCAGCGGAGGAACGGGGATCGCGACGACGTTGATCCGGTAGAACAGATCCTCGCGGAACCGCTCCTCGTCGACTTCGCTCTGCAGATCGCGGTTCGTCGCCGTGATCACGCGCGCATCGAACGGAATCTCCTCATCACCACCGACGGGACGCACCGTCCGCTGCTGCAGCACGCGCAGCAGCTTGACCTGCATCTCGAGCGGCATCTCGCCGATCTCGTCGAGGAAGATCGTGCCGCCCTGCGCCTGCAGGAACAGACCGGCGCGCGACGACTTCGCATCCGTGAACGCCCCGCGAACATGGCCGAACAGCTCGCTCTCGAGCAGGTTTGCCGGTACGGCGCCGCAGTTGATCGCGACGAACGGGGCGGTCCGCCGCGTCGGCGACAGGTCGTGAAGCGCGCGCGCGACGAGCTCCTTGCCGGTTCCGCTCTCGCCGGTGATCAGCACCGTCGCATCGACATCCGCGACGCGGCGGATCATCGTGCTCATCTCGCGAATCGCCGGGCTCGATCCGATCAGTGACGGAATCGGAACGGCGATGTCGACAGCCTGGCGAAGCCGGCGTACCTCGCGGGAGACCGCCAGGTGTCCAAACGCGCGCTCGAGGGCGACGACCAGCGCGTCCATCTTCACCGGCTTGGCGAGATAGTCGTACGCACCGGAGCGAACGGCCGCGATCGCGGTGTCATAGGTCCCGAGGCCGGTGAGGACGATCGCCAGCACGTGCGGGTGACGCTCGCGCAGCTGCTCGCAGAGCTCGACGCCGGAGATCCCGGGCATCTGGACGTCCGTGACGACCACATCCACGTCGTGATCGCGGACCCAGTCGAGACACGCCTGAGCGGACTCGACCGCCTCGACGGAGAACCCACGCCGCTTCAGCCCCTCGTGGAGCAGGGTCCGCGTGTCTTCATCGTCATCAACCAGCAGTACGTTGGGCATCGGAACGGGTCCTTGGTGAGAGGCGCTCCTGCCACGTTTCAAGGAGCGCGCCATGTCTGTGGCGCTCGGAGAGTGGAAGTTGGCGGAAGCTGGCGCCAGAACTGCGGCGATTCCGCACGCCCGGGACGTGCGGCGTCGCACAGCTGTAGCTAGCCCGCTCACACTACTACGGAATGCCGATCCCGGCGGCCCGCGTCAGGGCGTAGACGCCGACCGGCCGCGGCGGAGGCGCCACGCCGACCGTCCACTTGTCGAGGGAGACCCGCCAGCCGTCCGCCTCCATCGCACGCAGCAGCAGCAAGCTCGCCTCGCGGAAGGGGTCGGCGATGAGCACCGTCCCGGCCGCGCCGAGGTTCGTATCGAAGATGTTGCGCAGCCGTCCGTGCAGCTCCTCCGCATAGAGGATGTCGGAGCCCATGATGACGTCGTAGCGGTCGGTGTCCTCCCACTGGGTCCAGTCCGCGAGCCGGTGATCGATCGTCACGCGATTGCGCTCCGCGTTCTGCCGGCACACGTGCATCGCGACCCGCTGCCGATCGGTCTGCACGACGTGCGCGCCGAGGGACGCGGCGACGATGCCCGGGAACCCCGTGCCGGCACCGAGCTCGAGGATCCGCTTGCCGGCGATCTCGCGCGATGCGATCTCGTGCGCGAGCGCGATCGCGGAGGGCCACAGCACGGCGCCGTAGGGCCGCTTGGTACCGTGCGCGGAGCGAAGGTACTGCGCCTCCTCCTCGGCGCTGATCACGGAGCCGACATGGCGAATCGTCCACGTGCGGTTCGCGATACCGAGCTCGACCTCCTCGATCGGGAAGTCGCCGCCGGTGGTCTCCAGCACGTCCGCCATTCCCGAGCAGTAACCCGGACCGGTCCGTTTGTGGGGGACGCGCGTAGTGTTACCAATCGGCATGGCTTCCAGCTTGCTCGCGTTGCTCGACGACATCACGATGATGCTCGACGACGTCTCGGTTGCCGCGAAGAAGACCGCTGGTGTCCTCGGCGACGACCTGGCGCTCAACGCCCAGCAGGTCACCGGTCTCAGCGCGGATCGCGAGCTGCCCGTCGTGTGGGCCGTCGCGAAGGGCTCGCTGCGCAACAAGGCCATCCTCGTGCCGGCCGCGCTCCTCATCAGCTACCTGCTGCCGGTCGCGATCATCCCGCTGCTGATGTTCGGCGGCGCGTTCCTGTGCTTCGAGGGCGTGGAGAAGCTGCACCACAAGTTCTTCCCGTCGAAGGAGGACAAGCAGCACGAGGCAGAGCTCCACGCGGCCGCCAAGGACGTCACGGTCGACCTGGTCGCGCTGGAGAAGGACAAGATCAAGGGCGCGGTGCGCACCGACTTCATTCTCTCGGCGGAGATCATCGCGATCTCGCTCGGCGTTGTCGCCGGCAAGTCGCTTGCCTCGCAGGCGGGCGTCCTCGTCGCGATCTCGCTACTCATGACGGTCGGCGTCTATGGCCTCGTCGCCGGCATCGTGAAGATCGATGACCTCGGCCTGCGCCTGAGCCTCAAGAAGGGGACGCAGACGCTCGGCCGTGCCATCCTCGCCGTCGCGCCGTGGCTGATGAAGCTCCTCTCGATCGCCGGCACGATCGCGATGTTCCTCGTCGGAGGCGGCATCCTCGTCCACGGCATCCCGTGGCTCAACGAGAAGATCGCGGCCATCACCGCCGAACGCGGCGCCGTCATCGAGACGATCGGATCGTCGGCGCTCGAGGGTATCGTGGGCGTGATCGCGGGCATCGTTTCGTTGATCCTCGTGAAGCTCGCCACGGGGCTGTGGCGCAAGCTTCGACCTGCGAACCCCACGCCTGCCTGAGTGACGAACCCCGGGGGTGCGCTATGCTCGGTGCATGCGCACGCTGCTGTTCTCCGTGGCCATCGCTCTCGCGGCCCCCTCACTCGGTTGCGAGTCGAAGGACTCGAAGTCGAAGGTCGAGCACAACCTTCCCGAGATGTCGGTCGACGAGGTCGCCGCTGGCCTCGAGGCCAAGACGCTGACGGCCGTCGACTGCAACAGCGAGAAGACTCGCAAGAAGGCGGGCACGCTGCCGGGCGCGATCCTGATCGAGGACGAGGAGACGTTCACCGCGAGCGCCCTGCCCGCCGACAAGAACACGAAGCTCGTCTTCTATTGTGGAGGCCCTGGTTGAATGGCTTCACACACTGGCGCCGGGCGCGCCATCCAGATGGGCTACAAGAACGTGTTTGTCATGAGCGCTGGAACGGACGGCTGGAACAAGGCCGGAAAGCCGGTCAACAAGAGCTGAGCGTCGTGCGAGGGGGGGAAGTACCAGGGCCTGCTCCTGTCGAAAGACCTGACCGCGCTCAGTCCGCCGTCGTGTCGTCCATCATCTTGCTGAACGTCGGATCGTTGCTGCAGTCGAGCATCGCGCGGACGACGGCCTTCTTGTTCGCCTTGATCACGTCGCCGTACTTCTCCTTCACCTCTCCGGGCGGACCGTCCGACCACTGCTTGTTCAGCTTGGCCTGAAGCGCCTTGTACTCGGCCGAGTGCTTGGTGCGCCACTCGCCCGCGCTCTTCGCCTTCGCTGCGCAGTCGGTACCGCCGGCCGCGAACGCCGCCGCCTTCTCGGTGTCGAGCTTCATGAACGCATCGACGTCGGCCGAGCCCCCCTTGCTGCATGCCCCGAGCGCACCAGCGAGCGCGAGGCCCGCCACGAGATGTTTGAGTTTCATGCGAGTCCGGACGTACCCACCTGCTGCGCAGTCGCACATCTAGTGATGCGGAGCGCCGTCCTCGGCCGCGCGGACATCCGCGGCGATCTTCTCGATCGTCGCATCGTTGACGTCGTGGCCGTTCATGAGCGTGCGCACGTACTCGCCGAGCTTGCCGTCGGCGTAGAGCTCCTCGCGCAGGGCCGGATCCGGGTGATCACGGCGCAACCGCTCGACAATCCGGGTGACGTGTTCCTCGGTCGTTGGCATCACAGCATCGAATTGCAACGTACGTGCCTGGCGGCACTGGAACTAGATGGCCCCAGGTCGGTGTCACGCCGTGCGCTTGCCGACAGCGACGCCGGCGGGCCGCAGCGTCTCCTCGCCGATCGCGTAGCCCTCGCGCATCACGTCGATCACGTGGCCGTCCTGCGCAGGATCCGAGACCGGCACCAGCGCGATCGCCTCGTGCCGGTGCGGATCGAACTTCTCACCGAGCGCGGGGACGTGCGTGACGCCGAGCTGGCCGAGCCGCGCGAGCATGCTCCGCCTGACGAGCTCGAGCCCGGTCACCACGTCGGCAGACTCGGCGTGTTGCCTCGCTGCGGCGATCCCGCGATCGAGATCATCGACGACCGGCAGGAACCCCTCGAGCAGCTGCCGCGTGCGGCGCCCGAGCTCCTTGGCCGAGGCATTCTCGAGCCGCTTCGCCGCAGCCTCGATCTCGGCGTGCGCTTGATCGGCGCGCTGGTTTGCCTTGTGGAGCAGGGCGTCCTTCTCCGCGACGACCTTGTTCAGCTCCTCGATCTCGTCCTCGAGGGTCGCGACGTACTCGGCGCCCTCCAGCGCACTGCCGGCACCGGCCTCGGCGAGCAGATCGTCGAACTCCTTGGCAGCGGCGATCGCATCGAACGGAACATCAGGATCGGCCATGCACAGTTGTACAGCGAACCCGGCCTCAGAACTTCCCGCCTGGATCCCAGTCGGGCAGCGCGGCGGCTGCTTCGCTCGAAAGCCCGCTAATTGACGCCGCGCGCGTGACCGGCCCAGTACGGCTCGCGCAGCCGGAACTTCTGCAGCTTGCCGGTCGCGGTGCGCGGCATGGACTCGCGCAGCTCGACGGTCGTCGGGCACTTGAAGTGCGCCAGGCGCTCGCGGCAGTGATCGATCAGCTCGCGGGAGGTCGCGGTTGCGCCCGGACGCAACACGACGCACGCGAGCACGGTCTCGCCCCACTTCTCGTGCGGCACGCCGATCACGGCGGCTTCTGCGACCGCGGGGTGCTGGTAGAGACAGTCCTCGACCTCGATCGACGACACGTTCTCGCCGCCGCTGATGATCACGTCCTTCTTGCGATCAGTGATCACGGCGTAGGCGCCGTCGAGGTGCCCGCCATCGCCGGTGTGAAACCAGCCGTCCACCACTGCGCGGTCGGTCTCCCCGGGCTGCTCGTAGTAGCCGTCGAAGACGTGGTTCGATCGCGCGAGGAGCTCGCCGCTGGGACTGACCTCGATCCGGACTCCGATCGCGGGCACTCCGGCGCGCGAGAGCCGCTGCGCGCGCGCGGCCGGCGACAGCTCGTCCCACTCCGCGGGCGCGCGGTTGACGGTCAGTAGTGGCGACGTCTCGGTGAGCCCGTAGATCTGGATAAACTCCCAGCCGAGCTCGGTCTCCACGCGCTCGATCGTCTTCGACGGCGGTGGCGCGCCTGCGACCACGATGCGCACCGTGCCGCTGCCCGGAACGGGCTCGCCCCGCTCGCGACGCTCAGTGGCCGCATCGAGGATCGCCGCGACCACGGCGGGCGCACCATTGAGCAGCGTGACGCCCTCCGCCTCGATCCGGCGCAGGATCTCGGCGCCGTCGATCTTGCGGATGATGATCTGGCGGACGCCCATCGCGGTGAGCGCATAGGGCATGCCCCAGCCGTTGCAGTGGAACGTGGGCAGCGTGTGCAGATAGACGTCGCGGTCCGTGACGCCGACGTGCCAGCCGAACGTCACCGCGTTGAGCCAGCAGCTGCGCTGCGAGAGCTGCACGCCCTTCGGCCGCGCGGTGGTGCCCGAGGTGTAGTTGATGGAGACGGTCGCGGTCTCGTCAGTGACGGCGAAGCGCGGCTTCGCATCGCTGCGGCGAAACAGCTGCGCATCGCTGCCCTCCCCCATCACGAGGCGATGCTCGATGGGGACGTCGCGCACGAGCTCCTCGAGCTCGGCGTCCACGAGCATCGCGGTCGAGCCCGAGTGCTCGACGATGTAGCGGATCTCCTCGGGCTTCAGCCGGAAGTTGACCGGCACGAGGATCCGGCCGAACGCGGAGACGCCGAACAGCGCGACCACGAAGCGCGCGGCATTCGGCGACACGATCGCGACGCGCGCACCTTCAGCGACGCCGAGCTCGTCGAGCGCGGACGCCAGGCTTCGCGACATCGCGGCGAGCTCCGAGTACGTGATCCGCTCGAGTCCGCCGCCCGGTGGCTGCGGTTCGTCGACAACAGCGACCCGATCGCCGTAGACCAGCTCGGCGCGTTCGAGGAAGTCCAGCAAGGTCAGCGGAACGTGCATGCGCGCACTGTACGTCGCCTGGGTCGGAGACGGCAGCGACGACGGCCTTCGCGCGCACTCACGATGTGGTTCGGACCGCCCTAGCTCTTTCTTCCACGGTACGCTCGGCGAGCATGACCGGGGACCGGCCCATCGGGAACGACGCGCTGCTGAAGATCTGGATCACCGCCGTCGAACAGATCGGTCTTCCGGTTTCTCTCGCTGACACCAGCGCTGTAACGATCTTCCACCAGCTCTGCCACGCACTGATCGAGCGAAGCGAGTGGCGCGCCTGCTCGACGGGACCGCGCGAGGTCGCTGCGCTGCGGGTGCAGTACGTGCTCGCCCGCCGGCATGGGCTCCGCGAGCTGCTGACACCCGCGGAGTCGCCGTGGAGCGGCGACGTGCTCGCCGACCGCTCGGATCCATCGGTGCGCGACGCACTGGGCGGCCTGCGCAGCGCCGTCTGGGAGTCGTGGGCCCCTGCCCTGCACGCCGCGCTCGTCGCCACCGCGCAGCTCGCCGGCGTCGAAACACCGCCGCTCCACCCGGGCGGCTTTGCGTTCGGCGAGGCCAGCGGCAACTGCGGGACGTGCGCGTGGCGCGGCGTCTCGGGCGATCGCATCGTGTGCCAGCAGGCCGAGGGCGTCGTCGAGGACCAGTGGCCGACGTGCGAGCGGTACGAACCCGCGCTCGACTGCCAGGACTGTGGGGCGTGCTGCCGGGAGGCGTTCCACATCGTCCCGGTCAACGCCGATGACCCGGCGGTCCAGCGCTTGCCACTACTCGTCGTCGCCGACGGCGGTCGCTTCGAGGTCCTCCGCGATGGCGATCGGTGCGCGGCCCTCAGCGGCGGCAACGGAGAGCGATATCGCTGCACGGTGTACGCGGATCGCCCGGTGACCTGCCGGCACTTCACGGCCGGCACCAGCTCGTGCTTGCTGGCTCGCCAGCGGGTTGGGATGTCAGCGTAGCTAGCGGTTTCGCGTGAATGGTCGATGCGTTCCACCGGGGCACCCATCGACGCGGCGTATCCCGGCATGATGCATCCCGTGGCAGCTCAGACGCGCGATCTCCCGTTCCCGACCGATGTCCCCACCCTCGAGGCGCCGCCCGACGATGCGCCTCTTGCTGCGCAGCTCGCGCTGTTCGTGAAGGCCGTCGACGTTGGTCCGCTCGGGTGGACGGATGCACTCGCGGCCGGTCGCTCCAAGAGCGACATCGAGCGCGGCGAGGAGCTACTCAACACCGAGCCGCTCTGGGAGCAGGTCCAGGACCGACTCACGCTCATCGACGACCTCGCGAAGCGCCTGGTCACCCACGCCGACAACCCTGCGGTGGCGGCCGCGCTGACGCGGGTGATCAAGGAGCATCCGTGCAACGAGATCACCCGCCTGGTCGGGGAAGCGGTCGTGACCCAGGGTGCACCGGCAGCCGCGCTCCTGGCAGCGGCGCGGTGGATCGGCGAACCTGCGAAGTACGGCCACCACCGGTGGACGACGGGCGCTCGCGCCGTCTTGCGATCCGCGACGCCTGCTGCTGCATCCGACACGCTGGCGCCGCATCTCGCCAAGAAGGAGTACGCAAGCCGTGTGCTCGATGCGCTGCGGCAGCACGACGGCGAGATCGATCCGCGGTTCTTCGAGGCCGCCAGGCGCTGGGTGCACGGAGGTCCCGGACTGCCAAGGTCGACCGACTTTTTGGCGAAGCACGCCACGCGACCCGAGGTCCAGGCACTACTCGTGCGCGAGATCGAGAAGATTGCGGCCGCCAAGGGCGAACCGGAGACGGGCTACTTCTATCAGGATCTGCGCCAGATCAAGGTTCCCGGCGCCCTCCCCGCCCTCGTGAAGATCGTCGCGCGTTCGGCGAAGCTAGGCGACTGGCACTTCACCGTGCCGCTCAGCGCGATCGAGGACCTCGCCGACCCTGCCGCGTTACCGCAGTTGCGCGCGCTCGTCGCCACGCTGAAAGGCAAGGCGAAGAGCGCTGTCGCGGCCGCGATCGCAGGACTCGAGAAGACCATCCCCGGAGCGGCCGTGGCGGAACCCCCGCCGAAGAAGGCCACGGCGGCGAAGGCGAAGCCAGCCCGCGCAGCCTCGCCCGCGGCGCGACCACTCGTCGAAGCGGGGCTCGCGGTCGAGCGTGCGGAGAAGATCGTCGCGCTCGCACGCACGCGGATCGACCTGGCCCCGAAAAAGATCGGGAAGCCGCCCGTCGGAACGACACGATTTGGTGGCGAACCCGATCTCCCGGCGAAGACCGCGTGGCCGCATGTCGACTGCACGGAGAAGGATCTCGTGCTGAAGGTCAGCGAGTATCCCAAGGGTACGATCCCCGCGCCCGACAAGAAGGGAAAGCTGCACGTCCCCCTCGCGTTCCTTGCTCAGCTCGATCTCGACGACCTCGCGCCGCACGACACGGACGCTCTCCTCCCCAAGACCGGCATGCTCTGGTTCTTCGCCCGGCCGGAAGTCGTCCTCGGCGAGAAGCGCGAGCTCCAGCGGATCGCATCGCTGGTGCTCTACGCGAAGAAGAAGCCCAAGCTGGTGCGCATATCGCCGCCGGCGACACTGGGCGCGCAGCAGCGCTTCGACGCAGCGACGGTCAAGATCACGCACGTGCGGCCGTTGCCGTCACCAAATCTGGAATCGATTCGCAAGCTCGCCCTGATCGAGTCCGAATCCGAGGCCTACGAGGCAGCGACCAGCAACGCCGATGATGGTGCGACGCACGCAAGTCTCGGGTGGGCGATCGCGACGTATTACCTGGGGATCCCGGAGGCCAAGGAGCAGCTGCTGCTTCGCGTGGGCTCCGATGCGGTGAGCGGCTTTAGCTTCGGCGACAACGCCTCGATCTTCTTCTGCGTTCCCACCGCGGCCCTCGCGAAACGAGACTTCACGAAGGCCTACTGCGTCATGGACGAGTAGTCGATCACGTCGTTAGTGTCGCTGCATGCGAAGAAAAGGCAGCTGCCTGTGCGGTGCGCTCCGCTACGAGGTCGAAGGCGACTTCGAGGGCATCTGGATGTGTCACTGCTCGAACTGCCGCAAGGTGAGCGGGGGCACGGGCAACACGATCCTGATCGTGCCGCGCGAGCGTTTTCACTGGCTCACCGGCGAGGACCACCGGGTCACCTACGCCGTGCGGCCGACCTACAGCATCACGCGCTGCAGGACCTGCGGGACGCCGCTGCCGGCGGAAGAGGACGAGAAGAACGTCTACCTGACCGCGGGCACGCTCGACGATCCGCTGGACGCCGCGATCAAGAACCACATCTTCTATGGCTCGAGGGCCGACTGGGACAAGGACGCCGACGGCGCGCGCTACTTCGTGGAGCGCTCGTCGGGCCCCGAGTGGACGCCCTAGATCTTCAGAGCCTTCGCGAACGGCATCTCGCGCAGACGCTATCCGGTCAGCGCGAACAG